>NZ_JBFAYO010000005.1:0-115710 GCF_040681325.1 Nocardia sp. NPDC051787
CGGGAAGAAGCAGCGGGGCAGGGGGCCGAGCCTCCTTGGCCATCGAGTGCAGCCGCGATGAAAACCATCCCTGCCCCGCTCGCACACCCCGATCAATCCGGACGACCGGAGGCACAAGAAGAAGGTAGGGCCGCGTGACCGTTTCGCCTACAGTCGCCCGGATCTTGCGCATCTTTCCCAGAGTGTGGTGCCGGGCAACTGTGCTGAGTGCTGGCCTCGGGTGTCGGGAGCGGAAAGTAAGGTCTGCTGCGTGGCGCGAGGGGCGGTTGATCCAGCGGAGATGCGGGCGGCGGTGGCGGCGGTGAGCGAGTGGCTGCGCGACGAGTCGGCGGGCGCGCCGGCGCGGACCGAACTCGCGGCGGCGGTGCGAACCACGGCGCGTTCGCTGGCGGCCTCGGCGCCGGGGCACTCGGTGGAGGTCCGGGTACCGCCATTCGTCGCGGTTCAGTGCATCGAGGGCCCTCGGCACACCAGGGGCACCCCGCCGAACGTGGTGGAGACCGATCCGCGCACTTGGCTGTTGCTGGCCACCGGCCTGCTCGACTTCGACGCCGCGGTCGACTCGGGTGCGGTCAGCGCATCCGGCACCCGCGCGGCCGAAATAGGTCACTGGCTGCCGATCGCCCGCGCCGCGACCGACTGACGTCCGCCGCGGGCCGCTCACGCTCGGACGCGGTTGCGCCGCTCCAGCCCCTTGCGGTCGTAGAAGCGGGTGACCACCGCGCCGAACACCAGCCCGATCGCGAGCCCGAGCACCGCCATCCACACCCCGCGGGTGAGCCCGGCGTCGAAGTTCGCGTCGAAGTACAGAATCGACCGCACGCCGAGGAACACCTGGTGCATGGGCTCGAACGAGGCCAGCCAGCCGAAGTACCGCGGCGTCGCCTCGATCGGCACGGTGCCGCCGGAGGACGGCAGGCCGAGGATGACGAACAGGATCAGGTTCACCAGCAGCCCCGCCGACCCGATCGCCGCCAGCATGGACAGCCCGGTCACGCCCACCGCGGTCATGGCCAGCACGCTGTAGAGGAACAGCGCGAGCGGATTGCCGATGGGCATGTCCAGCAGCGTGCCGACGATCAGGAACACCCCGGCGACGATGTTCGCCGCCAGCACGAACACGCCCCACTTGATCAGCAGCGTCGTGAACCGCGAGATCGGCGTCGGCGGATAGTGCACATACCACGGCCCGTACTCGGTGGGCACGAAACCGAGCTGAGCGTCGATCATGGTGTGGATGACCATCGCGCCGATCACTCCGGCCAGCAGCAACAGCAGCGCGTAGAAGAACGCGGTGAGGCCTTGACCGCTGCCGTCGGGCAACGGGTGGTACTGCTGCACGACCACCTGGACCGGCGAGGCGAGCGCGACCCTGGTCGCGCCGGACAGTTCGGGTGCGGGCGGGCCGCCGGGCCGCGGCGCCAGCTGCGCGCTGACCTGATCGGTCAGCTGCCTGCCGACCTGCTTGTTCACCTCGGTCAGCGCCTGGTCACCGATCCGGAGCACGATCTGGGTGCCGAACGCGCCCGTGCGTGGGTTCGTCTGCAGCGTGATGATGGGACGCTGGATGTCACCCGGTATGACGCTGCCCACACCGAGAATGCCGAGAACCTTGCTGAAATCGCTCGGGATGACGATCGCGCCGTAGACCTGCCCGGACTGCATCTGCCGCTCCGCCTCGCTGATGCTGATCACCCGCAGGTCGACCTTGTCGGACGGCACGCGTTGCACCAGCGCTTCGGTGATCTGATTGCCGAAGTTCACCTGCCTGCGCTCGTCCCCGCTGCCGATGACGTCCCCGACGTCCTGGTTGACCAGGGCGACGGGGAAATCGTGCAGGTTCTTCTCCGGATCGACGACGTAGTCGAGGTACATGATGCCCAGCAGCGCGGTCAGCAGGGGCAGCACGGCGAGGGGGAGCAGCACCATACGAGGCCAAGGCCTGCGATCCTGGGGCGTGTCCGACCCCGGCTTGCGCGCGTCATCCGTAGTCGTCACGTTGCGCACGGTAACAGCTGACGGTGGCGAAAATCCGTAGCTTCGGTCATCCCCAATTGCTGCTCGGATGCGGTGGCGGTGCGAAGGCACGGGCGTGCACCCGTAGAATGAAATCTGCCCCCAGCCCGCCCGAACAGGGAGCAAACGGTGACCAACGCCGAACTGCCGGTCGACAGCACTTCCGCCACCTCGTTTTCCGCCCCCGACGCCGACGAGAACGAGCCGCGCGAGGAGTGCGGTGTCTTCGGAGTCTGGGCGCCGAGCGAGGAAGTGGCCAAGCTCACGTACTACGGCCTGTACGCGTTGCAGCACCGTGGGCAAGAGGCGGCGGGCATCGCGGTGTCGGACGGCTCACAGATCCTCGTCTTCAAGGATCTCGGTCTGGTCAGCCAGGTATTCGACGAGCAGACCCTGGCCGCCATGCCCGGTCACATCGCCGTCGGCCACTGTCGCTACTCCACCACCGGCGGAGTGACCTGGGAGAACGCCCAGCCCATCTTCCGTACCACCGCGGTCGGTTCCGGACTAGCCTTGGGGCACAACGGAAATCTCGTCAATACCGCCGAATTGGCCGGTCGTGCACGGGAACTCGGTCTGCTCGGCGCTTCGGTCCGCGGTGGCCGTCCGCAGCCCGCCGCGGCGACTTCCGACTCCGACGTGGTCACGGCCCTGCTCGCGCACGCCGCGGCCGATTCCAGCATCGAGCAGGCCGCGATGGAGCTGCTGCCCACGCTGAAGGGCGCGTTCTGCCTGACCTTCATGGACGAGCACACCCTCTACGCGGCGCGCGACCCGCACGGCGTGCGCCCGCTGTGCCTGGGCAGGCTGGAGCGTGGCTGGGTCGTTGCCAGTGAGACCGCCGCGCTGGACATCGTCGGCGCCGCGTTCGTCCGGGAGATCGAGCCCGGCGAACTGCTGGCGATCGACGCCGACGGCGTGCGTTCGATGCGCTTCGCCAACCCAGAGCCCAAGGGCTGCGTCTTCGAGTACGTGTATCTGGCCCGGCCGGACAGCACTATCGCGGGCCGGTCGGTGCACGCGACCCGGGTGGAGATCGGCCGCCGCCTGGCGAAGGAGCATCCGGTCGAGGCGGATCTGGTGATCCCGGTCCCCGAATCGGGCACGCCGGCCGCCGTCGGTTACGCGCAGGGGTCGGGGGTGCCCTACGGCCAAGGCCTGATGAAGAACGCCTATGTGGGGCGCACGTTCATCCAGCCGAGCCAGACCATCCGCCAGCTGGGCATCCGGCTGAAGCTCAACCCGCTGCGCGAGGTCATCCGCGGCAAGCGCCTGATCGTCGTGGATGACTCGATCGTGCGCGGCAACACCCAGCGCGCACTGGTCCGCATGCTGCGCGAGGCGGGCGCGCTGGAGATCCACGTGCGGATCGCCTCGCCGCCGGTGAAATGGCCGTGCTTCTACGGCATCGACTTCGCCTCCCGCGCGGAACTGATCGCCAACGGCGCCGGTACCGAGGACGATGTCGCGGACATGGTCGAGGGGGTGCGCCGGTCGATCGGCGCCGACAGCCTCGGCTACATCTCCATCGAGGGCATGATCGCCGCGACCGAGCAGCCGCGCTCCCGGCTGTGCTCGGCGTGCTTCGACGGCGACTATCCGATCCCGCTGCCCACCGAGGCGGCCATCGGGAAGAACGTGCTCGAGGGCATGCTGACCGGCCAGTCCGAGTCGGTGCTGTTGAGCGAGAACGCGAATGCGAGCGCGCTGAGCCGTCCGTGAACGGGGACGGTCGCTGAGCAGCTCCTCGGCATGCCGTGCTGAACCGCTCTCGAGCGGCGGCGCGGTGGTTTCGTGCTGGTGCACGCAACAAGGCGCGGATCACATCGGCAACCGGGAGAACCGCAGCACCGCAGGAGAATTCGTCGCCCACTATTCGCCGCAGTATCGCCTGCGGCGGACGGTAGGGATCAGGGGTGCAAACCCGGGACTGACGAAGCCCCACCCGTAGCGGATTCGGGTGGAGCTTCTGATCAGGCCGCGAGCGGTCCGGCTGACACTCGCCGGCCGTCGCGGGTGTTCACAGTGACGTGCGGCATGTCGCTGCCGTACGCGCGGATTACCGCGAACGCCAAACCGTCCTCCCCGATCGGTGCGACATGTTCCTCGAGCGAGGAAGCCACCGACAGGGAAACCGCATCGTGGGCAGCGAGACCGAGGACCGCGAACCAGCCCTCACCGGATCGGTCGGCAGTTGCGGACCGGAACCTGGTTCCGAGTCGCTGCAACGGCTCCCAGTTCGGGGTGTGTTCGTGCCGGGGTTCGGTGGGCCGGGCTGCGCCGAACGTGGTTCCGTGCGTCGCCCAATGGTCGCCGTCGGGGTGGACGAACACGATGTAGCGGCCGTGGCTGCCGTCGATCACGACAGCAGCGATGTCGTCGCGGATGACGGCGCTGACCGGGGTGCGATCCCGGTCAGCATCCGCGAGGGCATCGAGGGCCACGGTGACCGCTGGATGGTCCAGAGTGTCCATTGGTCATTCCCTTCCCGTGGTGTCAGCAGATCGCCGAGATGGTCGAGCTGTTGTCGCTGCCGCGGTCCCAGTTTGCCGTTGAACGCGTTCACGATCACCTGTGTATGGAACCCGTACAGGACTCCGGCACTCGAGCAGGACGCGGAGTACAGCGTTTCGACATCCGGGTCGGTCGAGGTGTCCGTGCGTTCGGCCTGCACGTACCGTTTCCCGTGGGAGGCATCGTAACGCCACAGCTTGGTCGTGACGCTGCGCAGCGAGGGCCGACCGGTGCAGTGCACCTTGAACCCGTACGAGATCGATGCGATCGAGTTGTGGCCGTTCTTGCGGGGTTCGATGGCGTGCGGGAAGCACACCACCTCGTCCTTGGAGGTGGGGACAGGTTCGGCGTGGGCGACGGTGGCGGTGCCCAACATCAGGCTGCCGGTGAGCAGGGCAGTGCGGATGGCGGTGGCGATGGCCATTGTTTCCTCCCGTTAGTCGATTTTCGATCGTTCGTGCTCGTAGCGGACCTGTTCCCACAGCGAGCGCGGCATGAGGTCGACGCACTCACCCAGCGTTGGCGGGATGCGGAATCGGATGCTCGAACCGTCCGCGCGTTGCACCAGCAGCACACGGATCACCTCCGCCTCCACCCGCCACACCACGGTCTCGCCGTTCAGTTCCGTAATGCGCCGCTCGGCCATGCGGGTTACCTCCGCCGCCCTGGTCGCGCACGCACGCCGGCACGGATGGCCTCGATTGCCGCCAGCCCGGACGGCCGGTAGGAATCGCGTGGGGCCTGCGCCCACAGCCGAAACCCCACAGCCCCAGCATCATCGGCAGGGGAGGGCAGCGCGATCTGCGCTCCGATCGGAGACAAGGTCGCGTTGAGCCGGAACAACTCGGTGAACAGCGGCATCTCATCGCGGACGTCCGGCCTGATCAGGAATGTCCATCGCTTCGACCGTGGATGCGAGATGATCGGCCCAGCCGGTGCGGCCTGGTTCAGATGGTTCTTCACCAGCGCGCCGAGCTGCGCGGGCACGGTGATCGCGCCGACGCTGCCGGATAGCACGAAGATTCGGCCCATCTGCGGGTCTATCCGTGCGGGCAGCCCGCACACCCGCTGGTAGAACTGGCACCGGGACACCGGAGTGTCCGCCAGGACCACGGTGTCATCGTCCGCCAGATCTGTTGTCCTGTCCGTCATTCGAGTCACCACCGATCACGTGGCAGCCGCTTCCGGTCGATACCGGTGGTGTCGCCGATGGTGATCAGGTAGTCGCGTGGGATGCCGAGCCGGTCGTCCAGCACCTCGGTGCCGACCCACTTGCACCCGCCGGGAATGTTGCGATCGTGCGGCCCGATCCGGCCGTCCTCGAAAGGGGCGAGCCGCAAGCAATGCTGGGTATCAGGACACCGCACACGCGATAGCGGCCCATTCGGCGTTTCATCGCTTGTCGCCCACTGCCCGACCCCCGACAGCCGGACTGCGCTGACCCGTTGAGTTAGGCGCTTATCGGATTCGGCAACCCGATCGTCCTCAGCATGTACGTGGCGCGGCAACGCCGTGAAATCATCACCGATACCGTCGTCGTCCCGACCCACAGTCAAACCCCTCCCTGCTCGCCAATTGGAAAGGCGCCCGGCGCAGGGGATTTCACCCGCCAGTTGGGGTGAAGACGCTGGCGGTGGGTGTCGGCCGGTGCTTCGGTCGGTGACCCATGGGTACAGTTTTGGACTGTCGCGCACTGCGATGTGGCGTACTCGAGACATCGCCTCTCGCGGTCTCTGGCAATTCTGGACGTACGACCGGTTTTTTCCGCCGCGTCATCGACGCGACGCATAACCCCTGCTGACGACGCGGCTATTTTTCTTCGAAAACGTAACGTGCCGAAAATGCTTCGTAGGTACGGTGCCGATCAGATCGGAAGTTCACCCGTGTCCGTACCGGGCCTGCGATCCAGGGGAACGCGGTGCGGCGCTCGAGAAGTGGGGCCGTGATGAGGAATTCGAGGAGTGGGCGGCGGACCGGGGCGCGAACCATCGCGGCCGTCGGCCTAGTGGCGTTGGCCGCATCAATGGTGGCGGGCTGCGGTTCCGGAAGAACCGGTGACGGTGGCGGCGCAGGATTGGTGGCGGGCACCACCGACAAGATC
Source organism: Nocardia sp. NPDC051787 (assembly GCF_040681325.1). Lineage (NCBI taxonomy): Bacteria > Bacillati > Actinomycetota > Actinomycetes > Mycobacteriales > Nocardiaceae > Nocardia > Nocardia sp. NPDC051787. Next base: position 6,632 of record NZ_JBFAYO010000005.1, read on the forward strand.
TTCTCGCTCGACCCGGCGGCCGCCTATGACAACGGGTCGCTGGTCGCCGAGACGCAGATCTACCAGTACCTGCTCAACTTCGCTCCCAGCGACGCGACCCCACGGCCGGACGCGGCGCAGAAGTGCGAGTTCACCGCGCCGACGGTGTACACGTGCACCCTGAAAGAGGGCCTGAAGTTCGCCAATGGCAACCCGTTGACCGCGACCAGCGTCAAGTTCTCCTTCGACCGGATGCTGCGGATCAACGATCCGAACGGCCCCGCGTCGCTGCTCGGCAACCTGGAGAAGACCGACGTCGTCGACCCGCGCACCGTCGCGTTCACGCTGAAGGTCGCCAACGACCAGACCTTCCCGGCGATTCTGCCCACCCAGGCCGGACCGATCGTCGACGAGAAGGTGTACGCGCCCGACACGGTGATGGCGGACGATGAGGTGGTACGGGCCAAGGGCTACTCCGGCCCGTACACCATCGCGAGCTACGACAAGAACAAGCTGGTGGAGTACCAGGCGTTCGCCGACTACAACGGCATTCTCGGCACCCCGAAAACCAAGACGGTGTCGACCAAGTACTACGCCACCGCCGACAATATGAAGCTGGACCTGCAGAACGGGTCGCTCGACGTCGGATACCGGTCCTTCACGCCCACCGACGTCGAATCATTGCGGGGCGACAACAAGGTCACCGTGCATGAGGGTCCCGGTGGCGAGCTGCGCTACATCGTGTTCAACCTGAACACCATGCCGGGTGGTACGCCGGAGCAGAAGCTGGCCGTCCGCAAGGCCGTCGCCGCCACCGTCGACCGGGCCGCGCTCGCCGACGGCGTCTACAAGAACACCTATCTGCCCGCGTATTCGTCCGTGCCGCACGGCATGCCGGGCGCGGCGGAGCCGTTCAAGGACATCTACGGTGCCAAGCCGAACAAGGATCGGGCCGCGAAGTTCCTCGCCGACGCCGGTGTCGCGACGCCGGTCGAGCTGAACCTGCAATACAACCCGGACCACTACGGCTCCAGCAGCTCCGAGGAATACGCGGCGATCAAGTCGCAGCTGGAAGCCACCGGCCTGTTCCTGGTCAACCTGCAATCCACCGAGTGGGTCACCTACCAGCGGGAACGTGCGCGCGACGCGTACCCGCTCTACCAGTTCGGTTGGTTCCCGGATTTCCCGGACCCGGACAACTACCTCAGCCCGTTCTTCGGGCCGAACAACTTCCTGCAGTCGCATTTCGAGGACCCGGGCATCTCCGCGCAGCTGATCGCCGAGGCGACCCAGCCGGACAAGGACAAGCGGATGGAGCAGATCAGGCAGGTACAGCGTGACCTGGCGCAGAACTTCCTGCCGATCGTTCCGCTGTTGTCCGGCAAGCAGATCGCGGTCTCGGCCAATGACGTGCAGGGCGTCGAGCAGACGCTCGACTCGTCGTTCAAGTTCCGCTATACGGTGCTGAGCAAGTGAGTTCCGGCGACACTGCCGGGCCCGGGACGACAACAGCGCCGGATACGGCGCAGGCCCGGGTCCGGCGCTTCGGGTTGCCGCGAACCGTCAAGGGCGGCGATGACTCTCGGTACCTTGCGCTGCTGCGCTATCTGGGCGTGCGCCTGCTGCTGATTCCGGTGACCGCGTTGATCCTCGTGACGGTTGTGTTCTTCCTGATGCGCGTGGTCGGCGACCCGATCAGCGCCGCGATGGGCGGGCGCATGACGCAGGAGCAGATCGAGGCGCGAAAGGAGGCGGCCGGGTTGAACCGGCCGATCCTGGCCCAGTACTGGGATTACCTCTCCGGGCTCATGCGGGGGGACCTCGGTCGCTCCCAGGACAACCGGGAGATCAGCGAGGTCGTCGTCACCTATGGCGCCGCATCGCTGGAACTGGTGTGCTGGGCGCTGGTCGTCGCGTTTGCGATCGGTGTACCGCTCGGCAGACATGCCGCTACTCACCGGGATTCGGCCGCCGACACCGGGCTGCGGTTGCTGGCCATCCTGTTCTACGCCGCGCCGGTGTTCTTCGTCGGCTTGCTGCTGAAGCTGGTGTTCGCGGTGGAGCTGGGCTGGTTGCCGGTGGCGGGCCGGGCCAGTACCAACGTCGAACTCCAGCTCCAGCATGTTTCGCCCAAGACCAACATCATGGTGATCGACGCGATCCTCTACGGCGATAACGAATATCTGGTCGACGTGCTGAAACACGCCGTGCTGCCGGCGATCGCGCTCGGCTTGCTGACCGCGGGCATCTTCCTGCGGCTGGTGCGGATCAACCTGATCCAGACGCTGCGCGCGGACTACGTGGACGCCGCACGGGCGCGCGGCCTGTCCCGCCGGGTCGTGACCGGACGACATGCCTTCCGCAACGCGATGATCCCGATCGTCACGGTGATGGGCATGCAGATCGCCATGATGCTCGGCGCCTCGGTGCTCACCGAGACGACGTTCGAATGGAAAGGGCTCGGCTACCAGCTCGCGTCGTATCTGTCGGCGCGGGATTTCATCGCCGTGCAGGGCATCGTCGCGTTCATCGCGCTCATCGTGGCGGTGATGAGTTTCGTGGTGGACGTCCTGGTGGCGCTGATCGATCCGAGGGTGAGGTTCTGATGACCGCTCCGGAACTGCTGAACGAACCGGTGCTCGCGCCGCCGGTGCCGCGCCGGGGCGTGCCCGGCCTGCGGCTGTTCTCGATGACCGCGGGATTGCAGCGCGCGACGCTCATCCTCGGGCTCGGCCTGGTCGGCGTCTTCGTGCTCGCCGCGCTCTTCGCCCCGCTGATCGCGCCGTACGGATTCGCCCAGAGCGCCGCCGACGGCGTCGATTTCGCCCGTCAGCAGGCGCCGTCGGCCGAGCACTGGTTCGGCACCTCGGTGCGTGGGGAAGACGTGTTCTCCAGGGTGATCTACGGTGCGCGCACCGCACTGTGGGTGATCGCGATCTCGCTGGTGCTTTCCCTGCTGATCGGTGTGCCGCTCGGGTTGCTGTCCGGCTATATCGGCCGCTGGCCGGACCGGGTGCTCGTGCTGTTCATGGACGCGATGTACGCCTTCCCGACGCTGCTGCTGGCGATCGTGGTGTCCATCGTGGTCGCGGGTGGCCGCTCGACAAGTCTGGGCGGTGTGCTGTCCGCCGCGGTGGCGATCACGGCGGTGTTCGTGCCGCAATACTTCCGGGTGGTGCGCAATGCCACGGTGGCGGTGAAGCAGGAGCCGTACGTCGACGCCGCGCGGGTGACCGGCGCGTCGACGTCGCGAATCCTGTTCCGGCACATCCTCGCCAACGTCACCCAGTCGCTGCCGGTGATCGTCACGTTGAACGGATCGGAGGCCATCCTCACCCTGGCCGGCCTGGGTTTCCTCGGTTTCGGCATCGAACCGACCCAAGCAGCGGAGTGGGGCTTCGACCTGAACAAGGCGCTGCCGGACGTATCCAACGGCATCTGGTGGACCGGCATCTTCCCTGGTGTCGCCATCGTGCTCGTCGTGCTCGGCATGACGCTGGTCGGTGAGAGCCTCAACGAAGTGCTCAACCCGATCCTGCGCACCCGTCGGGCCGCCGCACCGAGTGCCGCCGCCGAGCAGCCCGAAACCGTTCCGGGCGCGCACGACGGAGTCGGCGGGAAGGACACCACCAATGCCTGAGTCATCCACGGCGGAGCGAGACCGCCCTGCCCTGTCGATCGAATCGCTGTCGGTCACCTTCGCCACCGACGCGGGGCCCGTGCACGCGGCCACCGACGTGTCCTACGAGGTCTATCCCGGCGAAGTACTGGCCATCGTCGGCGAATCCGGCTCCGGGAAGTCGGTGAGCTCGCGGACCGCGATGGGGTTGTTGCCGCAGACCGCCTCGGTACGCGGCCTTGTCACCCTGGGAACCGAACGGATCACCGGGATGAGCGAGCGGCAGCTCACCGCTGTGCGTGGCGGCGCGATCTCGATGGTGTTCCAGGAGCCGGGTCTGGCGCTCGACCCGTTGTTCACGGTGGGCTTCCAGATCGGCGAGGCGCTGCGGGCACACACCGATCTGGGCAAGAAGGCCGCCAAGGCGCGCGCGGTGGAGTTGTTGCGGACGGTCGGGTTGCCCGATCCGGAACACCGGGTGGACTACTACCCGCACCAGCTCTCCGGCGGGCAGAAGCAACGTGTGATGATCGCCATCGCCATCGCCTGCGAGCCCAAGGTGATCATCGCCGACGAGCCGACCACCGCGCTCGACGTCACGGTGCAGGCCGAGATCCTGGCACTGCTGCGTGACTTGCGCGACCGGATCGGCAGCGCGATCGTCCTGATCACCCACAACATGGGCGTTGTCGCCGATATCGCCGACCGCGTGGTGGTGATGCGCGACGGCGCGGTGGTCGAGGAAGCGCCGGTGGACGAGCTGTTCACGAGCCCCAAGGCGGAGTACACCCGCTCCTTGCTGGCCGCGGTCCCGCATCTGGGCACCGAACAGATAGACCACGGCCCCGCCGAACCCGCTCGAGCCGAGGGCGAGCCGGTGCTCGAGGTCCGCGATCTGGTGGTCGAGTTCCCCGGGCCGTTCGGTCGCCCGAGATTCCGCGCGGTGGACGAGGTCAGCCTGCGCATCGGACCGGGCGAGACGCTCGGCTTGGTCGGCGAGTCCGGGTCGGGCAAGTCGACCATCGGACGCTGCGTCGCGGCGCTGCAACGGCCGACCTCCGGGGTGGTGCGGGTGCGCGGGCAGGACATCGCGGGCCTGTCGCAGCGTAAGCTGCGACCGATCCGGCGACGCTTCGGATTCGTGTTCCAGGATCCGGCCAGCTCGCTGAACCCGCGGCTCACCATCGGCGACTGCGTAGCCGAACCGCTGATCGTGCACAAGGCCGGCAGTTCGGCGCAGATCCGCGCCAGGGTGCGCGGACTGCTCGACGACGTGCGGCTGCCCGCGGGCGCCGAACACCGGTACTCGCACGAGCTGTCCGGTGGGCAACGTCAGCGTGCGAGCCTGGCCCGCGCGCTGGTACTCGACCCCGACCTGCTCGTCGCCGACGAGCCGACCAGCGCGCTGGACGTCTCGGTGCAGGCGGCGGTGCTGGAACTGTTCGGGCAACTCCAGCGCGAATGCGGCTGGGCGTGCCTGTTCATCAGCCACGATCTCGCTGTGGTCGATCAGCTCGCCGACCGAATCGTGGTGCTGCGCAACGGAGCGGTGGTCGAGCAGGGCGACCGGGACCACATCCTGCGGGCTCCGCGGGAGGACTACACGCGGCGTCTGGTGGCCGCGGTACCGGTGCCCGACCCGGCGCGGCAGCGTCGCCGCCGGACACGGATGGCCGGACTGTTCGACGGGAACGAGTCGGACTGATGGTCCGTATTACGGTTCGCGCTGCCCTATTGTCAAGAGGGCGAGCCAACACCGGTGCGGGGTCGTTATCCCGCTCCGGTAGCGTGAGCAGGCATCTATCCGCCGATTCGGTTTGGAGCTTTCCCCGAAAATGACTGAACAGACCCCAAGTGGTGGTGCTTCGTACGCCGCGGCAGGCGTGGACATCGAGGCAGGTGATCGCGCCGTCGAGTTGTTCGGGCCATTGGCGAAGAAGGCGACCCGGCCCGAGGTTCAAGGCGGCCTCGGCGGCTTCGCCGGGCTGTTCGCGCTGAAGGGTGGGTATCGGGAACCGCTGCTGGCCGCCTCCACCGACGGCGTCGGCACCAAGATCGCGGTGGCGCAGGCGATGGACAAGCACGACACCGTCGGCCTCGACCTGGTCGCGATGGTCGTCGACGACCTCGTGGTCTGCGGTGCGGAGCCGCTGTTCCTGCAGGACTACATCGCGATCGGAAAGGTCGTTCCGGAGAAGGTCGCCGAACTCGTCTCCGGTATCGCCGAAGGGTGCGTGCGCGCGGGATGCGCGCTGCTGGGCGGTGAGACGGCCGAGCATCCCGGCCTGATGGACCCCGACGATTACGACCTGTCCGCGACCGGCGTCGGCGTGGTCGAGGCCGACGCGGTGCTCGGGCCGGATCGGGTCCGTCCCGGCGACGTGGTGATCGCCATGGGCTCCTCGGGCCTGCACTCCAACGGCTACAGTCTGGCCCGCAAGGTGCTGCTCGACATCGACCGCATGTCGCTCACCGGGCATGTCGAGGAATTCGGCCGCACCCTCGGCGAGGAACTGCTCGAGCCAACCAGGATCTACGCCAAGGATTGCCTCGCGCTGATCGCCGAGACCGACGTGCGCACGTTCGCCCACGTCACCGGCGGCGGTTTGGCGGCCAACCTGGCCAGGGTGCTGCCCGCCGGCATGGTCGCCGACCTGGATCGCGGAACCTGGAATCCGGCACCGGTGTTCAAGATGATCGCCCAGCGCGGCCGGGTGGATCGGGCCGAGATGGAGAAGACGTTCAACATGGGCATCGGCATGGTCGCCGTCGTCGCCCCGGAGGACGTCGACCGCGCGCTGGCCGTGCTGACCGCGCGGCACATCGAGTGCTGGACGCTCGGCACGGTCAAGAAGGCCAAGGACGCCGACGCGGTGCGCGCCGTGCTGGTCGGTGAGCATCCGCGATTCTGATATCGGCGGAAGACACACCAGAGTCCCGCATCCTCATCCGATGCGGGACTCTGGTGTATTGCAAGCCTTTTCGGCGCCAGTCCCGTCAACCCGCGACAACGCTCGAAGGGGGAGGCCCGTCGGCCTCCCCCTTCAAGACGTAATCCGAGTCAGCGGCGCCAGTCGTCGTAGTCGTCGTCCTCATCCCAGCGGGACAAGGAGTCGTCCGCGTCGTGCTCATCGGACAGCACACCACCACTCCGCTGGGAGTTGGGGCTTCCCGAAAGCTCGCGCTGAAGGCTCGCGAAGTCGGTCGTGGGCGAGCTGTATTTCAGCTCGCGTGCGACCTTGGTCTGCTTTGCCTTAGCCCGGCCACGGCCCATGGCTGACCCCCTCGCGTCACAGCGGGGCGGCCTGGGGTTTGGTGGCGGCCCCGTTCGAATTAATACTCTTCCTGACAGACACTTTAGCGTGTGTCTGCCGGTCTCGCTTCCAGGAGTGGGTGAAGAACTCCGGAACTGGTGCCGTTTGCCCGCTTGTCGCCCCGCGAGAAATCGCTACACGACCCCGGGTATCGCGCGGATCACACCGACTCGGGCGCCGCCGCCGAGCACAGCGGGTGCCGCGAGTTCCGCATGCGCATCGGTCCATTCGATCCCCATCCGATGCAGAATGGCCAGCGTCAGCGGCATCCGGGCGCGGTCGTGACCGTCGTCGATCTTGTACGCGAAGGACGATCCATCCGGCAGCGCACCCGCGTGCACACCGTCCGCGCCGATCTTGCACAACAGTCCCGGGGTTGCCCGCATAGCGAGCAGGTCGGGGCCGTTCGTGCCGGAAATCACTCGCGGATGTGCGCGGACGGCGTCGGCGACCCGGCGTTCCGGGGTGCCGGGTTCGGCGGTCGCCATGGCCGCGAACACCTTGGCCAGGTTCACCAGCGACACCGGGATGATCGGCAATCCGCAGCCATCGATGCCGAGATCGGATTCCGGCTCGCCGGTCAGATCGGCCACCGTGGCGACCACCGCGCGTTGCAATGGATGCGCCTGGTCCAGGTAGCCCTCGGTGGGCCAGCCATTGATCGCGCAGGTCGCGAGCATCGCCGCGTGCTTGCCGGAGCAGTTCATGTAGATCGGGCGCGGCTGCTGTCCGTCGGAGAGCACCGCCGCGCGGGCGCGCTCCTCGAACGGCAGGTCGGGTGGGCACGCGAGGGATGCCTCGGAGAACCCGAACCGGTCGAGCAGCCTGCGCACCAGCGCGATGTGGTCCGGCTCGCCGTAGTGCGACGCGGTGGCGATGGCCAGCTCGGCGTCGTCGATCGGCTGGAAACCGTTGCGGAGCAGGGTGATCGCCTGCATCGGTTTATTCGTCGAGCGCGGGAAGATCGGCAGGTGCACCTCGCCCAGCGCCAGGGTGGGTTCGCCCTCGGCGTCGAGCACCACCACCGAGCCGCGGTGCACACACTCGCGGAAGCCCGAGCGGACGACTTCGACCAGTTCCACGCTCACGACTCCGCCTCGCTGGCGCTCGGCTCCGTCGTGCGCGAGGGCGCGCTGTGTTCTCGGTTCGCTCGCTGACGCTCGCTCACGACTCCGCTCCGATGCTCGGTTCTTCTATGCCGTCCTTGCGCGCCGGCAGCGCGTGCGGCGTTGGTCTGCCTGCGCGCGTGCCGTTCGATCTGCATCCGCACGTCGTCGGAGATGGTCGGCTCGTCGGCCAGCAGGATCGCGAGCAGGTCGAGATCGGCACCGGTGAACACGTCGCGGACGGTGATGCCGTGCTCGGGGACGTGCACCACCGTGACCCGATCGCCGGCGCCGATCGTGCCTTCGGTGAGCACTCGCAGGTAGGCGCCGGTGTCACTGCGCAGCGCGAACCGCTTCACCCACTGCAGCTCGCCGCTCCAGTGCTGGAACGTGGCGCACGGTACCCGCGGCGCGCTCACTTCCAACAGGGTGTCGCCGATCGACCAGCGCGAGCCGATCACCGCGTCGCTGACCGGAAGACCGGCGACGCGCAGGTTTTCGCCGAACCAGCCCGCGGCCAGCTCGCGGCCGAGTTCCGTGCCCCAGCGGCGGGCGTCCTCATCGGCGTACGCATAAACGGCCTGGTGCACGCCACCGTGGTGCTTGGTGTCGCAGACGTGGTCGCCCGCCAAACCGAGAAAACGCACCCCGACCCGGCCGGCTACCGGCCTTTTGTCGATCGCCGTGCGACCGACTCGCCCCGGTACCTCGAGGTCGGCGTGCACGACGCAGGTGGCGAGGACCTCTCCGGAGTCACCGATGCGCATGGACAGCGCTCCTCTCGTCATGGATAGGGAGCTCGGCGCTGAGGGGGATGGGTACGCCGGCGGGGGAAGGCCCCTGGCCGACCGGTCGTTCGTCAACGGGTTCAGCGCCCGCGGAGCCGGTCGACCGCGATCCGGCCGGCCTGCGGCGCGTCGTCGGCAGGCACCGAATCGGGATCGATGGCCGCCGCGACCGGGCCCGCGACGAGTGCGGTGTCGGCCGGAACCGTGCGCTTGATGAGAGCCAGCGCGACGGGGCCGAGTTCGTAGTGATCGACGACCGTACCGAGCCTGCCTACCGCGCGGCCGCCCGCGGTGACGTCGTCGCCGGTGGCCGGACGTTCGTCGGCCGAGCCATCCAGATGCAACAGCAGCAGGTGCCGCGGCGGTTTGCCGAGGTTGTGCACCCTGGCGACGGTCTCCTGGCCGCGGTAGCAGCCCTTGTCGAGATGGACGGCGCCGTGTTCGGCGACGCCGCCGATCCAGTGGGCCTCATGGGGGATGGTCCGTTCGTCGGTATCCAGTCCGATCCGCGGACGAACGGCCGCGACGCGCAGTGCCTCGAACGTCCACATCCCGGCGGGCGCCGCTCCGGCCGCGGTGAGCTGGGCCCACCGGTCGGCCAGCTGGTCGCGTGGGATGACCAGATCGAAGGAGTCCGCCGTCGGCCACGGCATCCGGCGCAGGAAGCCACCGCCGGGCAGCGGCGTCGCCTGGTACGCGCCAGGAAGGGCGGCGATGCCGAGCGCGTCCGTCAGCTCGGCGACCCGTGGCCCGAACAGGCTCAGCACCGCGTGGTCGGTCGCATCGACCGGGTGCGCGTCGGCCCAGAACACCATCTTCTGCAGGAACGCGAGCAGGTCGGCCCCGCGCTCGCCTTCGGTGTCGATCCAGACCGTGCCGTCCAGTTCGGTGAGCACGAAGTGATGCAGCACCCGGCCGTTCAGATCCAGGTCGAGATTCTCCGCGGACTGCCCGTCACCGAGGGCGGCGACATGCTGACTGGAGATGGTGTGCAACCAGGTGAGGCGCTCGGCGCCGGTGATGCGCAGGACGAAGCGGTGCGATCGGTCGACGATCGCGGCGCGGTCCACCGCGGCGCGCTGTTCGCCGAACGGATCGCCGTAGTGCCAAGCGACGGCGGCGTCGGGCGAACCCGCCGCTCCCGGCACGGCTCCCGACACACTGAGGATGGGGCTGGGCGCAACGACCACGGACACCTTCTCCACTCTAGGCGGCTGCCTCGCCTTCGCTCACCCCGGCGCGGGCTAACGGCGGACTTCGTCCGGCTGCGCTCTTTCTGCGGTTGCCTCTGCCTGGGCTCACCCCGGCGCGGGCCGAGCGCGGACTTCTCCGGCTGCGCCTTCTCTGCGTGGCGTACACCGGGCTGCCGAGCCGGAACTGGGCATAGCGAATCGGCATTTTGCGAGTATTGCGACCGATGCCGCCAGGAACATTGACAAAAGGTCTTGCGAAAGCGGCCGTGACATAGGCATTGTCCGCCCCTACCGCCTACGCTCGACGCATGGTGGATCGAGTTCTGGTAACACTCGATGGCGTGGTCCGCGATGCGGACGCGCCGTTGTTGTTTGCGGACGATATTGGCGTATTGCGCGGCGACGGTGTCTTCGAAACGGTTCTAGTGCGCGCAGGAGTCGCGTGCGCGATCGAATTTCATCTAGGCAGGTTACGTCGCTCCGCGCAGGCGTTGGATCTGCCCGAGCCGGAGCTGGGGAAATGGCGGGAAGCGGTCGAGACTGCTGCCAAGGAGTGGGGCAGCGAGCGCGAAGGGATCATGCGGCTGGTGCTCACCCGCGGCCGCGACTCCGAACTGTCCGGCGCGCCCGACAAGGTGAAGACCGGTGATCTCGCCGCCGCCGTGCCGGTGCCGACGGCCTTCGTTCTGGTGGTGCCGGTGCCCGAGCGCGTCGAGAAGGCTCGCACCGAAGGCGTCGCGGTGGTGAGCTTGTCGCGCGGTATCTCGATCGACTTGGCGCAGGCGGCGCCGTGGCAGCTACTCGGGGCCAAGACGCTGTCCTACGCCACCAATATGGCCGCGCTCCGGTTCGCCGCGCGGATGGGCGCGGACGACGTGATCTTCACCAGCACCGAGAACCGGGTGCTGGAGGGTCCGCGGTCCACCGTCGTGATCGCGCGCGACAAGCAGTTGATCACCCCGCCCGCCAAGAACGGCGTGCTGCCCGGCGTCACCCAGCGCGCGCTGTTCGGCGAGGCCGAGAAGGCCGGCTGGCAGTGCCGCTACGACTCGCTGTTCACCGCCGATCTGCTCACCTGCGACAGCATCTGGATGCTGTCGAGCATCTCGCTGGCGGCGCGGGTGAACTCGCTGGACGGTCTGCGGATGTCCGCGCCGGACAACGCCGGGGAGATCATCGAACTGGTGAATCGAGGCATCGAGCGGGCAGGCGCCATCGGTGACTGGTAAGCGCTCCTGCGCCTCTCCAGGTCTTCAGGCCGTACTAGTCGGGGACTGCGGGAGCGTTCAGGTCCTGCGGTGGGGTGCCGCTCGAGTTGTGGGCGTACCCGGTGAATTACCCCTGTGCTGACGAGTTCAGTTGTCGCGTCAGCGAGACGCCGACCCGTGGTGCAGCTTCGCTGATCGGTGCCACCCCCGTGATCTCCGTCCTACTCGGGCGGGCACGGGGTGGCGGTGAGCACGGGAAAGCGGCGATTCGGGCGGAAAGGCCCGGGATAGCGTGGTCTAGGACTCATTGTTGCGGCGTGCCTCCGGCGTAGTCTTACTACGACACGTCGTAGATACGTAGGAGGTCGGCTTGAGTGCCCTGGACATCTCCCGATGGCAATTCGGCATCACGACGGTCTATCACTTTCTCCTGGTGCCGCTGACCATCGGTCTCGCGCCGCTGGTCGCCGCCATGCAGACGGCATGGGCGATCACCGGCAAGCAGCACTGGCTGCGGCTGACCAAGTTCTTCGGCAAGCTGTTCCTGATCAACTTCGCGCTCGGTGTCGCGACCGGCATCGTGCAGGAGTTCCAGTTCGGCATGAACTGGAGCGAGTACTCCCGGTTCGTCGGTGACGTGTTCGGCGCCCCGCTCGCCCTGGAGGGTCTGGTCGCCTTCTTCATGGAGTCGACGTTCCTCGGCCTGTGGATCTTCGGCTGGACCCGATTGCCGAAACTGCTTCACCTCGGCGCCATCTGGATGGTCGCCATCGGCGTGAACGCCTCGGCGTACTTCATCGTCGCGGCCAACTCGTTCATGCAGCATCCGGTCGGCGCCAAGTACAACCCGGAAACCGGGCGCGCCGAGCTGGAAAGCATCGTCGCGGTGCTCACCAACAACACGACGCTGGCCGCCTTTCCGCACGTGGTCGCCGGATCGTTCCTCACCGCGGGCACATTCGTGGCGGGCATCGCGGGCTGGTGGATGGTCCGCAACGCTCGAACCCGCGACGAAGTGAAACTCGCCGAGGCGCGCACCATGTGGCGACCCGCCGCGCGGGCGGGCATCGCCGTGCTGATCGTGTCGCTGGCCGCGCTGGTCTACACCGGTGACGTTCAGGGCAAGCTGATGTTCGAGCAGCAGCCGATGAAGATGGCGTCGGCGGAATCGCTCTGCCACACCGCCACCGACCCCCACTTCTCCGTGCTCACCGTCGGCACGCACAACAACTGCGACAGCGTCATACACGTGCTCGAGGTGCCGTACGTGCTGCCGTGGCTGGCCGAGGGCTCGTTCAGCGGGGTGACCCTCGATGGCGTCGTAGACCTGCAGAAGGCCTACAACGAACACTTCGGCGTCGGCGATTACCGGCCGAACCTGTTCGTCACCTACTGGTCGTTCCGCGCCATGATCGGCCTGGCCGCGGGCTCGGCGCTGCTCGCCCTGGCGGGGCTGTGGCTCACCCGCCGCGGCCGGGTGCCGGACCAGCAATGGTTCTCCTGGCTGAGCCTGCTCGCCATCCCGACACCGTTCCTGGCCAACAGCGCCGGATGGGTGTTCACCGAGATGGGGCGCCAGCCGTGGGTGGTGGTGCCGAATCCCACCGGGGACCCGAACCTGCGCCTCACCGTGCAGCAGGGCGTCTCGAACCATTCGCCCGGCGTCGTGCTGTTCTCGCTGATCACCTTCACGCTGCTGTACGGCGCGCTCGCGGTGGTGTGGTTCTACCTGATGCGCAGGTATGTGATCCATGGGCCTGATCCCGTCGCGCCGGCGCAGGGCGAGTCGCGCGACACCGACGAGACCTCCGGCGGCCGCCGCGCCGAAGAACCTGCCGTCGAACAACTTTCGTTCGCGTACTAGGAGCCGGCGATGAGTTTGCAAGAGTTCTGGTTCGTCCTGATCGGTGTGCTGTTCACGGGCTATTTCGTGCTGGAGGGCTTCGACTTCGGCGTCGGGATGCTGATGCCGATCCTGGGCAAGGGGTCCGATACGCGACGGCGCGTGGTGCTCAACACGATCGGGCCGGTGTGGGATGCCAATGAGGTCTGGCTGATCACCGCGGGCGCCGCGATGTTCGCGGCGTTCCCGGAGTGGTACGCCAGCCTGTTCTCCGGCTTCTACCTCGCGTTGCTGCTGGTGCTCGTCGCGTTGATCCTGCGCATCTGCGCCATCGAGTACCGCGGCAAGATCGATGACCCGCGCTGGCGCGCCCGCTGCGACATCGGCATCGGTATCGGTTCCTGGATTCCGGCGCTGGCCTGGGGCTGGGTGTTCGCGAACGTGGTGCACGGGGTTCCGCTGGACGAGAAGAAGCAGTTCGCCGGCTCGGTGGCCGACCTGTTCGGGCCGTACGCTCTGCTCGGCGCAGTGGCCACCGGGCTGCTGTTCGCGCTGCACGGCGCGATGTTCCTGGTGCTCAAGACCGGCGGCGAGGTGCGCGCCGCCGCACGGCGCGCCGCCCGCCTGCTGCTGCCCCCGGCCGTGGTCGTGGTCGGTGGATTCGGGTTGTGGACCCAGCTGTCCTACGGGACCGGGTGGACCTGGATTCCCTTGGCGCTGGCGGTGCTCGGGCTGCTCATCGCGGCAGCGGCCGATTTCGCCCAGCGCGACGGGTGGGCGTTCACCGGCACCACGGTGACCGTGGCGGCGGCGACCGCGTTGCTGTTCGGGTCGCTGTTCCCGAATGTGCTGCCCTCGACGATCGACGCGGCTTTCGACCTGACCATCCACAACGCGTCCTCGACGCCCTACACCTTGAAGGTGATGAGCTGGGCAGCGGCGTTTATCGCGCCGGTCGTGGTGGTGTACCAGGGGTGGACGTACTGGGTTTTCCGCAAGCGGATCACCGTCGAGCAGATTCCCGCTCCGGTGGGCCTGCCCTTGGGCTCCGTGCAGGATTGACGCCATGGCCCGTCCACCGATCGATCCACGCCTGTGGCGGTACGCCCGCTCGGCGCGTAGCTACCTGGTGCTGAGTGTCGCGCTCTCGCTGCTGATCACCGGTGCGATCGTGCTGGCGGCGGTGCTGATCGGACGGGTGCTGGCCGGGGTCGTCACCGACCCGGACCGGCGCACTCTCGGCGCGTGGACGATCGAACTGACCGTCCTCGCGCTCGTGCTCGCGGTCCGGGCGCTGGCTACCTGGTTCCAGTCCAGGCTGGCCCACCGGGCGGGCGCGAGCGTGGTGGCGGAACTGGAAACGGCGGTGCTCGCGGCGGGCGCGCGGCTGTCCCCGCGCGAACTCGAGGCGCGCCGAACCGAGCTGGCCGTGGTGGTCGGCGCCGGGCTGTCCGGGCTGCGCGGCTATCTGGTCGGCTACCTGCCCGCGCTGCTGCTGGCGGCACTGGTTCCGCCGATCGTGCTCGCGGTGATCGCGATGCACGATCTGACCTCCGGTGTGATCGTGGTGATCACCTTGCCGCTGATCCCGGTCTTCATGATCCTCATCGGACTGCTGACCCAGGGGCGCGCTGAAGCCACGCTCGCGGCCACCACCCGGCTGTCGGATCAGTTGCTCGACCTGTTCGCGGGCATGCCGACATTGCGGGCGCTCGGCCGGGAGACCGGCGCGGCCGAAGCCGCCCCCGAGCCTTCCCGACACGCGCGGCAGGTCGCCGCCGACTCCGGTCCGCTGGTCGGAGCTGCCGGACGTGTGCACACCATGCAGCACCGCGTGCGAGATCTCGGTGACGCGTTGCGGCTGCGAACCATGCGCGCCCTGCGTATCGCCTTTCTGTCTTCGATGGTGCTGGAGTTGCTCGCGACGCTGAGCGTGGCGCTGATCGCGGTCTCGATCGGGCTGCGCCTGGTGTTCGGCGAGATGAGCCTGTATGCGGGGCTGGTCGCCTTGATCTTGGCGCCCGAGGTCTACCTGCCGCTGCGCATGGTCGGCGAGCGTTTCCACGCCGCCCAGGACGGCATGGCGGCCGCGGACAAGGCATTCGCGATACTCGAATCGGTGCCCGCAGAGCGGGGCCACCGAACGAGTGCCATCGAACACGCTGCTTCGTCGGGAGCATCCGGCGCAGGACAGCGCGATACACCGCGACGTGGGATGGCATCGGGCGTGCGCGTGCGCGATCGCGAGGAACTCAGCGGTCCCGGCATGCGCACTGCGGAGCGGGACAACCGGGCGGTTAGGTCGAACGCCGTGCGCGATACGGCAGCCCACGAGTCCGATGTCGCCGATCGTGTTCCTGCGCTTCGAGTTTCGTCTGGGGCGGAGACGGCACAGTGCGGTACTTTCGGCGATACCGCAGGCCGTGGACTGGTCGAGGTGAGCGACCTCTCGGTGCGCGCGCGGGACGGGTTCGCGCCCGCAGGGCTGTCGGCAACGTTTTCGCCCGGCTCCCTCACTGTGCTCGCCGGGCCCAACGGAAGCGGGAAATCGACGGCGGTGCAGGCCATCCTCGGCTTGATCACGCCCGATCGGGGTGTGGTGACCGTCGACGGGAACGATCTGCATGAGCTGGATTCGGAGCGATGGTGGGCGCGCGTGGCGTGGCTGCCGCAGCGGCCGGTGCTCGTTCCCGGCACACTGCGGGACAACCTCGAACTGCTCGGCGCCCAGACGGTGGACCGCTCCGCGCGGGGACCTGCCCGGGTTGTCGACGACCTCGAGGCGGCGTGCGTCGCCACCGGTTTCGATGCCGTGCTCGCCGAGCTGCCGGACGGATGGGACACCATGGTGGGACCCGGCGGTGTCGGATTGTCCCTGGGCCAGCGCCAACGGCTCGCGCTGACCAGGGTGCTGGCCGCCGACCGCCCGGTCCTGCTGCTGGATGAGCCCACGGCGCATCTGGACGCCACCGCGGAGGCCGCCGTACTGGCCGCGCTGCAAGTACGCGCTCGCGCGGGCGCCACGGTGGTGGTCATCGGGCACCGTCCGACCGTGCTGGCCGCGGCCGACCGTGTCGTCCAGGTTGGCGCCGAGCAGGCCGAGGTCGTCCGATGAGCACGCGGAATATCGGTGGCACCACGCTGCTGGAAGATCTGCGCCGGATGTGGGCGCTGCTCGAGTTGTCCCGCTGGCGGGTGGCGGTGGCGATCGCCTGGGGTGTGCTCGCGTTGGGGAGCGGGCTCGGTCTCGCCGCACTGGCCGCGTGGTTGATCGCGCGCGCCTGGCAGATGCCGCCGGTGCTGGACCTGAGCATCGCCGTGGTCGCGGTTCGCGCCCTCGGTATTTCGCGGGGCCTGTCCCGGTACATGGAACGCCTGGCCACGCACGATGTCGCCCTGCGCGCCATGACGACGGCCCGCACGACGGTCTATCGAACGCTGGCCCGCTCGGACTTCTGGCTGCGTCGGCCGGAGCCGTCGAACAGTGGTGCCGACGGGTTCGGCGCTGGCAGCGGTTCCACTGCGCCGCGCCGAGGTGATCTGCTCGTCCGGGTCGGCAGCGACATCGATGATCTCGGGGCGGTCGTGGTGCGGGTATTCGTGCCCGTCACGGTCGCCGTCGTACTCTCGCTGGCCGCCGTTGGCCTGCTGGCCACGATCTCGCTGGGTGCCGCCGCGATCCTGGCGGGCGCGCTCGCGGTGTCCGGTGTCGTCGCTCCGTGGCTGTCGGCCAAGGCGGCGCGTGCGGCCGAGCGCGCCGTGCGCGCCGATCGCGCCGAGTTCACCGCGCGGTCCCTCACGGTCCTCGACCACGCGGCCGAGCTACGCGTCGCCGGGCGGCTCGATGCCGCACTCGACATGGCGGCGGACTCCGCACGCCGAGCCGTCGCCGCGGAGGACACCGCGGCCTCGCACAGCGCTTGGTCGGCGGCTGCCACGCCGCTGTCGATCGGCGCCAGCGTGCTCGGAGCTTTGCTGATCGGCATCACCCTCTACGGCCCCGACGGCGCGACAACGGGTGCGATGACGCCGATGGCGCTCACCGTGCTGGTCCTGCTGCCCCTGTCGGCTTTCGAGGCGGTCGGTCCGCTACCCGCTGCGGCGCAGGCACTCACGACCGCCCGCGCGGCCCTGTATCGCCTGGCCGGATTCGAAGGCGATCCGGCGACCATGGCCGCGCCGAATCCCGGCACATCGCCGACAACCCGCCCCGCCACAACGAGGGTTACTCGAACCGGCGATGACGCAATCGCCGCTGCGCACCCTCGCGGGGACGATTCGGCGACGGCGACTCGACCGCTCGACGATGGACCGGCGGCCGTGGAGGTCGATGAAGCGGCAGCACTCCGCACGGGTGAGCCGATGGCAGGGCGCTGGATCGGGTTGGCCGGTTCTGGCCGTGCGACAGGCACCCGCGTACCGGAGCTGCCGGAGGGGCGACGGATCGCGGTGGTCGGGCCGAGCGGTGCCGGGAAGACGACGCTGCTGATGGCATGGGCGGGCCTGTTCGGCACGCCGCGCCCCGGCGTCACCTTCTTCGCCGAGGACGCGCACCTGTTCGGCACCTCGGTGCTGGAGAATCTGCGGGTCGCCCGCGGCGATATCACCGAGGCGGAAGCCGAGCAAGCCTTGCGGACAGCTGGTCTCGGTGCCTGGCTGGACGGTCTGCCACAGGGAGTGCACACCGATCTGGTCGGGGGAGCGGCGGCCGTGTCGGGCGGTCAGCGCCGCCGCATCCTCCTCGCGCGTGCCCTGGTGTCATCCGCTCGTGTGTTGCTGCTCGACGAACCGACTGAGCACTTGGAGGCCGAGTCCGGGGCGCGGCTGCTGCGCGCCCTGCTGGATGTCGACAGCGGCCTCGTCGAACCGGATCGCGTCGTGGTCGTCGTCACGCACCAACTGCCGCTGGATCATCGGGCCGACGCGGTGCTACATATCGATGCATCAGGGCAGCTGACAACCGATTTCGCGGCCAACGGCGCGCGGCGCGGTGCCCACGGGCGGCAGCGGCTGGACGTTTCCGCCCACGGAGAAATTCCGTTGCCGACCCGCTGATGCCTCGCTAGATTCGTTCGTACACGAGGAAGGAGGTGGTTCGAAGAATGGATATTTCTAGGACACGTGAGGTGGCTGTCCGCTAGCGCCACCGCTGCAGGTGGATTTCGCCCGCGCGAGCGCTGAGCGAATTCCAGGCAGTCACCCGGCCCCCGAGCCCCGGTCTGTCCGACCGGACCCGTGCGTATGAAACCGCACCGGTTACGGCTCGGGGGCTGTTCTGTTCCGCCTCTCCGAGTATTCAGGCCGTACCAGTGGGTGCCACTCGGGTTGGTGACAGGTCCTGCGTTGGGTGCAGCGTGAGTTCTGGGCGTACCCGGTGAGTTACCCATGTGCTTACGAAATCAGTTGTCGCGTCGGCAGGAAGCGACGGCAGTATTGTCGCCTCCGCAGCTCAACCGATGTAGCGCTGAAGGCGGGCCGAGAGGCGGGGTTCGAGGGGGCCGTCGGCGACGACGCGTTCTTCGACGTAGGCCAAGTCGCCGCCTTCGACGATGCCGTAGAGGCGCTTGGCGCCGCCGACGACGACGCCGGACTGGCTGCGGATCACCACATCGGTGGCCAGCTCCCAGGACGACTGGGTCAGCGCCTGTCCGTAGAACAGCTCTACGATGCCGCTGCTGTGGGTGAGCAACAGCTCGATGACCTCGTCGTTGCCGTCGATGCCGACTCGCCAGAAGCCGCTTTCGCGCAGATCGGGGCCGCCGTAATTGCCTTCGGCGTCGATGACCCAGGACTTGGATTCCCAGGAGAGGAAGTCGCCGCCGTCATGTGAGACGACGATCTGCTGGCCGAACCGGTAGTCGCCGCGCTCGGGATCGTTGCCCTCGCCCTCGCCGCGCCAGACGCCGACCAGCGGCAGCAGTGCGAGCATCGAGGCGCTCAGATCCGGCCCGAGCCGCAGATTGGCGGTCTCCTCGGGCAGCGGCAGATCCGGCAGGACCGGGATATTGCGGGCGCTGGTCGATTTCGCCCGTTCGGCGGCGTCGGCCACGGCTTGGTCGCCGCTGCGGCGAGCAGCGGTGTCGGCCGGAGCGCTGCCGTTCAGTTGTTCACTCGCTCGCTCGGCCGGATCGGAACCTTCGCTCGCGAGTTCGCTCATGATTCGGTGAACAGCCGGTAGAAGACGTACAGGCCGAACCAGCCGATCAGCACGGCCACAGCCACCAGCAGAATCTCGAAGAAGAGGACCACGTTTTGGAGTCTAACGACACCCGCACCGCCACACGCAAACGGCCCCGGTGCTTCCCTGGAAGGAAAGCGCCGGGGCCGTTCAGCGAGTGCGGTGCCCTACTTGGCGACCGCGACGTCGACGGCGTGGATGCCCGCGCCCTCGGGGCGCACCTCGGCGGAGCCGTTGCCCGCCGAGGACAGCGCGCGGACGGTCCACGCGCCGGGAGCCGCGAAGAACCGGAAGTCGCCGGTGCCCGAGGCGACGACCTCGGCGGTGAAATCACCGTTGCCGTCGAGCAGGCGCACGAACGCGCCGCCCACCGGCTGGCCGTCGGTGCTCAGGACGCGGCCGGTGATGACCGTCTCCTTCTCCACATCGACGCCGGCCGGGATGGCCTGACCCTGTGTCGGTGCTGCACACATATTGATTACTCTCCCAACTCGATCGGTGCGCCGACGAGGGAGCCGTACTCGGTCCAGCTCCCGTCGTAGTTCTTGACATTCTGGTGGCCGAGCAGTTCCTGCAGGACGAACCAGGTGTGCGAGGAACGCTCACCGATCCGGCAGTACGCGATGGTCTCCTTCTCGCCGTCCAGCCCGGCCTCTTGGTAGATCTCGGCCAGTTCGGCGTCGGACTTGAAGGTGCCATCCTCGTTCGCGGCCTTGCTCCACGGCACGTTGATGGCGCCGGGGATGTGGCCCGGACGCTGGCTCTGCTCCTGCGGCAGGTGCGCGGGAGCGAGGATCTTGCCGGTGAACTCGTCAGGCGAACGCACGTCGACCAGGTTCTTGGTGCCGATGGCCGCGATGACCTCGTCGCGGAAGGCGCGAATCGACAGGTCCGGCGCGGCGGCCTTGTACTGGGTGGCGGGCCGGTTCACCGGCGCGGTGGACAGCGGGCGGCCGTCCAGCTCCCACTTCTTGCGGCCACCGTCGAGCAGCTTGACGTTGTTGTGGCCGTACAGCTTGAAGTACCAGTAGGCGTACGCGGCGAACCAGTTGTTGTTGCCGCCGTACAGGATGACCTCGTCGTCGTTCGAGATGCCGCGCGCCGAGAGCAGGTCGGAGAACTGCTCCTGGTTCACGAAGTCGCGACGAACCTGATCCTGCAGGTCCTTCTTCCAGTCGAGCCGGACGGCACCCTCGATGTGCCCACCGTCGTAGGCGGAGGTGTCCTCGTCGACCTCGACGAAGACCACGCCGGGGGCGTTGAGGTTCTCTTCGGCCCAGTCAACGGAGACCAGGACATCGGAGCGAGCCATTGTTTTCCTTTCAGAGATGACTTGCAGGGTTCAGTTCGATGCCGGGGATCCGGCGGGGTGCGCGTCAGGCCCGGACGCCCGCGTGCCCACGGAGGGCTCGCGAACACCGCTGTCCGGACCAGTCCGGCGGAGACGGGCGACCAGCGGATAGATCTGGCAGCCCAGGCAGATCCCGAACGCCGCGTTCAGGAACGCCGCGAACAGGGCGAAGCCGGCGAATACGGCGCCGACGACTGTGGAGCCGAGCGCGAAGCCCAGCAAACTGGCGGCCGCGAAGACGAGGCCGAGCAACTGTGCGAACCGCAGCGGAGCCACCGGCTCCGTGACGCCGGTCGGCGTGAGCCGCGGCGCCACGAACGCGGCATAGATCCGGCCGTAGGGGTGCCGGCGTGGACCATAGGCGGCGCCGATGGCGAAGGCGATCGCCTGCAGGGCGATCAGCACTGCCGCGGCGACCGCCGAGAACGCGGCGGCGAGCAGGACCAGAACGAGGATTCCGGTGGTGACCCACGCGGTGAAGCGGGGTCCGCGGACGTCGACCTGATCGGTGGAAGTGGGTGCGATTCCGGAACTATTTCGGATCTCGGTGGACATTGTGCGTACTCCTGCGCTGAATAAGTCTGATAACTGGAAAATTGCCAGTTCGCCGGGGGATCCGGGGATCACTCGCGCGGCGGGCAGCGGTCGGCGTCAGGGAATTGGGGAGGCCGACCGATCAGCGGCACAGGCAGCAACAACCACCGAGCCGACACAGATCCACTGTGCGGCGTCGGGTGAGCATCAGCTCGTGGTTGGCAAGCACGGAAAGGAGTTTACCCAATTCGGCGGGGGAATTGGACCCGGGGGGCGTCACATCCGTCTAGAGGCCTTGTCCGCGCAGCTCAGGCGGGCGCGTCTGCGTTCGGCCTCAGGCGGCCGCGGTGAGTGGCTCCAGCGCGGAGTGCAGATCCGTGGCCTTCGGCACGCCGGAGATGCGGAACCGTTCCCTGCCCTCGACATCGAAGACGAAAGTCGTCGGCAGCGAGAGCACGTTCAACTCGCGCGCGAGCGCGGGCTCGGCGTCGATATCCACCTCGATGTCCTGCGGCGGTTGCGCCGATCCCTTCAACTGGTCCGTGACACCGGCGACCACCCGGCGAACAGCGGCGCACGGGCCGCACCACTCGGCGGAGAAATGCAGCACCGCGGGACCGGCACCGGTCACACCGACGGCCGCGAGCAGCTCGGCGCGCGCCGATTCGGACAAGTCGATGGCGTTCCCCGCGCGCACCTTGCCGTGGCGGCGGCGCAGCAGGACGCCCACGGCCAGCGCGGCGAGCAGTACCACTGCCAGGATGGTGAATGGGATCATGGTCGGTGCAATCGGTCGAGGTCGATCGTGACGTTCACGCCCTTGCCCTCCACGACGATCTGGCCGCCCTGGGCGGAGACCTTGGTGGGCCGGACACCGAACGGCAACTCCTTGGTGTCGATGGTACGGGTGAACCTCGCGAGCACGGCAGGGCGATCGGCTTCGGTGATCACCGCCACCGGCATGGTCTCGGTGCCGGGGCTGCCACGGTAGAAGCCGGTCGCCACGATCTTCACCTGGTCGCCGTCGAGGAATAGATCGGCCTGCACGCTGACTTTTTCGCCGCCGTACTGCGCGCCGGGGGTCTCCGGCAAAGTGCCGGTGAGCACCAGCGCGCCCGTGGTGGTCATGCCGGAGCCCCCCGACCCGCCGGTCCCGTCGGACTTGTCCGCTGGACGCGAGTGCACCTGCAGGTCGGGAATGGTGAACAGTCTGCCGAGTTCGGTGGGCTCCACCCGCAGCCTGCTGTCCACCCGCTCCACGGGGACGCCGCGCAGACTGCCGTCGACAAGTGCGCCCAGCGGCAGCCGCACCCCGGTCAGCGTCGCCTCCAGTGCGGTCTCGCCGGGGATGTCGTCGCGGTTGGCCCTCGCTCGGATCTCGATGTTGTCGTAGCGGCTGTCCCACGCCTGGCCGAGGAATGGGAAACCGTGAATCGTCACCTCGGGGTCCGCGGTGAGATCGGCGCCGTCCCGCAGCGCCCGTGACACGCGGTACTCCGAATAGGCGGCGGTGCTGAAGTCGACGACGATCGCGAATCCGGCCAGGCACAGCAGGCCGATGATCAGCTTCCGCATGCTCCCCCGTCTCTCCGGGTCTCGGGCCGCGCCGGTCGGGCGCCGCGCGGCACGCGTTCGAATTCCGCGCCGGGCAACTCGCGGGTGGTGGGCCTGCCCGACGTGTAACCCATGGACGCACCCTATCGGTTGGCCCGAACCCGGCTCCGGCGTGTCCTCCGGTCCGGTGCCGGACCCCGGAATGCGTGGTCATCCAGGGTTACGCGCTAATCTTGCATCCGATTACCTGTGATTAGCGACGTGGCTACGGCGGCGCTGCCGCATTCGCGACGCTACGAGATGGGAGGAGGGCCTGTGGAGCTGCTCCTGCTTACCTCCGACCCCAACCCCGAGTCGGTGTTGCCATCGCTGGCGTTGCTCGCGCACAACGTGCGCCCCGCGCCGACAGAAGTGGCCTCGCTGCTCGAAGCGGGCACCGCGGATGTCGCCCTGGTGGACGCGCGGACCGACCTGGCCGCCGCCCGTGGGCTGTGCCGCCTGCTCGGCAGTACCGGCTCGTCCGTGCCGGTTGTCGCGGTGCTAACCGAGGGCGGTCTGGTCGCGGTGAACGCCGACTGGGGACTCGACGACATCCTGCTGCCCGGCACCGGACCGGCTGAACTCGACGCCAGGCTGCGGCTGCTGGTCGGGCGCAACGGCGGCGTGGCCAGCCCGGAGAACAGCGGCAAGATCACCCTCGGCGAGCTGGTGATCGACGAGGGCACCTATACCGCGCGGCTGCGCGGACGCCCGCTCGACCTCACCTACAAGGAGTTCGAGCTGCTGAAGTAC
Source organism: Nocardia sp. NPDC051787 (assembly GCF_040681325.1). NCBI lineage: Bacteria > Bacillati > Actinomycetota > Actinomycetes > Mycobacteriales > Nocardiaceae > Nocardia > Nocardia sp. NPDC051787. The sequence goes on from NZ_JBFAYO010000005.1 coordinate 30,091, forward strand.
CTTGCGCAGCACGCGGGACGGGTGTTCACCCGCGCGCAGTTGCTGCAGGAGGTGTGGGGTTACGACTTCTTCGGCGGCACCCGCACAGTCGACGTGCACGTCCGGCGGTTGCGCGCCAAACTCGGCAGCGAGTACGAGTCCCTGATCGGCACCGTCCGGAACGTGGGCTACAAGGCGGTGCGTCCGTCGCGGGCTGCGGGCAAGGGCGAACCGGTGAACTTCCCGGAAGATGAGAACGAGGGCACCGACGATTCACCGTTCGCGCCGATCAACGGTTCCACGCCCTGAGTCCTCGCGGCTGGTGGCCGCGTTCTCTCCGCTAGCCCTCGTATCGCGATCGGCCGATATCGAAATGCGGCTGGCTCCCATGACGTTGCCAGAAGCGGAACTCCGCACGGGGTCCGATGGCTCGAAGAACGGAGGCCGATGAGCGGCGCGACGACCCTGTGGATCGATCGTCCGGACGAGGACACGGCACGGGCGATCACCGATCTGCTCGCGCGGGCCACGGCTGCCGACGGCGTCGCGCCGATCTCGGAGCAGGCGGTGCTGTCGGTGACCTCTGGCGACCACACCGCTGCGCGGCATCTGCTCGCACGGCGCGGCGGTGTGATCGTCGGATACGCGAACCTCGTTCCCGCGCATGGCGAACACCCGGCGATGGCGGAGGTCGCGGTCGACCCGCTGGCCCGCGGTCAGGGAGCAGGTACCGATCTGGTCACGGCCGCGCTCGCGGCAGGCGGTCCAGGGGCGCGGGTGTGGGCACATGGTGATCGGCCCGCAGCCAAATCCCTCGCCGCCGGTCTCGGGCTACGTACGGTGCGTGAGCTGTGGCAGATGCGGCGGCCGCTGGCTACATCGGAGCTACCCGAACTGGCCGTGCCGGACGACATCGTGCTGCGCAGCTACGCCGGTCCCGCCGACGACGCGGAGTTGCTGCGGGTGAACAAGGCCGCCTTCGCTTGGCATCCCGAACAGGGTGGTTGGACCGAACGCGATATCGAGATCCGCCGCGCCGAGCCCTGGTTCGACGCGAACGGCCTGTTCCTGGCCTTCGATGCCGCGGCGCCCGGCCGCCTGCTCGGATTCCATTGGACCAAGGTGCATTACGGGCAGCGCCCGCCGCTCGGCGAGGTCTATGTGGTCGGCATCGACCCGGCGGCGCAGGGGCGGGGGCTCGGCCGTCTGCTCACGCTGGCCGGATTGCGCCACCTGCGCGACCGCGGTCTAGCCGAAGTGTTGCTGTATACCGAGGCCGACAACGCCGCCGCGGTGCGCACCTATACCCGTCTCGGATTCGCTACCGCCCATGTCGACGTCGCCTACGCGGCGGCCGAGGCTGAATAGCAGGCGGCGGACTCGGTGTCCTCGAGTAAAACTGGGGCAAACGTCACATATACCGGGTGTAATCGCGCCGGGCTGTTCACCCTCCGTTCACCCAGGTCGGTCCAACTGTCAACCACATGACCCTACGTTGAGTGAGGGCAGCACACTGCTGCCTGGTGCGCAAGTTCCCCGCGAACAGCACCACATCACCCGTCCGGGCCGGTGAGGGACCGGACGAGTAGGACGCCATTCCGGAGGAATAGTGAATTTCAAGCGCAGCAGCGCCCTCGTTGGTGTGCTGGCCGCTGGCGCCATGACCCTGGCCGCCTGTGGCAGCGACGACAACACCGCGACCGACTCGAGCAACGTTGCCAAGGTGGATGTGGCCTGTGGCGGCAAGGAAGCTCTCAAGGCCAGCGGCTCCTCGGCGCAGAAGAACGCGATGGAGCGCTTCATCGCCGCCTACGAGAAGAACTGCGACGGCGCCACGCTCAACTACACCTCGAGCGGTTCCGGCGCGGGTGTGAGCGAGTTCCTCGGTAACCAGACCGATTTCGGTGGCTCCGACTCGCCGCTGAACCCGAAGAAGGACGAGCCGAAGAAGGCCGCCGACCGCTGCGCCTCGCCCGCGTGGAACCTCCCCACCGTGTTCGGCCCGGTCGCCATCACCTACAACATCGACGGCGTGACCGACCTCGCGCTGGATGGCCCGACCGCCGCCAAGATCTTCAACGGCGCGGTGACCACTTGGGACGCCCCCGAGATCAAGGCGCTGAACCCGAACGCCAAGCTGCCGTCCGAGCCGATCGCGGTGATCTTCCGCAGCGACGAGTCGGGCACCACGGACAACTTCCAGCTCTACCTGGACGCCGCTTCCGACGGCGCCTGGGGCAAGGGCGCGGGCAAGGCGTTCGTCGGTGGCGTCGGCGCGGGCTCGAAGGGCAACGAGGGAACCTCGGCCGCAGTGAAGACGACCAAGAACTCGATCACCTACAACGAGTGGTCCTTCGCGAAGGCGCAGAACCTCTCGATCGCCCGCGTCATCACCTCGGCGAGCAAGGACCCGGTAACCCTGAACGTCGAGTCGGCGGGCAAGGCGATCGAGTCGGCGAAGATCTCGGGTCAGGGCAACGACCTGGTCATCGACACCTCCTCGTTCTACAAGCCGACCGCGGCGGGCGCGTACCCGATCGTGATGCCGACCTACGAGATCGTGTGCTCGAAGTACGCCGACGCCAACACGGCCAAGGCGGTCAAGGCCTTCCTCACCTCGGCGGTCACCAACGGCCAGCAGGGTCTGGACGAGGCCGGGTACATCCCGATCCCGGAGCAGTTCAAGACCAAGCTGACCACCGCCATCAACGCCATCTCCTGATAGCGAACCCATGACCGTGCACGACGAAGTTGCCGCCGCTGGACAGTCGGATTCGACCGTCCGGCGGGCGGGCGGAGATACTGCGCTCATGCCGAGTAAGCCGAGCACCGAACCGGCCGGAGCCGGGCGCCGTCACAGTCCGCGTGCGGAGATCATCTTCCGCTCGCTGGCCACGACGGCAGGTGCGATCATCGTTGCCTCCATCGCGTTGATCGCGCTGTTCCTGTTGATTCGGGCGGTGCCTTCGGTACTGGCGAACGACGCGAACTTCTTCACCAGCGCCGAGTTCAACACCTCCGACGCCGACAACCTACGGTTCGGCATCCGGGATCTGTTCATGGTGACGGTGCTGAGTTCGATCTTCGCCTTGGTGCTGGCCGTTCCGATCGGCATCGGCATCGCGCTGTTTCTCACGCACTACGCGCCGAAGTCATTGGCGCGGCCGTTCTCGGTGCTCGTCGATCTCCTGGCGGCGGTGCCTTCGATCGTGTTCGGTCTGTGGGGAATTCTGGTCCTCGCTCCGCAGCTGGAGCCGGTGCAGACCTTCCTCAACGACAACCTGGGCTGGCTGTTCCTGTTCTCGGACGGCAATATCCCGCTGGCCAGCGGTGGCACGATCTTCACCGCGGGCGTCGTGCTCGCGGTGATGATCCTGCCGATCATCACGTCGGTCAGTCGCGAGGTGTTCAACCTCACCCCCCGCGCGCACATCGAAGCGGCCCAGGCGCTCGGTGCGACGAAGTGGGAGGTCGTCCGGATGACCGTGCTGCCCTACGGGCGCAGCGGCATGATCGCCGGAGCCATGCTCGGCCTCGGCCGCGCGCTCGGCGAGACCATCGCCGTGCTGATCGTGCTGAAGACGGCAGCGCAGCCGGGAAGCTGGTCGGTGTTCGACGGCGGCTACACCTTCGCCTCCAAAATCGCCTCGGCGGCGGCGGAATTCAGTGAGCCGCTGCCGACCGGCGCGTACATCGCGGCAGGCTTCGTGCTGTTCGCGCTGACCTTCGTCGTGAACGCGCTGGCGCGTCTGGCCGCCGGCGGAAGGGTGAACGGGTGATGACCACGTCGACATTGGACCGGCCGGTCAAAGCCCCCACCTTCCGGCATGTGAGCCTGAGCCGGCGGGTGCGCAACAATCTCGCCACCGGATTGGTCTGGCTGGCCTTCGGCATCGCGCTGGTGCCGCTGGGCTGGGTGCTGTTCATGGTGGTCACCAAGGGTTTCAACGCCGTGGTCAAGGCGAACTGGTGGCAGAACTCGCTGAAGGGCGTGCTGCCCAATCAGTTCGCGGGCGGCGTCTACCACGCGATCTACGGGACCATCGTGCAATCGCTGGTCGCCACGGTCATCGCGGTGCCGCTCGGCATCATGGCCGCGGTGTATCTGGTCGAGTACGGTCGCGGAGCCCTGGCCAAGACCACGACGTTCATGGTCGACATCCTGGCGGGCGTGCCGTCGATCGTCGCGGCGCTGTTCATCTTCGCACTGTGGATCGCGACGCTCGGGTTCCCGCAGAGTTCGTTCGCTGTGTCGCTGGCGTTGGTGCTGCTGATGTTGCCGGTGGTCGTTCGCAGCACCGAGGAAATGCTCAAACTGGTGCCCGACGAGCTACGCGAAGCGTCCTACGCCCTCGGCGTCCCCAAGTGGAAGACGATTGTCCGCATCGTGGTTCCGACCGCGCTGCCCGGCATGATCAGCGGCATCCTGCTGGCCATCGCCAGGGTGATGGGTGAAACCGCTCCGGTGCTGGTGCTGGTCGGCTACAGCAAGTCGATCAACATGAACATCTTCGACGGTAATATGGCGTCGCTGCCGTTGTTGATCTACCAGGAGCTGGCCAACCCCGAAGCCGCAGGACGGGCGCGGGTCTGGGGTGCGGCATTGACTCTCATTCTCATCATTGCCCTCCTGTACCTGGCAGCGGCGGTCGTCAACCGGCTGCTCACGCGGAACCGATAGAAGCGGAACGGATTACCGAAAAATGGCCAAGCGGATCGACGTCAAAGATCTGAACATCTACTACGGCAAGTTCCACGCCGTGTCCGAGGTTTCGCTGACCGTGCTGCCGCGCAGCGTGACCGCCTTCATCGGTCCCTCCGGCTGTGGCAAGTCCACCGTGCTGCGTTCGCTCAACCGCATGCACGAGGTAACCCCGAACGCCCGGGTCGAGGGCGCGGTGCTGCTGGACGGCGAGGACATCTACGGCACCCAGGTCGACCCGGTCGGCGTGCGCCGCACCATCGGCATGGTCTTCCAGCGGCCGAATCCGTTCCCCACCATGTCCATCCGGGACAACGTGGTCGCGGGGCTCAGGCTGCAGGGCCTGCGCAACAAGAAGGAGCTCGACGAGGTCGCCGAGCGGTCGCTGAAGGGCGCCAACCTGTGGAACGAGGTGAAGGACCGCCTGGACAAGCCGGGCGGCGGTCTCTCCGGCGGTCAGCAACAGCGTCTGTGCATCGCGCGTGCCATCGCGGTGTCACCCGACGTGCTGCTGATGGACGAGCCCTGCTCGGCGCTGGACCCGATCTCCACCCTGGCGATCGAGGATCTGATCACCGAGCTGAAGAAGGAATTCACCATCGTCATTGTCACGCACAACATGCAGCAGGCCGCGCGCGTGAGTGACCAGACCGGCTTCTTCAACCTCGAGGCCCAGGGTAAGCCTGGCAAGCTGATCGAGATCGACGACACCGAAAAGATCTTCTCCAACCCCTCGCAGAAGGCCACGGAGGACTACATCTCGGGTCGCTTCGGCTGATTCCGGCCACCGAACGCATCCCGGTCGACGCGGCATAGCACGGCGAAAGTCCTGGGTAACATGGCTACCCAGGACTTTCGTGTGCTTGCCGTCATCGAGACGGAAACCTTGTAGCCACTCGCCGTGGCGCGGTGTTCCCGGTAGGGAAACGCCGCAGGCGTGATCGGGCGGAATCGGGTATCCGAGCGCCGCCATGGGCGCTGGGTTCGGCTACCCGAGTCTTAACCGACCTGACGAATGGCGGGTTCCGGTCGCGCAAGACTCTTGGTTACGACTCGGCATCCGGGTCAGGGGGAAGCACGCCGGTGACCAGGAAGATGACCCGGCGGCCGATTTCGACGGCGTGGTCGGCGAAGCGCTCGTAGTAGCGGCCGAGCAGCGTGACATCGACGGCGGCGGCGACGCCGTACCTCCAGTCCCGGTCCATGAGCAGCGTGAAGAGGTGCCGGTGGAGGTCGTCCATCGCCTCGTCGTCCACGTTCAGTTGCGCGGCGCGCTCGGGGTCGCGGGTCTCCAGCACTTCCCTGGCGCCCGCCCCCATGTTCACCGCGATGCGGCCCATCTCGGCGAAGTAGCCGTTGACCGCCTCGGGCAGCGCGTGATTCGGGTGGCGCCTGCGCGCGACCTTCGCCACGTGTAGCGCGAGCGCGCCCATCCGGTTCACGTCCCCGACGATCTGGATCGTGCTCACCACCTGCCGCAGATCGCCCGCAACCGGGGCCTGTAGCGCGAGCAGGGCGAACGCCTTCTCTTCGGCGTCCTGGATCAGCTCGTGGATCCGGTCGTACTCACTGATCACCTGCTCGGCCAGAGCGAGGTCGGCCTGGAGTAACGACTGGGTCGCCCGCTCCATGGCCGAGCCGGCCAGGCCGGCCATCTCGCCCAACAAGTTGGCGAGCTCGGCCATTTGCTCGTTGTAGATGACACGCATGAAAACTGACACTAGTTCGCCGCGCTGACCAAGTCACGAACAGGGAGTGAATGACCGGTGCGAACAGTTAGCGTGTGTGTTGCCGCAGGCGGAAACCTCGCCGCGTCCGCGTGGCCGATCTTGGTCTCGCTGCGGCTGCGCACCGCGGAAATGTGACCCGCATCGCACAGCAAGCGTGACTGCCGACCGGCGTGTCGGCGGCTACCGCCGGATCGCCGCTCCTTGCAGATGTCGTCGGCGGCGTGCATGTGCTCCAGGTCGGACGGCAGAGCGACCTCGGTCTTCTCCGTGGAGGCAGCCACGTTCGTGATCTCGTCGCCGAAAGGAACGGGCGGGCGGATCGTGCCGGTGTACTCCTTGCCGAGGACCACCTGGACGATGCTGCCGAGCTCGCCCGCTTTCTCCCTGGCTCCGGGAATCGCGGTGGCCACGGTCGCGGCCTCGGCCTCATATCCGGGCGCGTACCTGACCCTGGTGGTAGCGGACAGCAAACCCCTAGTTCGGCGCGTTGACCAAGTCACGAACACCGAGTGAATGACCGGTGCGAACTGTTAGCGCGCGTGTTGCCGCAGGCGGATCGCTCGCTCCGGTCGCGTCGCCGATCTCGGTCTCGAGTATCCGCGAACCCAGAAAATGTGATCCGCGTCGCACAGCGGGCGCGGCCGTGCCCAGCATGCCGGATGGCTCTATTGGGCCAGCTGCTACTTGCAGATCTCTTCGGCCGCGTTGACGTGTTCCAGGTCCGAGGGCAGTACGGTCGGCGTCGAATCCTTCGAGGTGCTGGTCGCAACGTTGGTGATCGTGTCGCCGACCGGCGTCGGTGCCTTCACGGTGACGCCGTTCGTCGAGTCCGCTCCAATGACGACCTCGACGATGCCGCCGAGATCGTCGGCGGCCTCGATGGTCGCGCCGGGGATCGCGGTGGCCACCGTGGCGGCCTCGGCTTCCAGGCCCGCGGCGTAGCGGACCTTCGTCGTCGCGGAGTTGCCGTTGGCGTAATTACCGGTGTTGTAGATCGTGAAGCCCTGGTTGCCGAGCTTGGTGGCGGCCGTGCGCGCCAGACCCTCGTATCCGGAGCCGTTGGACACCAGCAACGAGACGGTGGAGGGATCCACCGCCGTGTATTTCGTCGGTGCCGGCGTGGCCGGGGTAGGAGCGGGTGTGTCCTTCGGGACGGTCGGCTTCTCTCCCGGCAGCGGCTGATCGTCGCGGATCGCCTTGAAGATCGCCTTGATGTCGGATTCGCGGGGGATCTCGTTGCCGTAAGAGGTGGTGCCCGCGGTCGGGACGGTGATGAAGGTAACCGTGCCCGCATCGATCTTCTGCAGCGAGCGGCCCAGCATCAGCAGATCCTCGGGCCTGGTCTTTTCGTCGACCACGGTGTGATCGGTGAAATCTTTGATGAAACCGTTCAGTTTGCCCAGATCGAAGAGCACGTTGCTCGCCAGTGCACCGCGCAGCAGCGAAGCGAGGAAGCGTTGCTGCCGGTTGATCCGGTCGTAGTCGCTGCGTTCCTCGCCGTAGACGTGCCTGGCCCGCACATAGTTCAGTGCGGTCTCGCCGTTGATGCGCTGCTTACCCGGCTTCTCGAGGATGGTGCCGAGTACCTCGTCGACGAGCGGTTTGGTCGCGCAGACCTCGACGCCATCGATCTTATTGACCATTGTCTCGAAGCCGGCGAAGTCGATGCCGATGAAGTGATTGATCGACGCGCCGGTGAGACGCTGGATCGTGGAGACGAGGCACGGCGGGCCGCCGAGATTGTAGACGGCGTTGAGCTTGTCGCCTATGGCAGACGGGTACTTCTCGCCGGAGCTTCTGCTTTTCTCATTGTCCCACCCGGTGCATTGCGGCCTGGTCACGTCCAGGTCGCGCGGGAAGGAGACTACGACGACCCGACTTCGGTTCTTCGGGATGTGGACGAGCATGGTGGTGTCGGCGCGGGAGCCCTCGGCGTCGTCCAGTGTGCCTGCGCCGAGGTTGCCGTTGGCGCCTGCGCGCGTGTCGGTACCGACGAGCAGGTAATTCTCGTCGCCGAGCTGGGCATTGGAATCGACGATGTCCTGTGAGTTCTCGTCGAGGGCGGAGACCTGGGTGAAGCTGTCCGTGGTCGACTGCATGTAGCTCCAGCCGCCGCCGGTCGTCAACAGAACCAGGACGGCGACCACCGCCATCGCGACTCGGCCGATGGTCCGCAGGCGTTTGTTCCTGCGCTCGCGGGCGGCCGCCAGGCGGGATTGCGCGGGTGTGCCCACCGGCTTCGGTTGGGCTTTGCCTTCCTTGGTCGGCCAGCCCGCGCCCTTGCGCTTGGCGCGGGTCTGCTCGGTGAGCGGGGGAAGAACGTCGGTGATTTCTTCGGCCGGCTCCGGCTCGGGGCGGGCTGGGGGACCGGAGCGCTCGGCTGGACGACGGTTCGCGGCGCGCGAGGCAGGGGTGGCGTGTTCACCCGCGATGTCCTGGACCACCGGAGAACTGCCGGTGGGTCGTGCCGCGGGCGTGTCGGGGGCGCGGCGGGGGCCTGCCGCAGCGCCGCGGCCATTGGCGGCGTCCGGGGGGCGGCGGGCGGGCTCTGGGGAGCGTCGGGGAGCGTCCTGGCGTGGCGCGGGCTCGGCGCGATGGCCTCGTCCCGGTGCGGGCCCCGCATCCGGTAGTTCGGGCTCGGCGCGGCGACTCCGCCCTAGTTGGCCGCTTGCGTCCGGTAGCCCCGGCTCGGGACGGCGGCCCCGTCCGGATGGGGGACCGGCGTCTGGTGGCACGGGTTCGGCGCGGCGGCCCCGTCCTGGTGCGGGGCCCGCGTCCGGTACTGCCGGTTCGGCGCGGCGGCCACGATTCGGCGCGTCACCGTCCTGTGGCGCGGCCGCCCTGCGGCCCCTTCGCCCGGCACGCTCGTTGTCGACCCGCTGGACGAGATCCTGGACCGTGAGCGGTGCGGAACCCTGGTCGGGAGTGGCGTCGGTGTGCCGCGAGCGCCGGGACGTCCGTGTGGCGTCTCGTTCGGGGTAATCCGCCGCGGGATACCGCTCCCACGGGGCACGACCTCCGGGCCGTGGCGAACGCCCGTGCCGATCGTCACCCACCAACGAACCTCGCTTTTCGTCTTGCTTTCCGCCTCAGCCGTACTCCACCGGCAGCACCGATTCCGCAATGATAACGATTCCGCCACAGCCAGCCACCCGAGTGCGAAACCGGCGAGGTCACAGCGGTGTTTGGCAGCGCGGTTCGCTGCGGGATTGCCCGATCATCCGCCGCTGTGCATCACATCGGCGGCTTGCGGCACCGCTGGATCGTCGGGGTCGTCGAGCCAGCCGTGCGGCAATGCGACCTTTCCCGGTGAACCTTGGCGCCCGCGTGGGCCTTCGGCGTCCTTGGGGAAGGGTGCGGTCGGGTCGAGTTGTCCGACAAGGTCTTCCAGTTGGGTGAGGCTGCCGACGGTCGCGAACGCGCGACGGAGGTCGGCGCCGACCGGGAATCCCATCAGATACCAGGCCATGTGCTTGCGCAGGTCGCGCATGGCTTTGTCCTCGCCGAGATGCTCCGACAGGAGCGTGCCGTGCCGATACAGCACGGCGCCGACCCGGCCCAGATCGGGGGCCGCGGGCAGCGGCTCGCCGCGGAGTGCGGCTTGCAGTTCGGCGAACAGCCACGGCCGGCCCAGACAGCCACGACCGACCACCACGCCATCACAGCCCGTTTCGTCCATCATGCGAACGGCGTCGGCGGCCGAGAAGATGTCGCCATTGCCGAGCACCGGGATGGTCGTGACCGCCTCCTTGAGCCGGGCGATCGCGGTCCAGTCGGCCTGGCCGGAGTAGCGCTGCGCCGCCGTGCGCGCGTGCAGGGCCACCGCCCGCGCGCCTTCGGCTTCCGCGATGCGTCCCGCGTCCAGGTAGGTGAGGTGGTCGTCGTCGATGCCGATGCGAAACTTCACGGTCACCGGCACGCCCGCGGGTTCGGCCGCGTCCACCATGGCGCGCACGATGCGGCGAAACAGCGTCCGCTTATAGGGCAGCGCCGCACCGCCGCCGAGCCGGGTGACCTTGGGCACCGGGCAGCCCAGGTTGAGGTCGATGTGGTCGGCCCAGCCTTCGCCGACGATGATCCGCACCGCCTCGCCGAGCGTCGCCGGATCCACACCGTAGAGCTGCATCGAGCGCGGGTACTCGTCGGCGTCGAAGGACATCATGTGCAGCGTCTTCTCGTTACGCTCCACCACGGCGCGCGCGGTGATCATCTCGCACACGTAGATCGAGGTCGGGCTGCCGAATTCCCGGCACAACTTGCGGAAGGCCAGATTCGTGATGCCCGCCATCGGCGCCAGCACGACCGGCGGATCGACCGGATACGGCCCGATCCGCAGAGCTGCCTTCGCCTCGGTAGTCATCGTCACGCCGACCAGTGTCTCATTTCCGCACGTAACTCGGCTGCTACGGGTCGCCGGGTCGGGAAGACGAGTGTCCTGAGGAGGACTGTCACCGGCTCGAACCAGACGTTCGGACGACGCCGGAAAGCGCCGCCGTCCGAGTCCCGGACGGCGGCGCGGTTGCGTCAGCGTGGTCAGCCGACCGTGCTGCCCGCCATCTCGCGCTCGCGCTTGGCGGCTTCGCGGGCGAGCATGCGGTCGCGCTGCTCCTCGAACTTGATCACGTCTTTGGCCAGCTTATCCAGGAACAGGCCGAGCCGCTCGCGGACCGCTTCGCCGCGCGCGGTGAAGTCGGTGCGTTCGAAGATGTTCCACTTCTTCAGCACCGGCTGGACGACTTCCTCCAGGTGCTGGCGCAGGTCATAGATGCCGTGCTTGGCCATCAGTACACCGTTGCGGCGGAAGTTGGGCATGCCGGCGCCGGGCATCTGGAAGTTCTCCAGGATCAGTGTGATGGCCTCGATGGCCTGGTCGGGCGCGAGGTCGAGGGCGGCGCCGCACATGTTGCGATAGAAGATCATGTGCAGGTTCTCGTCGGCGGCGACGCGCTGCAGCATGCGGTCGGCGATCGGGTCGTCACAGACCTTGCCGGTGTTGCGGTGGCTGACCCGGGTGGCCAGCTCCTGGAAGGTGACATACGCGACGGAGTGCAGGAATCCGGCGTCGGCTTCGGCTGGGGAGGCGAAGCCGTTGGTCATGTGGATCATTCGAGCTTCTTCGAGGGCGACCGGATCGACGCCGCGCGTGACGACCAAGTAGTCGCGCATGACGATGCCGTGGCGGTTCTCTTCGGCGGTCCAGCGGCCCACCCAGGTGCCCCAGGCGCCATCCTGGGAGAAGTTCTCGGCGATCTCCCGGTGGTAGGAGGGCAGGTTGTCCTCGGTGAGCAGGTTGGTGATCATGGCCGCCTTCGCGACCTCATTGAGGCGGGACTGCTCGGGATCCCAATCGATGCCACCGAGTGCCGCGAAATTGCGGCCGTCGTCCCACGGGACGTAGTCGTGCGGGTGCCATTCCTTTGCCAGAGAAAGGTGCCGGTTGACGTTTTCTTCGGCAACCGGCTCCAACTCCGTCAGAAGCTCGAGTTGAGTCAGATCCCTTGCCATGTATGAACCCTTCAGTGTGTGCGTCCGGTCGTGCTGGTCATCCCAAGGTAGACCGATACCGATGCGGCCATACCTTACGGCACCGTAGGTGTGATGCGAAACGCATCCTTTGGACGATCGATGCCCTGGTGATACTCGTCATATGACGTCTTAGCCGTTCAGTGATCCACACGAGTGTATGGGGTCAGCCCGCACTGAGGGGACTATCGGCGCGCTGTTCGTGGCGTTAGCTCGAGTGCGGTAACGCACAATCCACCGGAATCACAATGCCCCGCCGCCGCGGACCGAGGTGGGCCGTGCACGATCAGGTCCGCGTGCTCCCGAGTGTGATCGGCGGCGAAGTGGCGTCCTCGCCTGCCGTCCATTGCTTCCGGACCGGCAGTGCGTGCGCACCCTCGCGATCCAGCGCTACGGACCAACCGGACCGCTCTCGGCGTCTCGGCCCGAAGTGTCGGAGACAATCGGTAGCGCACGGCTGAACGAGCCGAGTTCTCGATCATGCGAACGGTTCTCTCCTCAACAGGCCTGACCATCCGTTTGCTTCTGCAGGGCCCGCGGCCCGCCACGGACGGTCAGCGAACCATTTGTGCCTTTCCTCACAATCGGACCGGTCGCCACTCGTCGCAAATCCTCATAGCTCAGGCATCCGCATGGCTCAGGTATCCGCGGTCGGCGGTTCGGCGTTGTGCCGGTGGCCCGCGATGGGGTGTGGTGCCATCGGCATCCGAACGGGCATTCCCGGCAGGGCGGTCGGCGCGGCTGGGGCCAGGCGGCGGCAGACTCGCTGGTGCACGGTGACAAGAGCTGGAGTCGGCATCGGCGTGTCCCTATTAGTAAGGGACAACGAGCGGAGAACTCCCCAGAAAACCAGGTCGGGCGCCCGGATGACCCGGACGCCCGACGCGTGTGCCCCCAGTAGGGCTCGAACCTACGACCTGCGGATTAAAAGTCCGTAGCTCTACCAACTGAGCTATAGGGGCGCGGAGGACCAGTGTAGTGCGATCGGGGGCCGATGCCCCAATCGGGGGAGTTCGTGTCGGTGGGGTGTGGTGGATGGGTCGGGTCGGCGGGCCGTGCGGGTGCGTCGCGCGATGCCGCGGGCGGGGTAACGCGGCGCGCGCAGGCGACGATGCAGGCGGTAAAACATTTGCCACCCAGCTTTGTTCATCTTACCCAGATCTGGATATCATCCAATCATGTTGGCTGACAATGTCTTTGGATTTGCAGGGGTGAAGCGCCCCAGCCCGGCAAGGCTCGCGGACCGGGTTGGCCGGTGCGGCGTCCGGGACGATCGGTCGCTCGGTCTGCCGGTCGGCTCGGGTGAACATCGCTGGGCCGCTGGCGAATTCACGCAGCCGCCGGACGATGCGGTTCGGTTGCGGAATATTTGCTGTAACAGAAAGCGGAATCGGATGGCGGCCTGACTCTTCGGTTTGCCGCGTGTCGCATCGAGATTCCGGGTACGGTGACGCCTTGGTGAATTCCGAAAGAATCGCCGACTCGGTCGGCTCGACGGAATTCAGCTTGTCGTTGCTGTGTCCGAAGGCGTCGCGGTCGGCTCGGTCGGCCACGGCTCGGCGGAACTCGATGCCGCAGGAGGAGGCAGATCCGAGACGAAGAAATGCCCGGATGCGCACCCCCTGCGGCGCACCCGGGCAGGAAAACTATACCAGCCGGTGCGTTTCAGGTTTTCCGCGAGTTTTCGTACCGAAGGTTTGAAATCGGGCGAAAACCCGGTTTGCAGTAATGATAAAACTCATGAATTCGTGCCAAGGGACCGTTCCTTTGGGAGTGGCTGCTTGGCGGCGAGTAGGCTTCGGAGGCGTTTCGAGCATGGCACGGCAGCAAGAGCGGGCCCGCCGGACACGGGCGGCGATTATCAGGTCCGCCGCCGTTGAGTTCGGGAAGAGCGGCTATGCCGCTGCATCGCTCAACCGCATACTGGAAGGGTCGCGTGCCACCAAGGGCGCCATGTACTTCCATTTCGATTCCAAGGAAGACCTCGCGCGCGCGGTGCTGGAGACCGCCGTGGAGCGCTACCGCGCCTCCGCTGAGCGCTGGCTCGCGCGAGCGGATCTCAGCCCGCTGGACATCCTGCACGGGATGGTCGACGAGATCGCGTTGCGGCTGGAGCACGACATCATCGTGCAAGCCGAGTATCGCCTGATCATCGAGCCGGATTTCTACCGCGACGTGCAAGCGGGCGGCGGGCGCATCCTCGGCCGCACGACCAGGGTGCTCACGGTGCGCGCCATCGACCACGGGCAGCTGCGCGCCGACGCCGACCCGGACCGGTTCACCCGCACGCTGGCGGCGGCGCTGGCCGGTCAGCGATACATGGTGGACCTGCTCGGCGGTCAGGTCGATCTGCGGTCCCGTTTCGAGGAGGCGCTCGAGGTGGTGGTCGAGGCGATGGCCACCCTGGAGTGGCTGCAGAAGTTCCGCAGCGACGGCTGGCGTGCGCAGGCCCGGTTGGAGGAGCTCGGTTTGGGGCTCTGACCAGCCGATTTGGGATTCGAGTCCGGTCTGTCATAAGCTATCCCAGCTCCCAACGGACAGCCGTTGAAAGCCGGTCCGGAGAAATCCGGGACGAGCCCCCTTCGTCTAGCGGCCTAGGACGCCGCCCTTTCAAGGCGGTAGCGCGGGTTCGAATCCCGTAGGGGGTACGATCTGCGGATCGTTGGTAGCACAGTATGGCCCTGTGGCGCAGTTGGTTAGCGCGCCGCCCTGTCACGGCGGAGGTCGCGGGTTCGAGTCCCGTCAGGGTCGCAGTTGAACGCCGGATATTCCGGCGTTCGGCGTACGGCATTCACTTCGGGTGCCTGCGGCCAGGTAGCTCAGTTGGTACGAGCGTCCGCCTGAAAAGCGGAAGGTCGCCGGTTCGATCCCGGCCCTGGCCACTCCGCTCATAGCAGGCCCATGCCCATGGAGGGCATGGGCCGTTTTCGCTTCGTCATGTCTTGTGGGGGTGCAACCCGCACGCCCCGCCCGGCGGGCTTCGCCCCCGGACCCCCTTGCGCGGTGGTTACGTTGCGCGGGTCGGTCCAGTTCGAGTGTTGTGTGGGTGCGTTGCGGGGGTCCCGTTCGACGGTTTCTGCCAGGCCAATCGAATACCGCGATGGGGACACCGCTCAGCAGGTTTGGTTATCGGAGCGCGCGGCTTGCCGCGCGGGTGGATCATGCGGCCGGGGCGTGCGTCGATCGAGCTGACCGACTCGCTCGTTGCGGGTGTGGCGAATTACACAGTGCCGCAAAGGCCTTCATGACCGGGGCGTCGGTTGTCCACCGCGGCGCGGGTAGGCTGGCGCCGCCATGTCGATCCTTCTCCTCGCGCTTGCGGGGTTCGCCTTCCTCGATTCGCTGGACGTGCTGCTCATCGGCGTCACCACGGCCGTCGTCTATGACAGCAGGCTGGTTCGGCGCTCGCCGCTGGCCGGCGGTCTGAGTTTGCTTGCGGGCGTCTTCGCCGTCACCACCGCCTTCGGGATCTGCACGGTCCTGGGAATCGGCTTTCTGAGCGACCTGGTCGACTTCGAGCTCACCTCCGGGGTGCGGTATTGGGGCGAACTCGCTGTCGGCGCGGTGCTGATCGCACTGGCGGGCATTCGGATGACCGGAACGGCTGACCCGAAACGGGGGACGGCATTGCGACGGCAACCCTGGTTACTGGCCGTGATCGGGGTGGCGATCGGTATCGCGCAGGCGCCGACGGCGGTTCCTTATCTGGCTGGACTCGCGATGATCTCCGCACGCGATCCGCTACCTACCTGGTGGCCGCTGATCATCATCGCCTATTGCGCGCTGGCATTGCTTCCGCCGTTGCTGATTCTCGGCCTCGCCATGCGGCGCACCATCGCAGCGCGCCGTGTGTATCGAAAGGTCGTTCGCATTCTCACCACATATGGACCGACTTCGGTGCGCATACTCTTCGTCGCGTTCGGTGCGGTTCTGATATGCGACTCACTCATCCATTACCGAAGTCTTTGGTAGAGCTCGGCCGCGAATTGCGGTCGCGGGCGCACCGCTACGGATGGGCGAACACGAAATCGGGATGCGGTCGGGTCCTGGGTGGGATGCTGGAGGTATGGCTGAGCGCTGGTATTACTGCTTGAAGCATAAACGAGCTGAACAAGGACGGCAGTGCTGGTTCCGCGATCGAATGGGGCCTTATCCGGACCGGGCGACGGCGGAGCGCGCGCTGGAAATCGCGCATGCCCGCAATGAGCGCGAGGACGCCCGGGATCGCACCTGGCGCGAGGGGGAGTGAGGTGCGCGGCGTCGGACGTTTGCCTGTGCAGCAATGGATTTCGATCAGTTGCGGTGGATGGCCCGCCGCGCTGCATCGCATGCGGTGAATCCTCCGTTGCTCCGTCGGCACGGCGGGGGAGAGTGTTCCCCGGTCCCGCGAAGTTGATCTTGAGGTGCAGGTCGGAGGGCCGAACCGTGTCGCGCCGGGTGCGGCCGCTCAGCCCGCGGTCGGGGGTATCGAGTACGGTTCTCCAGAACTCGACGAATGCTCGGTGGTCCTGGCGTGGGCTGCGAGCGGAAACCAGGATCAGCAGGGAGGGCGACCCTTGAGGGTTACCGTTGTTGTGCCGACCTACAACGAGCGGGAGAATCTACCGGTTGCGGTGGAGCGGCTGACCACGCTGCCCGTGCCCGACCTGCACGTGCTCGTGGTGGACGACAGCTCGCCGGACGGCACCGGTGAGGTGGCGGACAAGCTGGCCGCAGAGCTGCCGAACGTGGTCGGTGTGCTGCACCGGACCGAGAAGGACGGGCTCGGGCGCGCGTACGTCGCGGGCATCACGCGCGCGCTGGACGAGGGCGCGGACGTGGTGATCCAGATGGACGCCGACCTCTCGCATCCCGCCGAAGTCATCCCGGCCATGCTGGAGAAGCTGACGACCACCGATGCGGGCGTGGTGCTCGGTTCCCGCTACGTCCCGGGCGGCTCGACCGCCGCCGAGTGGAAGTGGTACCGCAAGGCGCTTTCGGCCTGGGCCAACTTCTACGTCAACCTGATTCTGCGCTTGGGCGTCAAGGACGCCACCGCGGGCTTCAAGGCATGGAAGGCCGACACCCTGCGCGCCATCGACGTCGCCTCGATCCGCAGCAACGGGTACTCCTTCCAGGTCGAGATGAACTATCGCACGATCAAGAAGGGCGTCACGATCGCCGAGGTTCCGATCCGGTTCGAGGAACGCACCCTTGGCGCCTCCAAGATGAGCCTCAAAGTGCAGCTCGAGTCGGCACTGATGCCGTGGAAGCTGCTGTTGGGCCGCACGCTCTGAGCACGACCCATATCCTCAACCCGAAGACGAGCACCGGCGCCGACACCGCGTACATGGCCGACAGGCCGGAGCCGCCAGCGCACACCTGCATGATCACTCGGGCCAGTCCAGGAGCGTGTCGATGAACAGCTGTCGCACCCGCTCTACGTTCTCGTCCAGGTCGTCGGGGTCCCATCCGCTGACATCGATGGGCTCGAGGATCGCGACGTCCACGGTCCCGGGCCGGGCCACCATCGCGTTGCGCCAGCAGATCTCGCCTGCGTTGCGGATCACGACCGGGATCACCGGCACCCCGGCCTGGAGCGCGATGTGGAATGCGCCTTTCTTGAACGGACCGACCTCGGGGGTGTAGGAGCGAGTTCCCTCGGGGGACATTGCGATCGACAGTCCGTTCCGCAGGGTTTCCACAACCGGTCGTAGCGCCGCCTTCGCCAGCGCGGTGTTCGAGCGATCGATGAACGTCACCCCGGCGAAGCGCATGAGGGGACCGAACACCGGGTTCTTGGTGAGTTCCTTCTTCCCGATGCCGGTCACGCCGCCGCCGAGCACTTTTGGCACGATGATGATGTCGAACTGGCTTTGGTGATTGAACAGGAAGACGGCCGGTCGTGGTGATTTCGCGTGCTCGGCACCGGTGACCCGGAGGTGCACCCCGGCTATGCGCAGCGTATTGCGCGCCGCCTGCGCCATCAGTGCGTCGGCCATCTGCTGGCGGTCTTTGGTCGGAGCCTTCGACGCGACGCCGAAGAGCGCCCCGCCGAGCAGTCCGGCGAAGCCGGCCGCGGTGCGGGCGTAGTCGCTCGCGCGCGGCGAGTGGCGCGGCCGGAAGTTCAGCTTCGCCCAGCGATGCCGGTCGGCGATTTCGGCCAATGCGTCATCGGGGTTCACCGCCACCGGATGGCCGACCAGCGACAGCAGCGGTAGGTCGGCGATGGCGTCGGCGTAGGCATAGCTGCGTTCGAGGTCCACTCCCTGTGCGGCGGCGAATTCGGTGACCGCGTCGGCCTTGCCGTTGCGCCACAGTGTCTTTCCGTCGGGGTAGCCGGTCAGCACGCCGTCGTCGGCGGCCATCGGCGTGTAGCGGACGTGCGCTATGCCCAGCTGCGTCGCCGCGGGCAGCACCTGGAACCTGGTCAGCGAGCTGACCAGCAGCACCGTGTGCCCGGCTGCCCGGTGGGTCCGGATCAACTGCCACGCTTCGGGATACAGGTGTCCGTAGCTGCTCCGCCGGAACAGCTGCCTGCCCAGCTCGTCCAGGTCTGCTTCGGACCGTCCGGCCAGCACTTCGGTGAGCTGCCGCAGGAACCGCGCGTACTCGCCCTCGGTCATGCCGTTGCGGATGCCGCCGAGCAGCACGTCCTCGGGCTTGCGGCGGCCCAGCGGCAGGTGTCCTCGCCCCGGGCCGTCGATGACCGTGCCGGCGAAGTCGAAGACCGCGGCGACGGTGGGGCCCTGCGGTCCGGAGCGGATGGTGGCGACCGCGGCGTCGAGGTCGGCGGGGCGAGTGCTCACCGCAGTTCCATGTTGGACGGGTCCAGCGCGGCGGCTTGCGCGATGCGGACACCGATGGTGCGTAGGCGATCGGCGAATTCCGTTCTGCGCTGGGTCAATTCCGTGCGACGCTCCGAGTCGTCGGGCACTGTCTCCACGAGGTCGTAGTTGTCGGCGAGCTTCAAGGCGCTGGTGAACAACTCGGTGGAGACCGACTCCGGGCTGTGTAACCGCTGCTGCAGCATCATCTGCTTGCCGACGGCCACGCATTCGGCGATGAACTCCTTGCGGTCGATCTCGTCGCCCGGGTCCCGGTCGGCCAGCCGTTCCGCCACCACGAGTTGCGCGTCGAAGAAGGAGCGCAGCACCCGGTGGGCCATCATGAATCCGGAGGCGGTGAGCTTCCCCAGGATGTCGGAGCTTCGCGTGTCGCGGCGGGTGTGGTTGTACCAGTCCGGGTCCACCAGGAGCATCTCCGCGACCATCTGGTCGGCGAACTCACTGCGCTCGGGGAAGAAGAACTCGAACTTGAGCAGGTCACGCAGGCGGAACGCTTCGCCCCAGCCGGTCTTCAGCGCGTCGTCGTCCTCGCCGATGTCGACCCCGGCGAGGATGGACAGCTCGAGAATCGCGCGGTTGACGAACCAGTGCACGGCGCTGTTGCGGTAGAACGCGGCCTCGAGGTGCGCGCCCGATTCGATCGAGTACACCGGTTCCAGCCCGCCCCGGTACACCGTGACGACCTTGGCCAGCGATAGCTGCTCGAGCACGACGGCCAGGCCCTGCTCGTCGCGCAGAGCGTCGACTTCGCCGCCGGGCAGGTCGCGCTTGTCGATGTAGCCGAGCACCGGCGCGAGCACGGTACGCACCTCGCCGAGGGTGAGGGCGCGCCCGTCCACGCCCAGCAGCGCCAGAGTGACCAGCGCGTTGACCGTGATCGGCGTGACCGCGTTGATCCCGACCGCGACCTCGAACGCCAGCCGCTGCACGGCCTTGCGTTCCAGCTCGGTGACTTCCGGTGGTTCGTGGTCGCCGACGATCCCGGCTTGGATGCGGCTCGGCGGGATCGGCTCGATCCGGTGCAGTGGGATGGTCAGCGGCGGGGTGGTGAGCGGGTCACCGTGCGCCGCGAGCCGGTCGCGGGCGGACAGCGGCTCGCCGAAGCGCACATACACGTGCCCGGCGGAGTGTTGCTGGCTGCGGATGTAGCGCGCGAGCCAGGCCAGCCCCTCGGGCTTCTTGGTGCCGCCGACCTGCTCGGTGGCGATGGCGCCGAGTTCGTTGAGCCGCTCGTAAGTGATCGAGACCGGCACCAGCATGACATCGTCGACGCGATTCGTCCGTACCGCCGCGGCAAGATAGTTCAGCAAACCGTAGCGCGGCGGGCGCAGCTTGCCGGTGCGGGTACGGCCGCCCTCGAAGTACCACTCCAGGTTGAAGCGCTTGGCCAGCAGGTAGGCGAAGTACTCCTCGACGACGGCCTTGTAGACCTCGTCGTCGCCGAAACTGCGCCGGATGAACACCGCTCCGGTGCGCCGGGCGATCGGGCCGATCGGCCAGAAGCTGAGATTCGCGCCGCCGATCACATGGTTCGGCGGAAAGTCGTTGCGGGCCAGTACGTCCCCGAGCACGAACGCGTCGACGTATGAACGGTGTGAAGGCAGGAACACCAGCGGGAAGCGGCGGTTCAGATCGCGCAGCCCGGCGAGGCCGGACTCGTCGCAGTCCACCTTCCAGGTCGAGGCGTGCACCGGCCGCATGGCCTGGGTGAACAGATCGGAGACCAGCCTGCTCTGTGCGGCGACGAGTTCGCCAAGTGACTTCTCCGCGCGGCGGTACACCTCATGCGGACTCGCCCCGATCTGGTCGGCGATCAGTTCCAGCCTGCGCAGGAAGTCGGGGGAGTCGAGGATTTCCTCGGTGACCAGCCGGGGAACCTTGTACCGGTCGCCGATGATGGTGCGTTCGGCACGTTCGAGCGCCACTACCGCCGCGCGCACGATGGCGCGGGCGAACGGCTCGGCGGTGCCCTTGTCGAGCAGCGCCGCCGCCTCCGGATTGTTCGCCCGCAGCTCGCTGAGCCGGGCGGGCGCGCCGGTCAGCACGACGTATCGGTCCGGCGACTTACCGAGCAGCCTGCGCTGCGCCAACCGGTTGGGTTGGCGGGGATTGGTCAGGATGGCCAGGTCGCCGAAGGTGACGCGCCGCACCCCGTCGCGTTCCGGTGGCAGCCACAGCACCCGGATCGGCACCACCAGCGGATCGTCGCGCCTGCTGACCAGCTGGGCGGCGACGGCGCCCGCGTCCAGGTCCAGCTGGGTGACCGGGGCGTCGGTGCCGAACTGCGCGCCGATCCCGCCGTCGGCCAGCCAGGTGCCGACGAGTTCGCGTTCCACCCCCGATGCGGCGTCGATCAGGGCCACCACCGACTTCGGTGCGGTCCCGGGTCGGGCGGTCGCGGGTGAATCGCCGCGGTGATCGATCATCGATGTTCTTCCCTCCGCAGGTGACGCTCTCCCCTATTCAATCCCGCCGGGTCGATTCCGCGCAGGCAGTCGGCGCGGCGAGTTCGGGGTGCATGGTCCGAGCATTCTGCGTGTACGGGCGGCCTCGGGGCTCCCCAGTCGCGGTGAGCACAACAGCTCGCGGCGGACGCAGTCGCCGGTTGTCGGCCATCACGACGGCGTTCCTGTTGTGGCCCAGCGAATTACACCGTGTCCGTTGAGTGGAAGCCTTCGCGAGCTTGTGTTCGGCGGGGCGGTCAACGGGTTGATCGGCCGGTTCTGCTGTGGCCGTGAGCACACCGGTGCAGATCATGGAGGTAATGCTAACCTTACCTTCGCAAGTTAGGTCAGGGTAACCTTTGGAGGATCGTTGTCGACCACGGAACGCCTGCGGGTTGAGTATGTGACCGATCCGGCGGCAGCGATGTCCCAGCTGGCAGCGTCGGATCGGTTCGGCGAGTACGTGATGTACGAGCGTCCGGGGGAATGGGTGTTCGCCGCCGATCCGGTCGGCAGTGTCGAACTCGATGTGCGGGAGCTGCGGGTCACATGGGAGGGGCAGAGCACGACCAGCCGCTGGGAAGGCAGCCCGGCCGGGGTGATCGACCGCGCGCTCGGCGCGTTGCCCCTCGAAGGGCGGAACGCCTACGGCTGGATCGGATTCGAGTTCTGCGCCTGGGCGCTCGACGCGACCGAGTACCTCGACCCGCGTACCGCGCTGGCACACCTGATGATTCCGCGCATCGAGGTGCGCGTGGGCGAATTCGGTGTCCGGGTATCCGGTGCCACCCCTGCCGAGACCGGCGACATCCATGATCTGATCGCGCAGTCGCAGAGCGCCGAACTCCCGCGGGCGCACCCGACCGACATCGGCATCGACCCCACCGGCTACCGGGATCGCGTGGCCGAGGCGGTAGGCGAGATCCAGGCGGGGCGGTACCAGAAGGTCATCCTGTCCAGGAAGGTCGACCTGCCGTTCCCGGTCGATGTTCCGGCCAGCTATCGGCTCGGGCGCGCGCACAACACTCCGGCGCGATCGTTCCTGTTGCGGCTCGGCGGTTTGGAGGCGGCGGGCTTCAGCCCGGAACTGGTCGCCTCCGTGGACGACGAGCGCGTGGTGACCACCGAGCCGCTGGCGGGCACCCGCGCCTTCGGTCGCGGGGCGGCGGCCGACCTGGCCGCACGAGCGGATCTGGTCACCGATCCGAAGGAGATCGTGGAGCACGCGATTTCGGTGCAGACCTCGTTCGCGGAGATCGCGGCGGTGGCCGATCCCGGCACGCCGGCGGTGTCGGATTTCATGGCCGTGCGTGAGCGCGGCAGCGTGCAACACCTGGCCTCCACCGTGCGCGGGCGGCTGGCCACCGACCGGTCCAGCTGGGACGCGCTGGAAATGCTGTTCCCGTCGGTCACCGCCTCCGGTATTCCCAAGCGCGAGGGTGTCGACTCGGTGTTCCGGCTCGATCACGATCCCCGCGGTCTGTATTCCGGTGCGGTGCTGACCATTTCGCCGTCTGGTGCGATGGAGGCGACACTCGTGCTGCGTGCGGTGTACCAGAACACCGAGGGCGCCTGGCTGCGTGCGGGCGCTGGGATCGTCGCTCAGTCTCGGCCGGAGCGGGAGTTCGAGGAGACCTGCGAGAAGCTGGGCAGCATCGCGCCCTACGTGGTCAAGGCCTGAGCGGCCGAGCGAACGGGCAGCACACCGATACCGCGCTGCCCGTCCACTTTTCGGCCGGGTGCTGCTCAGCCCTCGGCGCGCAGCGCTTTCTTGTCGATCTTGCCGACCGCGGTGATCGGCAGCTTGTCGCTGCGGCGCAGCATGTCCGGCAGTTTGTAGGTGGCGAGCCCGCGGGCGGCGAGGAAGGTCTTGATCTCGGCCAGGGTGGGCATCTCGCCGTCGACGACGAGAACGGCGCAGACCTTTTCGCCCAGCGCGGGGTCGGGCAGTCCCACGGCGGCGGCATGCCGGACCGTGGGGTGGGCGAGCAGGTGCTCCTCGAGTTCGTCACAGGAGATGTTCTCGCCGCCGCGGTTGATCACGTCTTTGATCCGCCCGGAGACCACGAGATGACCGCTGGGCAGCCGGCGCACCAGGTCGCCGCTGCGGTAGAAGCCGTCCGGGGTGAACGCGCGCGCGTTGTGCTCGGGCGCCCGGTAGTAGCCACGTATCGTGTACGGGCCCCGGGTCAGCAACTCGCCTTCCTCGCCGGGCGCGACTTCGTTGCCGTCGCCGTCCACCACGCGGATCTCGTCGGCGGGTGACAGCGGCCTGCCCTGGGTGGTGTGCAGCAACTCGACCGGATCGTCGAGCCGCGTGTAGTTGAGCAGACCTTCGGCCATCCCGAACACCTGTTGCAGGGTCGCGCCCAGCGCGGGAGTCACCTCCTTCGCGTTGACCTCGGCCAGCCTGGCGCCGCCCACCTGCAGCAGACGCAGTGAGCTCAGGTCGGCCGCTTCCCATTCGGTGGCGGCGCACCAGAGCTGGGCCAGCGGCGGCACCACCGCCGTGACCGTGACGCCATGCCCCTCGATGGCGGCGAACGCGTTCTCCGGGCTCGGATCGCTGACGAAGGCCACCGCGCCGCCGACGCCGACGGTGCCGAGAATGCCGGGGCAGGCCAGCGGAAAATTGTGTGCGGCGGGCAGTGTCGCGAGGTATACGTCGTTTTCGGTCAGTTCGCATACCGCGGCGCTGGCGGTCGCGTTATAGACGTAGTCGTCATGCGTGCGGGCGATCAGCTTCGGCAGTCCCGTGGTACCGCCGGAGACCAGCATCAGCGCGATATCGCCCGGATCGATCTCGGGCAGCTCGCCGCCCTCCCGCGGAATCGAGTTCAGGTCCGTGAAGGGTCCCGGCTCGCCGAGCACCAGGACGTGGCGCAGCGAGGGCACCGCGTCCCGCACGGTCGTGGCCAGTTCGCGGTAGTCGAAATCGCCGGCCCGGTCGGCGACGATGTAGCCGACCGCCTCGGAAAGCCCGGCCAGATGCTCGATCTCGGCGCGCCGGTGCGCTGGCAGGCTCAGCACGGGGATGATCCCGGCCCGCAACAGCCCGAAGAGCACGGTCAGGAACTCCGGCACGTTCGGCAGCTGGACCACCACCCGGTCGCCGGGTGCGATGCCCAGCGCGAGCAACCCGTGGGCCATCCGGTCCGCCGCGGCGTCGATCTCGGCGTACGTACGAGGGCCCCCGGCGTCGAGTAGCGCGGGGCGCTGCGGATGCTGTCGTGCGGTCGCGCGCAGCAGTTCACCGAGCGGGCGCCCGGTCCAGTACCCGGCGGCTCGATAGTCCGCGGCCGTGTGCGCGGGAAAAGGGACATAGCCGTCGCGATGCGGTGGCGACGCGATGGGTGTCGAAGTCACGGTCTGCCTCACAGAAAGTCGAGCCGAGGGTTACCTTATATAGGTTAGGCAACCCTATTTCAATGCGATAGGCTACCCGCCGAGCAGTCTCGATCCGCCGGTTTCGGCGGCGACCAAGGAGTGGCAGCGCCAGATGCAGTCAGCACAGCGACCGGGGGACGGGGCGGGGAACGCGAGAAACGTGGCAGCCGCGGGGCCGGTGGTGGGACGTGACGAAATCCGCGCGGCCATCGCGAACCAGCTGGACATCCCCGCCGACTCGATCGCCGACGACGCCGACCTGATCCAGCTGGGTTTGGACTCGATCCGGACGATGAAGCTGGCCGGCGGCTGGCGCAAGCGCGGCATCGACATCAATTTCGCGCTGCTGGCGGCGAATCCGACCGTGGACGGCTGGCACCATCTGCTCGGCGGCGCGGGCGAGCCGGAGGCTATCGAAGCGCTCAGCGAGCCGCGACCGGAACAGGCGGAGCAGGACGACGACGCGCCCTTCGCGCTCGCGCCGATGCAGCACGCCTATTGGATCGGCCGTTCCGAGTCGCAGGAGCTGGGCGGCGTCGCGGCGCACCTGTATGTCGAGTTCGACGGCGCCGGGGTGGATCCCGACCGCTTGCAGCGAGCGATCGAAGCGCTGGTGCGGCGGCACCCGATGCTGCGCAGCCGCTTCCGGCCGGACGGCACCCAGGAGACCATGGCCCATCCGGGCCGCCCGGTCTGGACGCTGACCGACCTGCGCGCACCGGCGCAGGCGCAGGACGCGTTGGAGTCGTTGCGTGATCGCAAGACGCACCAGCGAATGGCCGTCGAGGACGGTCAGGTCATCGATATCGCGCTGACCTTGCTCGCCGACGGGCGGACCCGGCTGCATCTGGATGTCGACATGCTGGCGGCCGACGCGATGAGCTATCGCATCCTGATCAGCGATCTGGCGCGCCTCTATCACGGTGAGTCGCTTCCGGAGCAGGAATACACCTTCCGGCGCTACCTCGCCGACCAGCCGAATGGACGCGGCGCCGAGCACGATCGCGACCGGGAATGGTGGCAACAGCGACTCCATGAGCTGCCCGGCGCACCGGAACTGCCACAGGCACAGAGCGTTTCGGGCACGAGCCGGACGGTGCGCTATCACCGATGGCTCGCCCCCGAAGCGAAAGCGCGGCTGTTCGAGACCGCGCACGCACGCGGCATCACTCCGGCCATGGCGCTGGCCTCCGTGTTCGCCGAAACCATCGGAGCGTGGTCGGCGCAACGGCGTTTTCTGCTGAATCTGCCGCTCTTCCACCGCGAACCGGCGCATCCGCAGGTCGACGGCGTGGTCGGCGACTTCACCTCCTCCGTGCTGCTCGAGGTCGACGTGACCGAGCCGGCCACCGTTACGGAGCGGGCCCGCGCCTTGCAGGCGAGTCTGCACGCCGCCGGTGCGCACGCCGCGTACTCCGGCTTGGAGGTGCTGCGCGATCTGGGCCGCCTGCGCGGCGAGCCGGTGCTCGCACCGATCGTCTACACCAGTGCGCTCAACCTCGGGGAATTGTTCGCCGACGTCGTCACCGAGACCTTCGGCGAGCCGGTGTGGATCATCTCGCAAGGCCCGCAGGTGCTGCTGGACGCGCAGATCACCGAGGTGCGCGGCGGACTGCTGCTGAACTGGGACGTGCGCGAAGCGGCGTTCCCGCCCGGTGTGATCGACGCGATGTTCGCGCGGTACATCGACGCGATCATGCGTCTGGCGGGCGACGGCGCCTCCCCCGAACGGGCAGCGGGCTGGGATGCCGAGGCGACGCTGCGGATTCCGGTCGAGCAGGCGGCCACCCGGGCGCGGGTCAACGCGACCTCGGGTCCGGTGAGCGGACGGTTGCTGCACAGCGGGTTCTTCGCGAACGCGGCGGCGGAACCCGATGCGCCCGCCCTGATCTGGGAGCCGGACGGCGCGATCTCCTACAGACAGTTGGCGGCGGAAGCGCTGGCAGTCGCGGGCGCCTTGCGCGAAGCCGGTGTCCTGCCGGGGGATTCGGTCGCCGTGCAGTTGCCGAAGGGGCCGGACCAGATCGTGGCCGTCCTCGGAGTGCTCGCCGCCGGGTCGGTGTATGTTCCGATCGGATTCGATCAGCCCGCGGCCAGGAGGGCGGAGATCCTGCGCACCGGTGACTGCGTCGCAGCGCTGACCGTCGAAGGCGCGGAGATTCCCGGGGTGCGGACCGTGGCCCTCGCCGCGGCGCGTCGTCATCCGGGACCGTTGCCGCGTCCGATCTTCGGTTCGCCCGAGAGCATCGCGTATGTGCTGTTCACCTCCGGCTCCACCGGCAAGCCGAAGGGCGTGCAGGTACCGCATCGGGCCGCCATGAACACCATCGACGACCTGAACGAGCGTTTCACCCTCGGCTCGGCGGACCGCTGCCTCGCGCTCTCGGCGCTCGAGTTCGACCTGTCGGTCTATGACATCTTCGGTCTACTCGGTGCGGGCGGCGCGGTGGTGACGGTCGACGAGGCGCAGCGCGGCGACCCCGCGCAGTGGGTGGAGTTGGTTCGCCACCATGGTGTTTCGCTGATCAACTGCGTGCCCAGCCTGCTCGACATGCTGCTCGCCACCGCGGCGGGCGCGCGGCTGGACTCGCTGCGCACCGTGCTGCTCGGCGGGGACTGGGTGGATATCGCCCTGCCGAGCCGATTGGCGGAGGTGGCGCCGGACTGCAGGTTCGTCGCGCTGGGCGGCGCCACCGAGACCGCGATCCATTCCACGATCTGCGAGGTGGTCGGCGCCGACGTTCCGGCGGACTGGGCCGCCGTGCCGTACGGCACTCCCCTGCGCAATGTGCGCTGCCGGGTGGTCGGCCCCACCGGCCACGACTGCCCCGACTGGGTGACCGGCGAGCTCTGGATCGGCGGTGACGGCGTCGCGGCGGGCTACCGCGGCGACCCAGAACGCACCGCCGAGCGGTTCGTCGTCCACGACGGCATGCGATGGTACCGCACCGGCGATCTGGCTCGGTACCTCCCGGACGGTTGCCTGGAGTTCCTCGGCCGCGCGGACCATCAGGTCAAGATTCGTGGTTATCGCGTGGAACTCGGTGAGGTGGAGAGCGCGTTGCGCTCCGTGCCCGGTGTGCGTTACGCGATCGCCGCGGTGGTCGGAACCGCGGCGCCCAAGCTGGCCGCCGCCGTGGTGCTCGAGGCGGGCGCCGAGATGACCGTGGCGGCGGTGCTGGACGTCGTCGCGGATCTTTTGCCCGCGTACATGCTTCCCGCGCGAGTGGAGATCCTGCCGGAGCTGCCGCTGACCCCGAACGCCAAGCCCGACCGCAAGGCGATCCACGTGGTGCTGGCGCGCGGCGACGACGACGTCGAATTCGTCGCTCCCCGAACCGATCTGGAGCGGGCCCTGGCGGACGTCGTCGCGTCGGTGCTGAGCACCGAGCGGGTCGGCGCCACCGACGACTTCTTCGCCCTCGGCGGCGATTCGGTGCTGGCCACCGCCGTGATCGCCCGGGTGCGGGAATGGCTGGACGCGCCCGAAACGGTCGTCGCCGACCTGTTCGCGGCGCGGACCGTGGAGGGCTTGGCCGCGCGCATGATCGATCGGGAACGCGAGCAGGGGACGGCGGGACGACTGGACACGGTCGCGGCGCTCTACCTGGAGGTCGCGGCGATGTCGGACGACGAGATCCTCGCCGGGACGTAGCGCCGCCCGCTGCCTCCGAACCGCTCGCTCGGGCGCGGCGCGGACTAAACTAGCCGTTATGGCCAGGTGGGATACCTCGAACATCGCCGACCAGAGCGGTCGGACGTTCATCGTGACCGGCGCTAATAGCGGCCTGGGGGCCGAGACGGCGCGGGCACTGGCCGCGGCCGGGGCGGAGGTGGTGCTTGCCTGCCGGAACCTGGCCAAAGGGGAACAGGTGGCCGCCGAACTCGGGGACCGGGCCCGGGTGCGCAAGCTGGACCTGGCCGATCTGGCGTCGGTGCGCGAGTTCGTCGAGGGCATCGACCAGGCCGACGTGCTGATCAACAACGCGGGCGTGATGGCGCTGCCCGAGGGGCGCACCGTCGATGGATTCGAAAAGCAGATCGGCACCAACCATCTCGGCCACTTCGCGCTCACCGGGCTGCTGCTGGACAAAGTCTCCGACCGGATCGTCACCGTCTCCAGCGGCGCGCATCAGATGGGCACGATCGATCTGGACGATCTCAACTGGGAGCGGCGCAAGTACCAGCGCTGGCCCGCCTACGCGCAAGCCAAGCTGGCCAATCTGATGTTCGCCCGGGAACTGCAGCGCAGGTTGACCGCGGCGGGTTCGCGGAAGATC
The DNA here is from genome assembly GCF_040681325.1 of Nocardia sp. NPDC051787. Classification (NCBI taxonomy): domain Bacteria; kingdom Bacillati; phylum Actinomycetota; class Actinomycetes; order Mycobacteriales; family Nocardiaceae; genus Nocardia; species Nocardia sp. NPDC051787. The sequence goes on from NZ_JBFAYO010000005.1 coordinate 58,963, forward strand.
TCGGTGGCCGCGCACCCCGGCTACGCGGCGACCGAGTTGCAGTCGCACACCGAATCCTTCCAGGACAAGGTAATGGCGCTGGGTAACCGGCTGTTCGCGCAGAGCGCCGCGATGGGTGCGCTGCCGACCTTGTACGCCGCGACCGCCGACGTAGAGCCGGGCGGTTTCTACGGCCCGACCGGGTTCGGCGGTATGCGGGGCTACCCGGGGTCGTCCGGCTCGTCGAAGGCGTCCAGGGACGAGAAGCTCGCGGGCGAGTTGTGGGAGCTGTCGGTCAAGCTGACCGGCATCACCTACGACTTCACGAAGTAGCCGATCGCCGTCTTCGCTCGCACGTTGTGATGCGCGTCATATGGCGCGATGTCACACTCGTCCGCCGCGCGCCGTCGTCTTTGTGAACCCAACGGGAACGAACAAAGGACGGACATCATGGAACACCGCTTCGACCTCTACGCCAACCCGGTCGCAGGCAGCTTCGTCAAGCGACTCACCATGGCCTCCAAGGTGATCAGCGACTCCACCCTGCCCGCCGCCACCTACGAGCTGGTGAAGATCCGCGCCAGCCAGATCAACGGATGCGGTTACTGCACCGACATGCACACCAAGGACGCCGCGCACGCCGGCGAGACCTCTCTGCGGCTCAACCTGGTCGCCGCCTGGCACGAGGCCACCGTTTTCACCGAGGCCGAGCGCGCCGCGCTGGCGCTCACCGAAGAGGCCACCCGCATCGGCGACGGCCGCGCCGTCAGCGACGCGGTGTGGCAGGAGGTCCGCAAGCACTACGACGACGACCAGATCGCCGCACTCATCGCCGCGATCGCGACGATCAACGCCTGGAACCGGATGAACGTCATCGCCCGTACCCCCGCGGGTGACTACGTTCCCGGCCAGTGGGGGTAGGAGCTGCGTTCGATTCGCACTGGCTTTGGCGCGAATCGCGCTGGTACGGCTCGCGCCGCGAACAACGCGAACACGCAGCGCCGCAGGCGCTGCAAATTGAACACACCGTTAAACGCACCACTCCGCGTTCACGGCGTGGTAGTGGGCTGGTACTGTGCCTGACGTGCGGCGCGTGTATTTCTGGTTTAGCAAGCCGGCCCTGGGTGGGCTGGTCTGCGGCAACCACGTGCGCTGACGACATTCCACCCCGAGCCGGATGATGGACCGGCTCGACGGGTTTCACGTCCGTGGGTCGGCCCCGAGAAAAGGAAACCCACGACATGACAACCGCAGCCGACGTCGACGCTCGGCATTCCGATCTGGACGACCAACGCACCCTCAACATCAGCCCGCTGCGTTCACCGGCGGAGGTGCGTCGCGTGCATCCGATCACCGATGCCCTCGCCGACACCGTCCGTGCGGGCCGCAAGGCCACCGTGGACGTGCTGAACGGCGCCGACGACCGCCTCATGGTGATCGTCGGCCCGTGCTCCGTGCACGACCCCGCCGCCGCCTTGGACTACGCCCGCCGTCTCGCGGCCAAGGCCGCCGAACTCGACGATCGGCTGCACGTGGTGATGCGGGTCTACTTCGAGAAGCCGCGCACCAGCCTGGGCTGGAAGGGCCTGATCAACGACCCGCACCTGGACGGCTCGTTCGACGTCAACACCGGTTTGGGCTTCGGTCGCAAATTGCTGGTCGACATCACCGCGCTCGGGCTTCCGGTGGCGTGTGAGTTCCTCGACCCGATCACCCCGCAGTACATCGCGGACCTGGTGTCCTACGGCGCGATCGGCGCGCGTACCGCGGCCAGTCAGGTGCACCGCCAGCTGAGCAGCGCGCTGTCGATGCCGGTCGGCATCAAGAACGGCACCGACGGCGATGTCCAGGTGGCGGTGGACGGTGTGCGCGCCGCGGCGGCGAGTCACGTGTTCCCCGGCACCGACCTCGATGGCCGCTCCGCGCTGATCCGTACCACCGGCAACCCGGACTGCCATGTGATCCTGCGCGGAGGCAGCAACGGCCCGAACTACGACGCTGCTTCGGTGGCCGAGGCGTGCCTGCGGCTGGAGAAGTCGTCGCTGCCGCAGCGGGTCGTTGTGGACGCCAGCCACGGCAACAGCAACAAGGACCACAACAAGCAGGTGGACGTGGTCACCGACATCGCGCACCGGCTGGCCGCGGGCGAAGCCGGTGTGGTCGGCGTGATGCTGGAGAGCTTCCTGGTCGGGGGACGGCAAGATCTCACCCTCGGCCGCGCCACCGAACTCACCTACGGCCGATCCATCACCGACGCGTGCCTGGACTGGGAGACCACCGCACGTCAACTGGACCGGCTGGCCGACGCGGTGCGGCAGCGCCGCGTGCGCTGATCAAGAGCCCGGGCTCGCGTCCGAGTGGCCGTCGCTTTCGCGAGGAAGTCGCCAGCGGCGGTTGCTCAGGCGCGAGCCCTGTGGCACCGCGCATCAGGTCGAGCAGATCAACCCCAGCAGATCGCCGGAGGCGATGATGCGGACGTCGAAGCCCGCCTCGGCCAAGTGCTCGGTGAGCTTGCCGGGCGGCGGTTTCGGACTGGCCGGCTCGGACGCGTCTGGCGTGCCGTAGCCGTAGTACAGGCACACTGCGCCGCCGGGTGTCAGTAGCCGCCGGATCAGGGCGAGTTCGGCACTGGGCTTTTTCGTCCAGAACAGGTTGACGTTCACCGCCAGAATTTTGTCGAAACCCGCTGTGCCTGGCCCGATCTGGCCCAGCAGCTGGTCCGGGTCCGCGTTCGCCAGGTCGGCGTGCACCAGGCGAACCCGGCCCGAATCGAGCTGGGCGGCATATTTTTTGCGCGCGCGGGCGACGGCCGTGCCGGAACGCTCGACACCGACGATCGTCCCGTCGGTCACCTGTTCGGCGAGGCAGGCGATCGACTCGCTCGAACCGGGGCCGATCTCCAGGACCCGGTCGGCGGGCCGCACGTCCATGGTCCGCACTATCCAGGTGAAGCGCTGGTCGGCTGCCATCCTCGCAATCTACGACATGCCCTCCGCGAAGCCGAGTGCCGTCGCGGCAGTCGTCCGGCCGCGGTGGAACTCGGCGGGCCAGCCGTCGGCCGGGCCGGGCGGGTCGGTGCGCAGACGCGCGGCGAGCCAGTGGTCGCGGCGTCGGCCGCGCTGCACACTGCCCAGCCGGGACAGGCCCTCGTACCGGAATCCGGCGTGGCGCGCGACCGCGGCGGACGCGTAATTGCCCACGTACGCGCGCCAGCCGATCCGCTCCACGTCCAGCCCGTCGGCGCGGAACCCGAAGTCGCATACCAAGTTCACCGCTTGCGTCATCAGGCCGCGCGACCGCTGCGCGGGAATGAGCCAGAACCCGACCTCGGCCGCGCTCTCATCGCGTTCTCCGAGGCCGATCGTGCCGACGACCGGTCCGTCTGGGCGCAGCCGCACGGCCCAGGTGGGGCTGCGAGCCGCCCAGCCGGGGATGACGATGTCCTCGATGAAGGTCACCGCGTTCTCTCGCGCGTACGGCACCGGGATGGTCACCCATTCCCCGATGGACTGCTCCTGGCAGCATTCGGTGATGGTGTCCACGTCGTCCATCGTCGGCGCCGACAGCCAAATCGTTCCGTTCGTCAGCACGTGATGGTCCATCCGGCCATGCTGTCACGGACCGGCCCGCCGGATCATCCGGTTTATCCATCACCCAACGACCGATACCGCGCGGGAACGTGCCACCGGCGGACCGTAGACTTCCCGGTGATGGTTGCCGCGCTGCTTTCCGACCTGTTCGAGTCACATCGGGCGCATTTGCTCTCGGTCGCCTATCGGCTGACGGGCAGCGTCGGCGATGCCGAGGACGCGGTTCAGGAAAGCTGGCTGCGTCTGGCGGGCGCGCACCAGTCCGAGATCGATGATCTGCGGGCCTGGCTGACCACCGTCGTGAGCCGCATCTGCCTGGACCGTCTGCGTAGTGCGGCGGCGCGCCGGGAAAGCTACGTTGGCCAGTGGCTGCCGGAACCCGTGGTCACCGCCCGAACACCGTCGAGTGCGCCCGACCCGCTGGAGGCGGTGGTGCGCAAGCAGGAGTGCCGATTCGCGGCGCTGGTCGTGCTGGACACCCTGACGCCACCGCAGCGGGTGGCCTTCGTGCTGCACGACGGACTTTCGGTGCCGTTCGACGAAATCGCGGACATCCTCGGCATCTCCGCCGACGCCGCACGTCAGCTGGCCGTGCGCGCCCGCAAGGCGGTGACGCGGACGCCGCAGCCGGTGCCCGATGCTGAGCATGAGGCGGCGGTGCAGCGTTTCCTCACCGCGCTGAGTTCCGGTGACGTGACCGCCGTGGCGGCTGCGCTGCACCCGGACGCGGTGATGATCGGCGACGCCAACGGCACCACGGCCACCGCGGTGAACGTCCTGCACGGCGCGGATCGGATCGCCCGCTTCTACTTGGGGCTGGTGCACAAGTACGGGCTCGAGGACGCGCCGTCGGTTTACGAATTCGCCTCGGTCAATGGGCAATTGGGCCTGGTGGTCGCCGGGCGTCCGGCCCGGGACGGTCGTGCGGGTTATCCCACCCGGGTTGTCGGGTTCACTGTCCGTGACGGATTGGTCTGGGGTACTTACGATCTGGCCAATCCGGCCAAGTTGGGCGGGGTTCGGCTGGGTTGAGTGCCGGCCGTCTGTCGCCGCGACAAGTGCCACAGGGAACGCAGTACTTGTCCGACGGCGGGCCGATCCGGGTAGCAACCTGTAAAAATTCCGTTTCGAGATTTGCCCGCGGCCTGTGGGCCAGAACATAGCGAGGTCGGCTGCCATTGGAGCAGCGAACAGTCTTCGCAGATAAATGGCCTGGTCAGCGCTCGAAAGCAGGATAGCTATCGCTTAGCAACAAGTACTTCGCCTGGACTAGTCTCCGGGTATGCCCTCGCGACCCCAGACCGTTGCCCGCCTGCGCCCCTTCGCCTCGACGATCTTCGCCGAGATGACCGAGCTCGCCGTCCGCCACGACGCGGTCAACCTCGGCCAGGGTTTCCCCGACACCGATGGGCCCGCGAGCATGCTGGAGGTGGCCCGCCGCGCCATCGCCGAAGGCCACAACCAGTACCCACCGGGGCGTGGCGTGCCGGTACTGCGCCGCGCCGTCGCCGACGACCGCGCCCGGCGCTACGGGACCGACTACGACCCGGACACGCAGGTGCTGGTGACGGTGGGCGCGACGGAGGCGATCAGCGCAGCGGTGCTCGGCCTGGTCGAGCCCGGCGAGGAGGTGGTGCTGATCGAGCCGTACTACGACTCCTACGCCGCCGCGGTGGCGCTGGCGGGCGCGCGGCGGCGCACGGCCAGGCTGGTGGCCGACGGTGACCGGTTCGTCCTCGACCTGGACAGTCTGCGTGACGCGATCACCCCGGCGACCCGGATGCTGATCGTCAACTCGCCGCACAACCCGACCGGCACGGTGCTCGGCCGCCAGGACCTGGAGGCGATCGCCGAGATCGCCTGTGAGCGTGACATTCTGGTGCTGACCGACGAGGTCTACGAGCATCTGGTCTACGACGGTGCGGAGCACATCAGCTTGGCCACTCTGCCGGGCATGGCCGAGCGCACGATCGTGGTCTCGAGTGCGGCAAAGACTTTCAGCGTCACTGGATGGAAGACCGGCTGGGCGTGTGGTCCCGCCGACCTCATCGACGGTGTGCTCGCGGCCAAACAGTTCCTGACCTTCGTGGCGGGTGGTCCGTTCCAGCCCGCGGTCGCGCACGCGATCAACCATGAGCTGGGCTGGGTCGCGAAATTGCGGGATACGTTGTCCGAGAAGCGCCTTCGCCTCGCCGCAGCGCTGGCCGACACCGGACTGGGCGTGCGGACCAGTGCGGGCGGGTACTTCGTCTGCGCCGATATCACGCCCCTCGGCGCCGCCGACGGTCTGGCGTACTGCCGGGAACTGCCGAAGCGGCTCGGCGTCGCGGCGGTGCCGGTCAGCGTGTTCGCCGACGACACCGCCGCCTGGAACCACCTGGTGCGGTTCACCTTCTGCAAGCGCGACGAAACACTGGACGAGGGCGTCCGCCGGTTGCGTCTCGGCTGATTTACCGAACCTTGTCGTGAACCGTCAGGTTTTACTGGCAACGTGCTCGGCATGACTACCCAGTACTACACGGCTACCAGCTTGGACGGATTCCTCGCCGACACGGACAACTCGCTCTCCTGGCTGTTCGAGGTCGACGGGGCGGATGCGGCGCAGGCAGGCATCGCCGACTTCCTCGCGCAGGTCGGCGCGATGTGCATGGGCGCGACCACCTACGAGTGGATCCTCGCCAACGAGCCACCGGAGAACTGGCGCGAGTACTACGGCGACCGCCCGTGCTGGGTGTTCACCCACCGCGACCTTCCCGCGATTCCCGGCGCGAACCTTCGATTCGTCTCCGGGGGCGTCGAGCCGGTGCACCGTGAGATGGCCGCGGCAGCGGGCGATCGCAGTATCTGGGTCGTCGGTGGTGGTGACCTGGCCGGTCAGTTCGCCGACGCCGGGTTGCTCGATGAGATCGTCGCGAGCGTGGCTCCCGTGACTCTCGGATCGGGCGCACCTCTGCTGCCGCGTCGTATCCCGTCCACTCGGATGCGCCTCACCAAGGTCGAACAGGCAGGCCAGTTCGCCGAACTGCACTACCGTCTCACCACGGGATCACCGGCATGAGTGGCGCCGGTCACGTCAGGCCGATGACGCGCCTACCCGGTCGAGATGCCGAGCGAAGAACCGGGTCGCGCTGTCGACCTCGAACCTGGGCACCTCGCCGTGCCCGCCCGCGTTGGCGTGCAACGTCTTTTCCTTCGAAGCGAAGGCATCGAACAACGCCAGACCGGATCGACGGTCGACCAGTTCGTCGTCCCACTGGAGCAGGAATTCGATCGGGACGGTGATCTGTGCGGCGGCCTCGGTCAGGGATTCATGCCCGAGGCAACCGAAGACCGCCGCGCTGATCCTGGGTTCGACCGCCGTCAACGGCACCCCGATCCCGGTGCCCTGCATGATGCCCCAGAAGCCGACCGGCCCTTCGGCGCCGATCGCCGGTAGTTCCTGCACGGCGTCGAGGGTCGCCTGCCATTCCGGCACGGCACGTTCGGCCAGGTAGGTGTGCAGACCGGCGATGATCGGGCCGATCGGCTCGGCCGCCGCCTGAGCCTGCTGTAAGACGGCGATGTGCTGCTCGTCGGCCGCCGTTCGGGGCCGGTCACCATGTCCGGGTGCGTCGATGGCGGCGACATGGAATCCGCAGCCGGTCACGAAGCGGTGGGCACGAGCCAGGATTCCCGGTGCTCTCTTGTGCTGGCCGCCGCTGTGCGCCATCAGCACCAGGGGCGCGCGGCCGGAGCCGGATGCCGGCGACCAGAGCACGCCGGGGACCTCACCCACAGTGAAGTCGCGTTCGACGACACCGTTCGACGATGTCTCCGCAGTGAAATGCATAATGGCCATTCTGGCGTGCGCTGCCTCACCTCCTGGTGATGCGGGGCCGGGAGTGTGACATGCTTGCTGGTGAGTACGAGCTGTTGAAGTGATCGCTCGGCTTGCTACAGAAAGCAATACAAAGTAAATGACGCAAGGCATTGTGAAGTGGTTTAACGGCGAAAAGGGCTTCGGGTTCATCGCGCAAGACGCTGGTGGTCCGGACGTTTTCGTTCACTACTCCGAGATTTCCGGCTCCGGATTCAAGTCCCTCGACGAGGGGCAGCGTGTCGAGTTCGAGATCGGCCAGGGCCAGAAGGGCCCGCAGGCCCAGAGCGTCCGCGCCATCTAGGAGCTGACAAACCGGAAACCCGCGCCACGGCGCGGGTTTCTTGCTTTTCCAGGTCGGCAAGCGTCCTGCATTCACCCGGACAGCTGAACTTCAACAGCCGCCGCACCGGGTGCCGAGTTCGGCCCACACCGTTTTGCCGCCGCCGTGGTAGTCGACACCCCAGCGGGAGGCGAGCTGGTCGACCAGGATCAGCCCGCGCCCCCCGGTGTGGTCGGGCCTGCGGATCTGTGCTTGCGCAGGTGAGGCGTCGTCGACCTCCACACGAAACCGGCTGTGGCCGGCCACGATCAACCGGCAGCCGCGCGGTGCCCTGGCATGGAGGACAGCGTTGCCGGCCAATTCATCACACACCTGCACCGCGTCCTCGACCCCGATACCCGCGGCATGCTCGAGCAGGCGCCGCACCGCGGCCCGCACCTGCCTCAACGACATGACCTCGAGGTCCAACTCGACAACGGCGCCGTCCACGCGTTGATCGGCACGTGCCGGATTCAGTGTCGAAGCGCCCACTCTGCACCCCTCCTCCCGCTCGCCGAGTACCCCGACCTCCGCCGGGAGACAGCACTACCTCGGCGACGACATACCCCCGCAGCACCCCGCGAAAACCGCCGCCTCGTCCACCGCACTTACCGCACGCCGGTGAACCAGAGCTGACCACCATCCTCGAAGGATGGTGTTTATCCGAGGTAGCAACCTGGACCGCGCCGCCGCGTGTCCGACCTGGGGAAGCCGCGGCCGAACACTTCCCAACGTGAGGTGCGGTCCGTTCCCCGTCAGGCGGGCGTGGGGCGGGTGCGGTCGGTGGCGAGCAGGGCAGCGATGGCGCCGAGCATGGTGCCAGTGATGTAGCGCTGCGTGCGCAACCACAGGGGCCGCTTGGTGAGGAAGGTCGCGATGCCACCCGCGCCGAAGACGATCAGTCCATTCACGGTGAGTGCAACCGCGATCTGCACCGCCCCTAAGCACAGGCTCTGCAACCACACCTTGCCGTGCTCCGGCGTCACGAACTGCGGAATCAACGCCATGTACATGATCGCGATCTTCGGATTCAGCAGATTGGTGACCAGTCCCATCGTGAACAGCCGTCGCGTCGGATCGGCCGACAGCGCCGCGGGCGCGAACACCGAAACCCCACCCGGCCGCAACGCCTGCCACGCCAGCCACCCCAGATAGGCGGCCCCAGCGAGCTTCACCCCCAAATACAACCCCGGCACCACCGCGAACACGGCCGTGATCCCAGCAGTCGCCGCCGCCAGATAAACCCCGAACCCAGCCGCCACCCCACCCAACGACACCAGCCCGGCCCGCCGCCCCTGCGACACCGTCCGCGACACCAGATACATCATGTTCGGCCCCGGCGTGAGCACCATCCCCAACGCCGCCACCGCAACCCCCACCACCGCCGCCATCTCGATCATGTCCCCGATCCTCACCTGTCCCGTTCTCCGCCGTCTCGGTCCAGTTGACGGTTGCTGGTCGTCCGGGCGAAGGCATCGCGTCCCTTGCGGGAAACTCGGATGCGCGGAGGTCAACCGGGCGACGACTCTCCGCAAGGGGTGCGAGGCCGAACACCGAGTACGACACCGGCCGCGAAGAGGCGCGACTAGCCATCGCTTGTACGTCACGGACCGCTTCCACATGTTCGGCCGCCGCGCCGTACAGCGCCGCACGTACTTCCTCGGTGTGCGTCCGTCGCAGCAGTGGATACACGTGCTCGTTCATGTACGCCGCCAGTACGAGGCGACCTGAGCCGCCGCCCTGGAAGATATCCATCTCCTGGAACGTGCCGATTCGCCGCCTGCACCACAGCGGCGCGGGCATTCGCGAAGGAGTGGAGGGAGATCCACTACGGCGACGGGGTGGAAGTCTTCGCGGACGGCGCGGAGGGCCTTCCCCGCCTCTCCTGCGAGCGGCTCTACCTAGAGCCATGACTTGAGGGAACGCCTCGTTGGCCTCGGCCTAGTTGTCGACACTGGGTGCGTTGGGCAGCTGAGGAGTGGTTTCGCCGCTCCCTCGCCGTCGCGGTCTAGTTGACGGTCGCTGCGCATCAGGGGAAGACATCGCGCCCTCTCGTTGTTACACCCCATCGCTGCCATGCCCGCGCATCGCGGAGAATAGCCCGGTAACCTGCGGGGTTGTCGGGGGGATCGGGGAGAATGGCGGGGAATCGATACGAGGAGGGACTGTGACCGACGGTCCGCTGATTGTGCAGAGTGACAAAACGCTGCTGTTGGAGGTCGACCACGAGTTGGCCGATGCGGCGCGGCAGGCGATCGCGCCGTTCGCCGAGTTGGAACGGGCGCCGGAGCATGTGCATACCTACCGGGTGACGCCGCTGGCGCTGTGGAACGCGCGGGCGGCGGGGCACGATGCCGAGCAGGTGGTGGACGCGCTGGTCAGTTTCTCCCGGTACGCGGTGCCGCAGCCGTTGCTCGTCGACGTGGTCGACACCATGGCGCGCTACGGCCGGTTGCAGCTGGTCAAGCATCCCGCGCACGGATTGACGCTGGTCAGCCTGGATCGCGCGGTGCTGGAGGAGGTGCTCCGGCACAAGAAGATCGCGCCGATGCTCGGCACGCGCATCGACGAGGACACCGTGGTGGTGCACCCGTCCGAGCGCGGCCGGATCAAACAGATGCTGCTGAAGATCGGCTGGCCCGCCGAGGACCTCGCGGGGTACGTCGACGGCGAGGCGCACCCGATCGAACTCGACTACGTGACCGACGGCTGGCATCTGCGCGACTACCAGCAGATGGCCGCCGACTCGTTCTGGGCGGGCGGGTCCGGCGTGGTGGTGCTGCCCTGCGGCGCGGGTAAGACGATGGTCGGTGCGGCGGCGATGGCCAAGGCGAAGGCGACCACGCTGATCCTGGTCACGAACACGGTGGCGGGCAGGCAGTGGCGCCGCGAACTGCTCGCGCGCACCTCGCTCACCGAGGACGAGATCGGCGAGTACTCCGGCGAACGCAAGGAGATCCGGCCGGTCACCATCGCCACCTATCAGGTGATCACCCGCCGCACCAAAGGCGAGTACAAGCACCTGGAACTGTTCGACAGCCGCGACTGGGGCCTGGTCATCTACGACGAGGTGCACCTGCTGCCCGCCCCGGTCTTCCGGATGACCGCCGATCTCCAGTCCCGCCGCCGCCTCGGCCTGACCGCGACCTTGGTCCGCGAGGACGGCCGCGAAGGCGACGTGTTCTCGCTGATCGGCCCGAAGCGCTACGACGCGCCCTGGAAGGATATCGAGGCTCAAGGGTGGATCGCGCCCGCCGAATGCATCGAGGTCCGGGTCACGCTGACCGATGCCGAACGGATGACGTACGCGACAGCCGAGCCGGAGGAGCGCTACAAGCTGTGCTCCACCGCGCACACCAAAATTGCCGTGGTGGAGTCGATCCTGGCCCAGCATCAAGACGCGCCGAGCCTGGTCATCGGCGCCTACCTGGAACAGCTGGACGAACTCGGCGCCGCGCTCGACGCCCCGGTGATCCAGGGTTCGACGAAAACCAAAGAGCGCGAGGAACTCTTCGACGCGTTCCGGCGCGGAGAGATCCCGGTGCTGGTGGTGAGCAAGGTCGCGAACTTTTCCATCGATTTGCCGGAAGCATCGGTGGCCGTGCAGGTCTCGGGCACCTTCGGTTCGCGCCAGGAGGAGGCACAGCGCCTCGGCCGGTTGCTTCGGCCGAAGCACGACGGCGGCCAGGCCCATTTCTACTCGGTGGTCGCCCGCGACACCCTCGACGCCGAATACGCCGCGCATCGCCAGCGTTTTCTCGCCGAGCAGGGGTATGCCTACCGCATCACGGATGCCGACGACTTGCTCGGCCCCGCCATTGGATAAGCGGAGACAATCCCTCCGCAAGCTGTGCTAGGAATGAGGTCGTGCGACGCTTCGAATTCGCGGTGGACCGCAAGCATGCCCACGCGGTCAACGAAGTCTTCGCCGACCTTCGACGCCTGCGCCTCATGGCGATCGCCGCCGCGGTGGTCGCGGCGACCGGAACGGCGTTCCTGATCTGGCTGAACCATACCTGGGCGTATCTGCTCGCGGTCGCGTTCGCGCTCGGCGCGGTGACCGCGCTGTGGGTGGCGCTGTGGACGCCGCGGCATTCCAGCATCGACAAGCTCTACGCGGATGGTGAGCTGGTCCCCGCGGTGGTCTCGGAGACCTACCCGTCCGGTGCGGTGCTACTCGCCTTGGTCGACGTGTCCACGCCGGAAACGAGCGATCCGCGCTACGCCCTGGTCACCAGGAAGGTCCGCACCCTGCCCGGCCACCAAGCCAAGGCAGGCGAGCGGGTGCCCTCGGTCGCGGTGCGCACCGACCGGGCGCCGCGACAGGTGGGCGAGCGCTGGCAGTCGGTGAACGCCATGCCGATTGCTTGGGGCACCACCGACGGGTCGGTCATCGAACGCGCTCGCGCCGCGATCAGTGAGGTGGAGTGGCGGCTGCTCACCGACAATCTCGCGCTGGCCGACAAGGTGCGGCGCACCACCACGAAACGACTGCTGCTGGATCCGCACCAGCTGCCCGGTGAGCTCGGTTCCTGAACCCTGCTGCGAAGTCCCGGTTTTCCGGTTGCGGGTATGCCTACACTCGAAAGATGCTCCCAGCGTCCAATTTGCTGGCATTCATCGCCGCCGCAGTCGTCATCATCGTCGTGCCGGGCCCCGGCGTGCTGTTCACCGTCGGCCGCGCGCTCACCCTCGGTCGGCGGGCGGCGCTGCTGTCGGTGCTCGGGCATGCGGCGGGCGTCTATGTCGCGTTGGTCCTGGTCGCGATCGGGCTCGGCGCGCTGCTCACGGCGTCGGCGCTGGCGCTCACCGTGGTCAAGTTCGCGGGCGCGCTGTATCTGATGTATCTGGGAGTCCAAGCTATTCGCCAGCGCGGGGCGTTGCGCGCGGCGCTGGGCAGCACCGTCGAACCGACGCCCAATGCGCGGGTGCTGCGCCAGAGCGCGATCGTCGGGCTGACCAATCCCAAGGCGATCGTGTTCTTCTCCGCGGTGCTGCCGCACTTCGCCGACCCGGCCAGCGGCTCGTTGTCCTGGCAATTCCTGCTTCTGGGAACGGTATTCCTCGCCATCGCGCTGGTCTCCGACAGCGCGTGGGCCCTGCTGGCCTCCTCGGCCAGGTCCTGGTTCGCCCGGTCGCCGCGCAGGCTGGAGGCGGTCGGCAGCGCGGGCGGTGTGATGATCTTCGGTGTCGGCGCGTCGGTGGCGTTGACCGGCAGCACCGACTGAAGCGGCTACCATCCTGCGAGGTCGGTGCGTCGGCACCGAAAAGAGGTGGGGTTGCAGAGGGGTGGTCGTTCGTATGAGGTTGTCCGGTTGGATGTGCGCGGCGGTCGCGTGCGCGTTCGTCGCCGTGTCGTCGCCGCCCGCGCACGCCGACTCGTCCGCGGACCCGCTCGTCGGCGCGCCGGGCCTGGATGACGCCTATTACCCACTGGACGGCAACGGCGGCTACGACGTTCAGCACTACCGCGTCGGCATCGATTACGACCCACCGAGCCACCAGCTCACCGGATCCACCGGGATCTTCGCCACCGCCACCCAGGCGCTGCGCAGATTCAACCTCGACTTCGCGGGACCGGAGGTGCGCATGGTGTCGGTGAACCACCTGCCCGCCGCGTTCGAACGCAACGGCGAGCACGAGTTGACCGTCACGCCGATGCTTCCGCTGCTGCCCGGCCTGCCGTTCGTCGTCACCGTCGACTACGCGGGGCCCGCCATGGACACCGCAGGCGAGGGATGGACCTTCGCGCCCAGCGGCGGAGCGTTCGTCGCGGGCGAGCCGCACTCGGCGACGAGTTGGTACCCGCTCAACGACACCCCGCTGGACAAGGCCACGTTCGAGCTGCACGCCACGGTTCCTGCGGAATGGGAGGTGGTGTCCAACGGTGTGCGAACCGAGAACGTGGTGCGCGATGACAAACGGACCGTGGGCTGGGTGACCACCAAGCCGGTGCTCGGCTATCTGACCACCGTCGCCATCGACAAGTTCGACTACCTCGAGCAGCGCCGCGCCAATGGCACCCCGCTGGTCAGCGCGTTCGCGCCGAACGCGGAAAGTCGCCACCGCGAGACCGAGCAGCGTCTGCCGGAGATCCTCGATTTCACCGAAAGCCTCTACGGCCCATATCCGTTCGAGACCGCTGGCGGCATCTACCTGGACGCCGATATCGAGTTCTCGCTGGAAACCCAGACCCGCCCCATCTACGCGCCGAAAATCGACCTGCAGACCGTCGTGCACGAGATCGCGCACCAGTGGTGGGGCGATTGGGTGTCGGTGCGCCACTGGTCGGACATCTGCCTCAACGAGTGCTTCGCCAGCTACACCGCCGACTACCTGTGGCCCGAGCGGATGGAGGGTAAGAACGTCGACGAGGACTACCGCGAGACCATTCGCAAGCACCACGACAATCCGAAGTTCTGGGACATTCCGCTGGAAAACCCTGGCGCCGGACGAGAATTCACCTCGGTCTACTACCGGGGCCCGCTGTTCCTGCACGCACTGCGCAAGCAGATCGGCGACGCGGTGTTCTTCCCGGCCGTGCGGGACTTCCTCGCGGCACACGCCTACGGCAACGCCTCCATGCCGGAGTTCCGCGCGTTCGTGCAGTCCAGGTCGCCCATAGACCTGACCGGTTTCTTCGACGCGTGGCTCAACCGCACCGAGCCGCCGCCGGAGCAATACCTGTTGCTTCCCAGCCTCTCCGGGCCTTAGGCCGTACTAGTCGGTTGACGCGGGATTTGCGTTCAGGTCCTGCGTTGGGTGCCGCTCGGGTTTGGGCGTTCCCGGTGAGTTACCCATGTACTTCTGAGATCAGCTGTTGCGTAGTGCGATCGAAGTTGTGTCGCAAAGGCGGTTGTCCCCGGAGCGGGGTGGGTCACTCGCTGTCGACGCGCTGACGCGCTTTTGCCACCCTGCGTTCGGCTCGATCCAGCTGGCGTTGTGCGGCGTGCAGGTGCTCCTTCGCCGACCGCTCGGCCGACTTGCGGAACTGCCGCTGCTCTTCGGCCTGTGTGAGTTCGTCGCGCAACGCGGCGATGCGCGCTTCCACGTCGGACCGTGCCCGTGCCGCGTCGTCGAGCGCCGATTGGGCCGAATCCCGTTCTGCACGAGTGGTTTCGAGGGCTTCCCGCGCGTCCTCCAGTTCTCGGCGCGCACTGTCGTCCGCCTTCGGCTCCGACGGTGCCCGGTGCGGTGTCGACGGTTCGGGCACCGCGAGCAGATTCGGCCCGCTCGGCCCGAAGCCTTCGTAGCTCGCCGCCGTGGCGAGCGTTCCCGTGCGCAGCCGCTCGGCCACGTCGGGCTCGGCGAGGGCCGCCGTCAACGTCTGGCCGACCTCCCGCACGACACCCTCACCCACCGGGTGTCCACGCTCGGCGGCCAGCGCGCCCGCCTTCTTGGCCAGCGCGTTGACCAGCTGCTGCCGCTGGGCGGTCAGGCTGCGCAGCTGCTCGGCGGACAGCTCTCGCTGTGCCGCGGCCAGCGCCGCGCCCAGCCGCAGCAGGGCGTCCACGTCGTCGGGCGCCGCGCGGGCGAGCAGATTCGCCGTCCAGGCGGACAGGGTGGGTTTGCGCAGTTTGCCGATCGCGGTCGCGAGCTGCTTGTCGCCCGCCTTCTTCGCTGCGGCGACCCGGTCCGCGCGGGCGGCGACGAAGTCCGCGGGAGCCAATCCGTACAGGTCGTTCGCGACGTCCTGGACCGTCATACCGACCAAGCGTAACGACACGGTCTCGCGCAGCGACACAAACCGCATGCTGGACAAAAGTCCAGTCGCTGAAATGCGAAAGGCATTGCTAGTGAATTACTCTGCGTTCCAATTGCTCGGCCGTCTGGTCCCCACCATCATCGGTCTGTCACTTCTGGGCCTCTTCGGGCTGCACATGTGAGTGACACCCCTGCGGCCCCCGTGGTCGTCCGGGTTATCCTCACCGCGTTCACGGGCCCGTGAACGTGTTCGGTGAGAGAGGTTTACAGGTGAAGTTTCCAGGAGCGAGGCTGCTGGCACGCGTTGTGCTCGCCCTCGTCGCGGTAGCCGCAGTGGTGGTCACGGTGGCCGGATGTTCGTTGATCGGGGAAGCGGGCAAATCCGACACCGCCAAGGCCGAGGTCGGCGACTGCATCAACGTCATCGAGGGCTCGGCGGTCGATTCCAAGACCGAGCCGGTCGACTGCTCGTCGGACAAGGCCGTGTACAAGATCGCGCAGTCCTACGACAAGAAGACCGACTGCGCCGCCGACTACACCTCCTACGAGGAGACCGTGGGCGGCGGGACCACCGCGTTCCTGTGCCTGGCGCCGAACTTCAAGGAAGGCCGCTGCTATAACGAGAGCAATGCGACCGGATACAAGCACGTCGACTGCGGTTCCCCGGAAGCGACCTTCCGTGTGCTGAAGCGGATCGACGGCCAAGCCGACGAATTGCTGTGCAGCGATGACGCCGACGGCTTCCGCCTCATCGAAACCGACCCCAAGGCGACCTTCTGCACGGCCAAGCCGAAGAACTGATCACTCCAACAGGGCAACCGACGCGATCCGGTGCAGAGTGAAGTGCCGGACCGCGCCGGTCACCGGGTCCAGCGCGTCCAACTGCCCGTTGCCCACCTTCAACGGCTCCACCACCCGCTGCGTGGCGACCCCCTGGGCGTCGACGTAGCCGATGTTCACCGACCGCCGCACCCGCGCCGCCAGCTGGAGCAGGGCGAGGGTCGCCGCGGTATTGGTCCGGGTGCCGTCCGGGCGCACCGCGTGACCCGAGCGGGCGCTCGCGGCGCGTTCCCCCGCGCGTAGTTCCGTGACCAACGACTCCAGCTGCTCGGCGCTGGGCGGCGTCGGGCGATACGGCTGCCGCGCGGCGGGCCGCACCGCGATTCGCGCGCCGCGCGGGCGCAGATCGACGATCGCACCTGCCGAATCCTCGCCCGCGGGTGCGAAACCCGCCGCCCGCAGCTGTTCCAGCACTTCGCTCAATGGCGCCTGGGCGATGGCGACGGTCGGTGCGATGGACCGCAGCGCCAGCGCATTCGCTACCGGCGCGGACAGCACCTGCGCGAGCAGTGCCGGGTCGTCGGTGCGAAGGAACGACTGCGCCATACCCGCGCGCAACTGACCGTGCCGCCGCGCCACGTCGTCGATCAGGTAGGAGAGGGCCTGCGGGATCGGTGTCCGGGAGTGCTTGGCGAACAACGCGTGTAGTTCGGCCGCGGACAAGCCCGCGTCGAGGGCGCGGCGCACTGAGGACTCGCTGATCCGATACACCGTTGCCGCACCGGCTGATTCGACGTCGGCGACGAGAGCGATGCCATGCTGAAGATCCGTCGTCAGCGGGCCCGGAGCGATCACCGTCAGATCCGCTTGGACCAGCACGTGATCGACCGGCTCCGGCAGCGCCGCCTCCATCTCCGCCTCGGCGGCGGTCACGTCGGTCGCCGCCCCGCGCACCAGCGCCCGCGCCGCTGAGCCGAGCGCGCCGCGGCCGACGAAGCCCATTGCCGCCGCTTCGGCCAGGGTCTGCTCGACCACCTCCGGCCGGAAATTGCGGCGCCTGCGCGGCTGCCGCCACGCCAGCACCCGGCCGATATCCGCCGGGTCCAGTGCGGTGCCGGACGGATACTCCGCGAGCAGGCTGAGGATGGTGTGCCGGTCGCGCTGTGCGTGCGGGGTGCGCAACTCCAGCGACAGCGCCGCCAGCGGCTTGTCGTTGGCGTCGCGCATACCGATCATCCACGGCATCCGGTCCAGTTCGAGCCAGGTGAGCGCGAGGGTAGCCCACCGCCGCGCCGGCGGCGCCTGAAGCCACGCGTCGACCGCTGGGGTCGGCGCCCAGAAGTCCTCGGTCGCGTCGAAGTCCGGTGGCGGGTCTGGCAAACCCTTCTCCAGCAGTTTCGCCGCTGCCAGGAGTTCGACCAGCAATCCGGCTCTCGGCTCGTCGATGCCGGCCTGCTTGGCGATGCGGCGCAGCTCCCGCACACCCAGTCCGCCTGCGCGCAATGCCGGGGCAGGGACCTGGCCGAGTACTTCGAGCACGTTCGCGCAGTGCCGAAGCAGCTCGCCCACTTCGCCCGCGGTGACGGCGTCGACCTCGGTGGGCGCGAGTTGCGTGTGACGCGGCTGCGGTGGGGTCAGCGCATGCGGGTGGGTGACCGGTTCGCGGCGCAGCACCTGGCCGACCGTGACCGGCAGTTCGACGGTCTCGTCGTCGATCCAGTGCAGCAGTCTGCGCGCGAGCAGCCGCTGAATCGGGCGATCGGCGGGGGTGCCCGGTGCGGCGTCTCTGGTACGCCCGCGTGGGCCGGTCGTGGCCAGCTTGTCCAGCAGGGCTCGTTCGGCGGGAGCGAGTTCGGCGAGGGCGGCGACCACCTCGGGTTCGGTGAGCGTGTCGGGAATCTCGGTCGCGCTGCCGATCGGCCACGGCAACGCCTCGGCGGCCGCGGGAATCAGATGCCACCGCTGCTCGTCATCGCGCCATACCAGCGCGCGTGCGGTCAGGCGCTCGAGCGCCTCGTCGATCGCGGCGGGGGAAACCCGTTCGCTCAGCTGCACGTGCAGGTCTTCGCTGCGCGGCGGACCACCGCCCGTGGTGTGCCCGCCCTGGGCCGTGCGCGTGCCCTGCAGCGCAAGGGTTTCCAGAATGGCGAATTCGAGCGTGTTCAGGTCCTCCGTGGCGCGCAGCACCGAGGCGCGCTGCTCGGTGCGGGCGGCGAGCACAGCCATCGAGGAGGGCAGCGGCACGGCCAGGTCGGGCCGAAGCTGCAGCAGCGTGACGAGCTGGGCATCACTACGGCCACCGAGCCATCCGGCGAGGGAGTCGGTCGCGGTCATCCCATCCACCCTACGACGCCGGTCCGGGGCAAGCGCGTCCGTCACGCGACGACCGATTTCGAAAGCACAGGGGTAACTCACCGGGTACGCCCAAAACCTGGGCGGCCCCAACGCAGGACCTGAACGCAAATCCCACACCACCCGACTAGTACGGCCTCGAGACCCGGAGAAGCGGCACAGCTAGCATGGGGGCCGTGGTGAACAAATCTAAGAAATCCTATGTCGACAACGGCTGGCCGAAGGTCGTCGACGGTGACCATGCGGTCACCGAACTCTCCTCGGCCCGCTCCGGTGGTCTCTCGCCCTACGGCGAGGACACCGAGTTTCCGGTCCCCGCCGAGCAGCTGCCCTACATGCACCCGAACACGGTGATCAACCGCTGAGCGCGCCGGAACGTTCTCGACTACAGGGGAAGGGCCCCGCATCTTCGTTGATGCGGGGCCCTTCTTCACGAGCGTGGCGGGGTCAGGAAGGGAGCAGGCCCTTGTTCGCCTCGTAGAAGTTCACGATCGCGGGGTCGAGCGTGACGCCGCTAGTCTTGGCGGCGTTGATGAAGTCGAGGGCTTCCTTGGGTACCTGAACGCCCTGGGCCTGCACGACCTCGATGGCCCTGTCGACCGCCGAGAAGACCTGCTTGGAGCTGTCCTGCGGTGCGGACTGGGCGGCCTGCGGAGCGGGGTTCCAGGCCGGGGTTTCGGTGGTGGCGGGCGCGGTGCGGGGTGTGGGCGCGCTGCTCAGGCCGAGCTTGGACGAGCAGGATGGCCAAGCGCCCCAGCCCTGCGAGGCGAGGACCTTCTCGGCGACCGCGATCTGCTCTTCGCGGCTGGCCTGGTTGGCGGAGGCGGCGTATTCCTGGCCGCCATGGGCGCGCCAGGTGCTCGGCGAGAACTGCAGCCCGCCCTGGAAACCGTTGCCGGTGTTGATACCCCAGTTGCCGCCGGCCTCGCACTGAGCGAGTCGATCCCAGTCGGAGTCGGGTGCCGCGCTGGCGTTGCCTGCGAATGCCACACCGGCGGTGCCGATGATGGCGCCGGTGACGGCAACCTTGGCTACCGTGCGGCCGGTCGAGCTTGGCTTGCGATGGCGTCCACTCATATCGGGTTCGTCTTCCTCTCGGCGCACCTGCGACGTCTTCGGTTTCGGGTTCGGACTGAGAGGTCGTCCGTTCCGCCCTCGCCCCTTACATTTGCGTCGGGGTCCGGTACCCGCGGGGCAAGGTTCGGTGCGGCGGGCCGGTGGTTGCCGGGTGTCCCGGCTGGGTAAGACCGTACGACGAACCGCGGGAAAAATCACTATTTGGTAACCGGCGTGTACCAACCGGTCTCGACACCGTCTCGAGCACTGTAAAGCGCCTTAGTGCAGCTAGAAAGCCTGCGGTCGCTGAGGTTATGCGTCGTCACCACTCCGTGACCCTCTCGTTATGTGACGAGGATCACACCTCCGACTGGGTAACGATCGCCCCGGATAGCCGGTGCGGCGCGCCGGAGGCAGTACCTCCGGTTCAGCGTGATCTCCGGCCGGAACGCAGTGCGAACACGAGGGCGAGGACGAACCCCAGCGGCGCGAGCAGCGCGCCGAAATACAGCCACAGTCCTGGCTCGCCGTCGGTCAGTGCCGGGGTGGCGAAGATGACGACGATCGCCAGCAATCCCAGCGCGAACAGGCAGAGCGCGAGCCGCAGCAACCAATCGCCGCGGTGCCGCGGCGCGCCCTCGGATGGCGTCGGAGTAGAAGAGTTCGTCACGGCTCGACGGTAAAACTGATGTGCTTGCGTTATTCGCGCCGGGGTAGACTCGATAGCAACCGCGTCCCGCAATCCTGCTGGGCGCGTTCTTTTCGCACGAGAAAAGGACCGGTCGCGGCACCGCCGCGGGACCGGTCCGGCAGACGGATGTGCTCGGGCCGTAGGGGTCCGAGTTTTCGATGATGAACGGGTGAGCGCAGTGCCGACCGGCAGGGTGAAGTGGTACGACGTCGAAAAGGGCTTCGGCTTCCTTTCCCAGGACGAGGGTGAGGACGTCTACGTCCGCTCGTCCGCGCTGCCACAGGGCGTCGAGGGCCTCAAGCCCGGGCAGCGTGTCGAGTTCGGCATGGCCGCGGGGCGTCGCGGCCCCCAGGCGCTGAGTCTCAAGCTGCTGGAGGCGCCGCCGTCGGTCCGGCAGGGCCAGGAACGCAACGCGCGCAAGGAACCTGCCGCGCGCAGGCACACCCCCGACGAGCTGCACGGCATGGTCGAAGACATGATCACCCTGCTCGAGGCGAAGGTGCAGCCCGACCTGCGCAAGGGCAAGTACCCGGATCGCAAGACCGCACAGCGCATCTCGGAAGTCGTCCGCGCCGTGGCCCGCGAGCTGGACCACTAGCGCAAGCCGGCCCGCGAACGGTAGATGCTCGGTCTCGCTTCGCTCGAAAATCGGGATGGGGCCGTGTGGTTGAGTGGGCGGGACTCGCGGCATTGGGGGACCGCGGTGGATCAAAGACGCCGCAGTTCCTGGGCGGCAAGCGAATCGACGAGGTCATTCATCTCCTCGACCAGTGCCGCCGCGCCGCCGCGGTGTGCGAGGTTGCGCATTTCGAGGGGATCTTCCTGACGGTCGTAGAGTTCGTAATCGAATTCGCTCCGCGGCCCAGCGATGTGCCGGGGCGTCGAGTAGCGGGCGAAACTGTAACGAGGTGTGAGCGCGCCGCGCAGGCAATATTTGACGCCGGGTACCTGGCCGCCACTGGATTTGGCGTCGGACGTGACGAGGATGGCGTCGCGGAGGACGCGAGCCGGGTCGGCCAGTAGCGGGGTGAGGTCTCTGCCGACGATCGGGCTGTTGGCGGAGGCGTCGGCACCGGCCAGTGCGGCCAGGGTGGGCACCAGGTCGACGTGCGAAGTCAGTGCGGTGGTGGTGCTTCCATGCGTAGCGGGGTTTCTGGGGTCGGAGATGACCAAGGGCACGCGGTTGTTCTCGCGGTAGATCATCGCTCCCTTCTGCCGTAGTCCGTGCGCGCCACCGAGTTCGCCGTGATCGGCGACCCGGACCACCACGGTGTTGCCCGCGCCGCCGCTGCGGTCCAACGCGTCGAGGACCTCGCCGAGCAACTGGTCCGTGCGACGTAGCAACTCCAGATACCAATTGCCCCACTGCCGCCACTGTCTGCGCCCGAGGGGCGAGTCGACCTCGTTGGGCATGATCCCGCCGACGGCCTCGTTCATGGTGCGCCAGACCGTCTGCACTTGCGGCTTGGCCGACAGGTCGGATTCGAAGTTCGGCGGTATGCCGGCGCCGTAGTCCGGCACGTCCTCGAGCCGGTAGAAACGCGGGCAGTACATCATGTCGTGCGGGTTGACCATGCTCACCACGCACAGCCACGGTTCGGGGTCGTTGCCGTGGCGCCGCAGCCAATCGACCGCGTTTCGGACTACGCCGGGATCCTCGTGGGTGCCCTCGTTCGGGCCACCACCGGGCAGGATGTCGTAGGCCTCGTCGAATCCGTAGGCCGACAGCGCAGTGCTGTCGGCGCCGACAGGTTCGGACAAATGCCATTTCCCGACGTACGCGGTGCGATAGCCGGATTTCTTCAGCACCGTCCCGAGAGTGGGGATCGCGGTATCGAGGTTGGGGCTCCACGCGTGCATCGGCCCGAGGGCCGCGCCCATCAGGTCATTGCCGCGGACGTTGTCGGTCATCCCATTGAGCGGGGCCTGCAATCCGGTGAAGAAGGCCGATCGGGCCGGCGAGCACGGGGCCGTCGGCGAGTGGTGCATGGCGAACCGCACACCGGCGGCGTCCAGCCCGGCGCGGACAGGCAGCGTGAAGCCTGCGGGCAGAACGACATCCGCACGCTCCTGGTCGGTCATCAGCACCAGGATGTTCGGCCGCGATGCCGGGACCGCGGCGGCCTCGGCGCCGAGGCCGCCGCGCAGGACCGGCACGGCGGCGGACGCGGCGGCCATCATCGCGAGAACCTGACGTCGATTCGGGGTAGACGAACGAGCGGACGCGAGGGGCTGATCGGGGGTCGATGGGGACACAGGGGTGGACCTTTCGAAGAAGGTGGAACGGCCGCCTCCACTGTAACTGACGAATTGACGAAATCATTCAGTTAAGCTTTTCTGTGCTGGTCAGCGTCGCGATACTGTGCAGTGGTGCCACGAGCCGAGACGACGTCCACGACCGCACGCGGAGAGCAGACGCGGCGGTCGATCCTCGATGTCGCCAGTCGCCGGTTCGCCGATCAGGGTTTCCGCAACACCTCGGTGGCGGCGGTGGCCCGGGAACTGGGTTTGGCGCCGTCGGCGGTGTATTTCCACTTCGCGGACAAGGAGGCGCTCTTCGTCGCCGCGTTCGATCGCGATATCGCTGGATTGTGCGACGACGCGCTGGCCCAGCAGGTGCCGATGGACGCCGCTTACTGGCAGGAGGTCGTCAGGCGGTTCGTGACGCGGCTCGCCACCTACCCGCTGGTGCATCGCGTACTCGCGGGCCGCGAGCCGGGACTGCTCGCCCGGCTGGTCGGTGGCCCGGTACCGCAACGTATTCGGCAAGCGCTCGAAACCTCGCTGCGCGCCGGTCAGCAGTCCGGGGATATCGCCGAAGATCTCGATCCCCGCGACACGGCGATGGCGTTGGAAGCCATTTTCACGGCGGTCATCATCACGGTGGTGCAAGTCGGCGGCAGCGGCAGCTCGGAGCGCATCGACGCGGTCGGCCGCTTGGTGCGGGCTGCGATCACAGCGAAACGTTCGAGCTGACCGGCAGGTCCGCCCAGCGTGGCAAGGGTTCTACCCGAAAGGCTTGCCGACGAGACTGCGGTGGTAACCAGGGAACGCTGTTACGCCGTGCTGATCGACCAGGTGGCGTGCGGGAGGTAGAACTCCTTGCCCGTTTCGTCGCGCGCGAGGATCGGGAGCTGGAATTCGACACCGATGAGGCGGAGGTCGGGCTCCGGTTTCGACTCGATGGTGAGTGCGAGGGCCCGGTCGGGATAGTCGTTGCGGCTGATCACCCGGTCGACCTTCTCGCCGGACGGCAGGATGTAGACGAGCTGGGCGAGCCAGGGAGCGTCGGCGACCTGCTTCGGCAGTGACAGCTGCAGGGGATAGCCCGCGGGAACGTCCAGCTCGACGGTGCGGCCACGGTGGCAGTCCGGCGTGTCGGGAGCGCAGGCCAGCGTCGCGAACAGCGTGCCTTCCACGGTGTCCTCGGGCAGGATGCTGCAATCCTGCATGGTCACCGCGCAGTAGCTGAACGGCCGTACGGTGACCGTTTTCCCGTGCGCGTAGGCGGTGAGGGTGACGTCCGGTTCGTCGGCGTTGCGGATCAGCACCGCCAGCACGCCGACGAAGGCGACGGTGAGCACGAGCAGGGCGGCCGCGACCAGCGCGACGATCGTGCGTGCGTTGAGCTTGCTCACCAGATCGGGTCTCCTTGCCCTCGTTGGATGTGTGTGGTGTCGCCGCCGCGCCGCGGCGTGTGGCCGTGCGCACGGGTTGCGCTCGCCGGGTGCCCGTGTGGCCGGACGGGAACCTCTTGCTCCGCGTGCTGCGGACGGTTGCCGCCGAGGCCGGGCAGCAGCGAGTGTCCGCGGAAGCTCACGAAAGTCTGCACCAAGCCGATCACGAGTATCGCGGTGATCACCGCGAAGCCCTTCCAGTAATCGGTCGGCAGCAGCACGCCCGCCGCCCCGCCGACAACCCAGCTGAGCTGTAGAACGGTCTCCGACCGCCCGAAGCCGGAAGCGATCGACTCGGGTGGCAGGTCGTCCTGGATCGCGGCGTCCAGCGAAACCTTGGCCAGCGCGCTCGTCGCGGCGGCGACCAGGGCGGCGACCGCCGCACCGAGCAGATTGTTCGCGAATGTCGCGAAGAGCGCGACGAACGCGCACGCCGCGGTGCAGCCGAGCACGACCAGCGAGGGCTTGCCGAGCTTGAGCCGGGCACCGGTCGCGTTGCCCGCGAAATTGCCGACGGCCGCCGCCGCGCCGACCACGCCGAGCATGGCGGCCTGCTGCACTGGACGGTGCTCGGTTGCCTTGGCGACGAACGCGACGTAGAAGGTGAGAAACCCGGTCAGCACGCGGATGGCGCCATTGCCCCACAGCCCGGTCACCACCGCGCGGCCGAGCGGCTGCCTGCGCTTGCGCGGCGGCACCGTCGACTCCTTGCCGGAGGAGAGCACCTGGGTGTGCGCGTCGGCGCCGTGATAGCTCAACGTCGCGGGCACCTCACCTTCGGTGACCTCTACCCAGGACGGGATGCGCAGGCTCAGATACGTTCCAGCGCAGGCGATCAGTGTGGCGAAAACCAACGCGCCGTTGGACCCCGCGATGGCGGCGGCGAGCCCGGCCAGCGCTCCCGCGCCGATGGTGCCGCCGACCAAGCCGAACACCGTGAGCCGGGAGTTCGTGCGAACCAGATCGATATCGGGCGGCAGCACGCGCGGCGTCACCGCGCTCTTGAGCACGGAGAACGATTTGCTGCCGATCATCATGCACAGGGCGAGCGGATACAGCCCCCAGGTGTCGAACTCGATGATCAGGACCACCGCGAGCACCGCTCGCAGTGCGAACGAGGCGGCCAGCGCCAGCCGGCGGCCGCGCTGCAGGCGATCGAGCAGCGGACCGATCAGCGGCGCGATCACGGCGAACGGCGCGATCGTGATGAGCAGGTACAGAGCGACATTCGTCTTGCTCTCCGCGGTGGCGCTGGCGAAGAACAAGGTATTGGCCAGTGCCACCGCGATGGCCGCGTCGAGGGCGAAGTTCGCCATGGTCGCGTAAGTGAGCGCCGTGAGTCCCGACTTGTCCGCGCCGTCGGCCTTGGCCGCGCGCTGGAAGGTCGCGATGCCCTTTTCGGTGAGTTCCCGGCCGCGCATGGCGGCGACGCGGGTAACGGTGAGCTTGCGGGGGACGCGCTGCGCGCCGGCCCGATCCGCGGCTTCGGGCGGTTCGACCTGCTCCTGGACGAGGGTCTCGGGATAGTCGGGTTCGGTGCGGCTCGGCGGCTCGGTGTGCCGGGGCGGTTGCGGGCGGCGCGGGAAGACGCGTCGGGGCGTGCGATCGGGCGACTCCGGCTGCTCGGTTTCGTTTCCGCGTGGCAAGCGTTCGGTCGCGGGATTCTGCGGTGTCCGCGGCGTTTCGGCACGTCGGTCCGGCGCTGGCGACCCCGGTTGGTCGTACCGTCCGGCGGTAGGTTCCGCTTCCCGCCCGAGCGGTGGCAGAGGCCTGCGGCGACGCGGCGCGTTAGGTGGCGGGTATCGGTCGAAACCGGGATGCCGTTGGAACGGCGGAGACTCCTCGCGTTCCCACCGATCACGGTCGGGACCGGAAGGTTCGCCGGGAGTAGTCACGCCTCCAATTCTGGCGTACTCCCGCGCTGGGCGTTCACTCGCGCTCCGTGGCGGCGCGTAGGGTCGGCGTCGCTCAGGCCGGAGTGAAGCGGACTTCGAACATGGTCGGCCAGTTCTTGCCCGTGATCAGGAATCGGTCGGTACCGGGCAGTTGGGCGATGCCGTTGAGCGCGTCGGCGCCGGCTCGCGCGGTCGCGGGGAGCAAACCGGTGGCGTCGATGGCCGCCGAGACGTGGCCGGATTCCGGGTCGATGCGCAGGATGGTGTCGGTGGGCCAGTCGTTGGCGTAGACCGACCCGTCCGCCGCGCACTCGAGCTCGTTGAGGCGTGCCTTGTTCCAGCTGGTCAGAGTGACCGATCCGGTCGCGGCGAAGGTGACCGGATCCCGGAAGGTGAGCCGGTCGGTGCCGTCGCTCATCACCAGGCGCCCATTCCGGAAGCACAGACCCCAGCCCTCGCCCTCGTAGCGTGCCCTGCCGCGTTCGGCGAGCGTGGCCGGGTCCCTGGCGATGGCCACGCCGTCATGCCAGGTGAGCTGCCAGAGGGTGGCATCGGCGATGGTGATGCCCTCCCCGAAGTAGGGCGCGGGTAATTCGGCCCTGGCCAGTTCCTCGCCGGTCGCGAGCCGCGACGCGCGCACGCTCGACGCTCCGGCCAGCCCGGTGCCTTCGTAGAGGATGCCGCCGCGGACCTCCAGTCCCTGGGTGAACGCCTGCCGATCATGCGGTCTGGTGCCGACTATCTCGATTTTCATCCTGGGTGGCGGGTCCTCGGCGGCGCCGCATCCGCCCACGACGAGCAGACCGACCAGCACACTGATGGCCAACCGACGCCGATTGCGCTCCATACGGCAAAATGTAGGCCGTGAGCGCAGTTTCTGTTTCGGAGTCCGGCGTGCGGCCGATTCTGGCCGATGCCGTCGACTTGGCCCGCCGTGCGCTCCTGGCGTTGGAACCGTTAGCGGTGGGGGCGTACCTGGGGGTGATCGCCGAGGACGAGAGTTCGGCGACGCACCGATTCGAAGCCACGCTGCCCGGCTATCGCGGCTGGCAGTGGGCGGTCGTGGTGGCCGCCCCGCCGGGGGCCGATTACGCGACGGTCAGCGAGTCGGCGCTGTTGCCAGGGCCCGACGCCTTGGTCGCGCCCGAATTCGTGCCGTGGGAGCAGCGGGTTCGTCCCGGTGACCTCGCGCCGGGCGATCTGCTCGCGCCGCCAGCCGACGATCCGCGCCTGGTCCCCGGTTATGTCGCGACCGGCGATCCGGTGGTCGACGAAGTCGCCTACGAGGTGGGTCTCGGCCGCACCAAGGTGATGAGCAGGGAAGGTCGCGAAGAGGCGGCCGAGCGCTGGTACGCCGAATACGGCCCCGATTCCGAGATGGCCAAGGCCGCGCCGGGCACCTGCGGGACCTGCGGCTTCTATCTGCCGCTGGCCGGGTCGCTGCGCGCCGCGTTCGGCGTGTGCGGCAACGCCATGGGCGCCGACGGGCGTGTGGTCCATATCGCCTACGGCTGCGGCGCCCACTCCGACACCGTGGTGCCCAGCGGCAGCGGCTCCCCGCTGTACGAGGCGTACGACGACGCGGCGATCGAGATGATCTCGCTGGAGCCGGAGCGCGCCCGGTCCGCGTCTCGCGTCGCCGAGCAGGATTCCGCCGAGCGCGCAGGCGAGCAGCCAGCGGTCGAGGTCACGAGCGATGGGTCCGGCGCTGTCGCCGAGCACGCCGAGGACATCTCCAGCGCGGCTGTGGCCGAGGGCGTCGCCGTTGCCGAAGGTGACGCCGCGACCGAAGGCGATACCGTCGCCGAGGCGTCCGCCGAGACCACGGCCGCCGACGTACCCGAACCCGACGCGGTAACGAGCGCGGTGTCCGCCGAGACCGTGACCGAGTGGCCCACGGCGGAGTCGAACCCGGCCGAGTTGATCCCAGGGGTGGCGAGCGCGGCTGAGCCGAGCGGGATGGAATCGGACTCGTCCGATGCCGATCCGGCTGGGTCGGCCGTGGTCGGGACGGACGCGGTCGAGTCCATCGCCGTGGAGCCCGCTCCCGGGTCGGAATCTGGCGCGCCCGAGGCTTCGGCCGCCGAGCCGACCGCGATCGAAGAGGATGGTGCACAAGCCGGTTCGGATATCGAGCAGGCCGGTGGGGCAGAGGCGCGGCCGGAGTTCCCGTCATCGCCGCGGAGCTGACCGCGGCCGCCGATCCGTTCGGCACTTGGGCGCTGCGCGCGGCGGTGCTCGCCGCATGGCGCGATTCGCCGACGCGGTTGCGTGAGGACGCCGCCACCGAGAACGACTTGGTGCGCGCGGGCTACCGCGACCGGCTACTGACCGAGTTGGCGCAGAACGCGGCCGACGCCGCGGGTAAGGCTGGCATCGCCGGTCGCTTGGTCGTCCGGCTCGACGGCCGGAACCTGCATATCGGTAATACCGGCGCGCCGCTGGATGTGTCCGGCGTGCACGCGCTGACCGCCCTGCGGGCGTCGGGGAAGGCCGAGACCGGCACGGTGGGCCGGTTCGGCGTCGGATTCACCGCGGTGCTCGCGGTGAGCGACGACATCGAGGTGCGCTCGACCAGGGGATCGCTGCGGTTCTCCCGCGCGCGGACCATGGACGCCCTGCGCCACAACGAGATCCGGGTCCCCGCCGTCGACAGGGGCGAATTCGCCCCTCCGGTGCTGCGACTGGCTTGGCCGATCCAGGCGCAACCTGCCGATGGTCTGGACACCGAGGTCGTGCTGCGCTTACACGCGGATGTGGACGCCGGCGCCCTGCTGGCCGCGATGCGCGCGGAAGCCGTCGACCTGCTGCTGGAACTGCCCGCCTTGCAACGCATCCGGATCGGCACGGACGAATTCGTCAGCAGTGCCGAGGACATGGGCGACGGCATGCACGAGGTGTACGTCGACGGCCCCGGCAGCGAACAACGGACCTGGTGGCAGTACCGCACGCCCCGCGCCCGCTGGCTGCTGCCGGTGCACGACGGCAAGCCGGTGGCCGCGGCCGCGGACGTGCTCCGGGCGCCGACCAGGTCCGATGAGGAACTGTCGCTGCCCGCGCTGCTCATCGCCGATATCGCGATGCAACCGGATCGCCGGAGATTATTGCCCGGCGCCCGCCTGGGCGAGCTGGCCGAAGGATATGCCGACTTCGCGCGCGCTCTTGCGCCGCGCGACCGCCTCGTGCTCGTTCCTGCGCCCGGTTTCGCCCGGAGCGAGGCCGATGGTCTGCTCCGCGAAGCTCTGATCCGCGAATTGCAAACTCGCCCGTGGCTTCCCGTCGTTACCAGCGGCGACATGTCGGGCTCGGCGAATGACTTGCCGGGCACCGGGCTGGAGACCTCGGAATGCGCCGAAGTGCCCAGCGGATCGGAGGCTGAGTTCGGCTTCGGCGGTACGCCGCCAACCGTGCGGCAGGCCCAGCCGTTCGACATCGCGGTTCCCACCCGGGCATCCGTTTTCACCGGTCTGACCACGGAATTGGCCGCGCTGCTCGACGACGTGATCGGTCCGTTGGTGATCCCGGAGCTCTCCGGGCGGCCACAGGCCGAGGCGATGGGCGTGCTCGACGTGCACCGGATCGGATTGGCCCGCCTCGCGGAGTTGTCCAGCGGGCTGGAGCGGCCCCCGACGTGGTGGCGGTCGTTCTACTCGGCGTTGGAGCCCTTCGTGGTCGATCCCCTCGCGGCGGAGGAACTCGGGGCGCTGGCGGTGCCGCTGGCCGACGGCAGGCTCGTCACCGGTCCGCGCACGGTGGTGCTGGACGACCACCTCGAGGTAGCGATCCCGGTGCACTGGGCCAGGCTGGCGCATCCGGAAGCGATGCATCCGCTGCTGGCGCGGCTCGGTGCGCGGTCGGCCACCGCCGAGGAACTGTTGAGCGATCCGGCCTTGCGCGCCGACCTGGAGGATCACCCCGGCGATCCCGACACCGCCGACGCCGTCCTTCGTCTCGCCGCGAACGCCGACCAGGCCGCGTTGCCGTCCTGGCTCGGGCTGCTCGAATTGCCCAGCGCCGAGGGTGAAGCGCTGCCCACCGACGAACTGCTGCTGCCCGGTGCGCCGCTGCGTGATCTGCTGGTCGCGGACGCGCCGTTCGGGACGGTCGACCCCGAGCTGGTGGATCGTTACGGCGCGGACGCGCTGCGCGCCATCGGCGTGGGCTGGGATTTCAGTGTGCTCGTCGAGGCCGATCCGACCGGACCGGACCACGACTTGGACGACGAGGAACGCTGGTGGTCGACGCTGCCGGACGATCCGCCGGAGCTGGCCGCGGTCCGTGACCTCGACTTGGTGGACGACGCCGCGTGGCCGGAGGCGCTGCGGCAGTTGGCGGCAACCCCGCGGACGCGCCGCCTGCTGGCCGGCGCCGATGGTTACACCGCGTGGTGGCTGCGCGGATACGCACGGATCGACGGCACTCCGCTGGGACTGTTCCGCCATCCCGCCGACATCGAATTCGCCGGACTGCTACCGGCTTTCGCCGTGTCGGACGTCGACCCCGACGCTTTCCGCGCCGTTCTGGCAAACCCGGACGCGATCACCGGCGAGCTGGCTGCCACGCTGCTGGAAGCGCTCGCCGACCCGTCCAAAGCGCCTGTACCGGAGATCATTTCGCGTACCCACGCCCGTTTGTCCGCTGCCGTCGCCGCGAACTTGCTGGATCTCACCACCCTAGACCCGCCCGATCGCGTGCGCGCGCTATCCGGCGCCGTGGTCGATCCGGGCGACGCGTTCGTCCTCGATCAGCCGTGGTTCGGCCTGGCCGTACCACCGGACCGCTTGGTGGTCGGCGACGCCGAAACCGCCTCGGCCCTGGCGGCTTTGCTCGATCTGCCGCTGGTCTCGGAGGCCGTCACCGCCGAGGTCGTCGACGCGGGACGGCGGACTACCTGGGCGGTGGAGCCACTGGGCGTCGTGCTGCGCCAGCTGTTCACCCTGCCCGCGCAGGACGGCGAGCTGGTGCTGCACGAGGATCTACTGGTGCGGTTGAGCGGCGCGATCAAGTCCACGGTCGCGGTGCCCTGGTGGCGTGCCGGCTCGACCGTCCACGTCCGTGCGCCGCGTCCGCGCAGCTGAGCCGCGGCCTACTGCTCGGCGTAGCTGGTGATCATCTCGCTCAGCAGATCCAGCTGCCCCCGTACGCTTTCGCTGTCGTTGTCCACCAGCCAGCGCAGCACGACACCGTCGATGACGTTGAGGGTGAACCGGCTCAGCGTCTGCACCGGGACCGACCACCGGGTGGCCGTCGCGTCGCGTGCGTGCTCCAGGATGTCGGCGACGGTGGAGTCGTTGAAGTTGTACTGCTCGCGCGCGATCGCGAGTTTCGCCGGAGTCTGTTCGCCTTCACGCAGTGCGTAAGTGGTCGTTTCGTACGTGAGCAGCTGTCGTTCCGGTGTGGCTTCTATGTTGAGCCACATGAGTTCCAGTCCGGCGCGAACCAATTTTTGAAGGGCTTCTTTTCCACTTTCGATGTCTTGCCAAACCGCTTCGTTCGCGTCGACGGAATCGCGCAATTCCATAGACAACGCTTTGACCAGCTCGGTCATCAGCGCGTCCTTGTTTTCGAAACAGTAATGCACCACACCGAGCGAGACACCAGCCGCCTGGGCGACATCGCGCGTGGTCACGCCTGCAACGCCCTTTTTTTCGGCAAGGCCGATCGCGGCCTCGATAAGGTGGGCCCGTCGTTCTTCGACGCTCAATCGGGAGGACACCCAAGGGAGTTAAGCGCGCACTGCGCGCGCAGTCAATTCGCGGACCGAAAAATTTGGACTGGACGAGTGACCAGTTGTGTGGTTCGCTGCATCGGACGGAAGGGAGACGGGTATGCCGGTGGCGCGCAGAACTGTTCTGGCCGCAACGGCGATCGGTTCGGCGACGCTCGCGGCCGCCACAGTGCCGGTAATCAGCGACGCACTCGGCGCTCCGGCGGGCGCCGCGCCCGATTCCGGCGGTTACGAGATCGGCATCGGCCTCTCCGACATCACTGGACCGGCCGCCGAATGCGGCATGATGGGCTACTCCCAGCTCGAGCAGCAGACCGCAGGCATTCACCTGCGTCCGCGGGCCAGGGCGTTCATCATCGGCGGTGCCGGGCGACGGGTGGTCTTCGTGGTCGCCGAGAACGGCATGATCTTCCAGTCCGTGCACCGGGGCGTGCTGACCGAATTGTCTCGGCGCTTCGGCGATCTGTACACCGAGCAGAACGTCCTGCTCACCTCGACGCATTCGCACGCGACCTGCGGTGGCTCCAGCAACGACTATGCCTACAACCTGTCCATCCTCGGCTTCCAGCAGCAGGTGTACGACGCCGAGGTGAACGGGATCGTCGAGGCGATCGCCGCCGCGCACGCCGATCTCGGCCCCGGCTCCCTTGCGGTCGGCCGCGGTGAACTGCACGACGCAAGCGTGAATCGCTCCCGGGTGGCCTGGGAACTCAATCCGCCCGAGGACAAACAACACTTCCCCGATGCCATCGATCCCGCGGTGACCGTTCTCGCCCTGCGCAAGGGAGGCGCTACGGTCGGGACGATCACCTGGTTCGCCACCCACAACACCTCGATGACCAACGCGAACCATCTGATCAGCTCGGACAACAAGGGTTACGCCTCGTTCTCCTGCGAGCACACCGAGCACGGCGTGCGGTACCTGGATGGCAAGGCCTCGTTCGTCGCCGCCTTCGCGCAGACCAACGCGGGCGACATGTCCCCGAATCTGAACCTGCGGCCGGGTTCTGGACCCACCGAGGACGAGTTCGAGAACACCCGTACCCTCGGCGAGCGGCAGTACTTGGCATCCAAAGCGGCCGTGGCTCGGGCACGCTCGATCGCGGGACCGGTCGATGCCGTGCTCTGCTACATCGACTTGGCCGACATCGCCGTGGACGGTCGTTTCACGCCCGATGGCCGGCCGCATTGCACCGCACCGGCCGCCGCGGGTGTTTCGCTCATCGCGGGCAGCGTCGAGGACGGCCCAGGCCTGCCCGGCGGACCCGTGCCGGAGGGCGTGCGCAACCCGTTCTCCGGGTCGCTCGGTGATCCCGCTCAGCCCGCACCGGCCTGGCTGGCGGATGCGCAGGCCCCCAAGGTGATCGCCGCGCCGCTCGGACTGCTGCCTCCGGTCGCATGGGTGCCGAATGTATTGCCGATTCAGCTCGTTCGCATCGGTGCGCTCTATTTGGCCGCCGCGGGAGGCGAATTCACGATTACGTCCGGTCTGCGGATCCGTCGTGCCGTCGCGCAGGTGCTGAACGTTCCGCTGGATCAGGTGCTGATGCAGGGTTACGCGAACGCCTATCACGAATACGTCACGACGCCCGAGGAATACGACTCCCAGCAGTACGAGGGCGCGTCGACACTGTTCGGCCGCTACACGCTGTGCGCCTATCAGCAGGAATTCACCCGTCTGGCTATGGCATTCGCCACCCGGCAGCACGTGCCGCGTGGCCCGGCGCCGCGCGACGTTTCGCATCTCCAGCCGAATTTCCAACCTGGCGCCGAACCGGATGTCGCCGTGCCCGGCCGTGGTTTCGGCGAGGTGCTCGTGCAGCCCGACCCGTTCTACGGCCGTGGCGGCCGAGTAGTGGCCGAATTCGTCTCGGCGCATCCCAAGCACGACAACCGCCGCAATGGCACGTTCTTGGAAGTGCAGCGCAGGAATGCCTCCGGCGAGTGGGTGCGGGTGGCCAACGAGGGCGAGTGGGCGGTGAAGTTCTTCTGGAGCAAGCACGGCACCGCGACGTCGATGGCCCGATTCACCTGGGACATTCCCCTCGACGCCGCTCCGGGCCGCTACCGTTTCCAGCACTACGCGACCCGTCTCGGTCTCGACGGCGCACTGCACCCGTTCACCGGGGTCACCGACGAATTCGAAGTGGGCGGGGCCTGACCCGGCCGGCTACAGACCGGTCTGCGCGCCCTTGTCGCCGCGTCGCGCCCCGCGGCGCTGGACCAGGTAGATGACGAGGGCGAGCACGCCGACCACGAGTCCCATCAGACACACCGGGCGCGCCGCCTCCCACCGGCCGCCGCCCACCCACACCACCACGGTGGCGAGCAACCACAGCGCGCTGCCGACCGCGAGCACGGGGCGCGGATCGGTCAGCCGCGGTGGAAGTTGCGGGACATTCTGCGTCACGCACCCAGCCTAATGGGCGCAGTCGGTCCGCACTCTCGCACCGTGCTGTGCCGAAAGCGGAGGTGGCCGGGGAATGGGGGTGCCGCCGGACGTAGGCCGCCGAGCAGCGGCGAGGTGGCCCTCTAGCGGCGAGAACCGGCCTCGCCGTGCGGCGGTCGGCGTATCGTTTGCCACTGTGACAACGCCATCGGATCTTCGCGTCCTCGCTGGTGAGCTGTCGCTGGCGGTCGTTCGACTGACGCGACACCTGCGCGGACGTCGTGCCGACTCGCAGATCTCGCTGACTCAGCTCTCGGCGCTCGCGACGCTCGCGCGGGAGGGTGCGATGACGCCGGGGGCCCTGGCGGCGAAGGAGCGCGTCCAGCCGCCGTCGATGACCCGTGTGATCGCGTCGCTCACCGATCTCGACCTGGTGGAGCGCAATCCGCATCCGACCGATGGCCGTCAGATCATCGTCTCGTTGTCTCCGTCGGGGCGTGCGCTCATCGCCGACGAAACCAGCGCCCGCGAGGCGTGGATGACCGAACAGCTGTCAGCACTCACCGAGGACCAGCTCGTCGTCCTCAGCCGCGCCGTGGCGATCATGAAGCAGATCGTCGCGGAATCGGAATAGCGGTCACGCCCGCAACGAGATTCGTCATGGTTGTCGCCGCGACATCGGGTCAGCGTCCGGTGCGGATGAGCCGGACGCTGGTCTTGGTGCCCCACCACAGCAGCCGGGCCGTGCTCGCCAGGTAGAGGACGAACGCAGGGTAGACCAGCACGCCGTAGTCGTCGGACCACCTCGGCAGGTGGGTGAGCTGGGTGCCCGCGGCAACGAGCAGCAGCAGCCCGAGCGCCACCGCGATCGGCGCGAGTCGCGCGGTGTCCTGGTCGGCCGGTGGAGCTGGGCGGTCGGTCATGGTGGAGCCCTCCTGGTGAGGTCGGCTCGGCCCGCATCGAGGCGCAGGGGCACTGGCAAGTCAGTTACCTTCTAGCTAACTTTCGCACTTGGACGCCGTTTCGTTAACAACCTGTGATATAGATCACTATTCTGAACGCCAAGGCAGAATGAGCCGAGGTCGGCCGACCGAAGCGGCCGCGCTCCTTATCGAGCCGCGAAGGGCTGATCGCTGTCCACGATTTCGCGGCCCAGCGGGAACAGCGAAATCGGTATCAATTTTAGGTTCGCCCAACCGAACGGGATGCCGATGATCGACACGAACAGCGGAATACTCGTCAGTAGGTGACCGAGCGCCAGCCACCATCCGGCAACAATGAACCAGATGATGTTGCCGATCAGCGAGCCCGCGCCGGCGCCGGGCTTCTCCACCGTGGTCCGGCCGAACGGCCACAGCACGTAGACCGCGATCCGGAAGGACGCGATCCCGAAGGGAATGGTGATGATCAGGATGAAGCAGATGATCCCAGCCGCGATGTAGCCCAGCGCCAGCCAGAACCCGGCAAAGATGAGCCACAGGATGTTGAGAACCAACTGAATCGGCTTCATGACACCAGCATGCCAGCTCCGCGCCGATTCGGACATCGTTGTCCTTCCCGGCGGCGGGACGCGGGCCGAGGTCAGAAGAACCAACCGAGTACCGCGTCCCGCTCGGCGCGAAACGCGTCCTCGAACGCGCGCAGGTGGGCGGAATCCTTGGCCCGCAACCGGTTCGCGGCGGCGAACAGCCGGGCGGGGTACGCGCCGAAGTACATGCTGCCGAGGACGTCGATGCCGAGTTCGATGTCGGCGGCACGGTCGGTGGGTTCGCAGTCCGCCTGTCCGTCCCGCACCCGCAGCGCGAAGGTGCCACCCGCGTTACGGAAGGGGTCGCTCACCTCCAGCACCACATCCAGGTCGGCCGCGTACGCGCGCGCGGCCAGTGCGGCGGGAATATCCATGAGGCGCAGCCATAGTCCGTCGTAGCGGGCCTTCGTGCGCACGAGTCGCGGATCGGTGAGCAGGTAGGGCAGCGGGTCGTGGTCGGTGAGCACGGCCTCGACCTGCTGAACCAGATCCAGTCCGAGCAGGGCCCGCCACAGCGCCGCGTGCGCCTCCGCGGTGACCGCGCGCAGCTCGACGACCTCGACCGTTCTCGCCAGATCGGCGGAGTGGAAGCGATAGAGCGTGTAGCCGTCGGCGTGCAGCAGCGCGAACAGGTCGCTGCCGCCGTCGCGAAAGCGTTGCGGGTCATCGAACAGGATGTCCCAGCTGGCGGTCGGACGCACCTGCCCGCCCGGCACCAACCTGCGCCAGCGGTCGTAGATCGTCTCCGCCGCGGTGCGCATGTCGTGCGGCGCGCGCAGCGTGACCCCGCCCGGGTCCGGTGCCGACGGCAGGAATTCGGCGAGTCGGCGCGCGATGGTCACCGCGTTCTCCCGCGTCGCCGGGCCGTAGCCGAAACGACCGTAGATGCCGCCCTCGCTGGCAGTGAACATGGTCAGCGGCAGGCCCGCCGCCTCGACGCGCCGGTGCTGTTCGGTGTACATGGCGCGGAGGATGCCGCGCCGCCGATGCGTGGGCGCGACACCGACACCGGCGATGCCGCACACCTCCACGGTCCGTTCGCCGGGCACCGTCACCGTCAGCGTGGTGGACTGGACGTGCCCGACGATCTGTCCGTCCGCCACCGCGACGATCGAGTTCCGCTGTGGAAACAGCAGCGGTATCCGGTCCAGCTCCGCCGGGTCGTAGCGGGTGCCGAAGGAGGTCTCCACCAGCGTCATGATCGCGGGCGCGTCGTCCTCCACGGCGGAGCGAATCGTGATTCCCGGAGGGGTCATGCCTCGACGATCCCACGTTCCCGCACGCGACCGCATCGGATTTTCCTCGGCGCCGGCGACCGCGGAGCGACCGTCGATTCGGTCTCGGGGGGAGCCGCCCGGCAGGATGGAGCCGTGGCCGAAGTGATCGATATCGATGATCCCGCCGACCCCAGGGTCGATGACTTCCGCGATCTCAAGTCGGCCGACCGTAGACCCGATCTGCCCGGTCGCAAAGGACTGGTGATCGCCGAGGGCGTCGTGGTCGTCCAGCGGATGCTCGATTCACGATTCACCCCGATCGCGCTGCTCGGTGTGGAGCGCAGGCGCGCCGAACTGGCCGACGACCTGGTCGCGGTCGATGCTCCGTATTACCGCACCTCGGCCGAGGTGATGGCCGAGGTGGTCGGCTTCCATCTCAATCGCGGCGTGCTCGCCATCGCCCGGCGTCCGGTGGAACTCGATGTGACCGAGGTGATCGAGCAGGTGCGGACCGTCGCGGTGCTCGAAGGCGTCAACGATCATGAGAACCTCGGCGCGATGTTCCGCAACGCGGCCGGACTCGGAGCAGATGCGATCCTGTTCGGCGACCGCTGTGCCGACCCGCTCTACCGCCGTGCCGTGCGGGTGTCGATGGGTCACGTACTGCGGGTGCCCTTCGCTTCCGTGCCCAATTGGCCGGGTGGACTGGAT
Source organism: Nocardia sp. NPDC051787 (assembly GCF_040681325.1). Taxonomy (NCBI): domain Bacteria; kingdom Bacillati; phylum Actinomycetota; class Actinomycetes; order Mycobacteriales; family Nocardiaceae; genus Nocardia; species Nocardia sp. NPDC051787. The sequence goes on from NZ_JBFAYO010000005.1 coordinate 96,438, forward strand.
ATACTGCGGCGCAAGGGATTCCAGGTCGTCGCGCTCACCCCTGATCCGGCGGCGGAAAATCTGGCGACGGCGATGACGGGGGAGCGGGTGGCGTTGTTGCTCGGGGCCGAGGGTCCGGGACTGACCGAGGAGGCCATGCGGGCCACCGACATCCGGGCGCGCATCCCGATGTCGCCCGGCACCGACTCGCTCAATGTCGCGACCGCGGCGGCCATGGCCTTCTACGAGCGGGTGAGGACCGCGTGACCGGTCCGTATCGTGCGTACCCGTCCTACCAGGACCCGACGCCATGGGGCGCCGGGGTCACCGTGGCGACCATGGTGGCGCTGCTGTCGGCGGTCGCGGTGTACTCCTTCGGCGCCGCGTTGGCCGAGGTGCACCCGGTGCTCGCGGTGGTGGTGAATCTGGTCGCGGCGGGCGGCGCCGCGCCTACCGCGTGGCGGTGGCGCTTCGCCCCGGTGATCCGGTGGGTGGTCGGCGGCGTCGCGGCGGGTGTGCTGCTCGGATGGACGATATTGCTGATCGGCGCGCTCGCTGCGTGATGGGCGAAGCCGGACGCGCCCGGCCCGCTAGAGGACCCGGTCGTGCCCGCGCAGCCAGCCGAACAGGCCCCGCTTGCGCTGCGCCGCATGCGCGTCCCCGTCGGCCGGGACCCGTCTCTCGGGCTCGGGCGCGTGGCCCTTGGGGTAGAGCGTGAATCCGCAGACGGGGACATCACCCGGCACGAGCGCGCCGGACGCGGCGGGTGCGCGGTAGTGGAAGCCGAGCCATTCGTTATTGGCGGTGTCGGCGAAGTCGGGCGGATCGAACGGCAGCGTCTGCGGGTCGGGCAACTCGCCCGCGCGCCACCGGACCGGATGCTCGCCCGCCCAGTACGGCCGCTCCCACACCAGCGGAAGTCCCTCGTCCTCCAGGATGTTCACCCGGGTCGAGCTGAACGACCTGCGGAGTTCCCCACGCTCCCAGTGCGCGAACGCGCCCCAGCCGTGCTTCGCGTCGAAGGAAACCAGGTAGGTGTGTTCGGAGGCCAGCGGGCGCACCAGCAACTCCGGGATCTCGGTCGGATGGATGCGCGCGGCCTGCGCCGAACACAGCACGGTGACGCCGGGATAGCAACCGATGTACACCTGACCGGCTTCCGGGCCCGCGCAACCGGCGAGCGTACCGACCATGATCGGCCGTACATCGCAGTCGTCGTGCAGTTGCTTCGCCAGTGCCAGTGCGGCTTCGGGGTCCGGGTCGTGGTTCGCGCGCAGGACCGCCAACGGATCGGGTGCGTCGACATACCACAGCGACGAAGCCTTCGAAAGCATGGCTGTACCGCCTCTCCGCGTATTCAGGCCGTACAAGTCAGGGACGCGGGATTTGCGTTCAGGTCCTGCGTGGGGTGCCACTCGGGTTCTGGGCGTTCCCGGTGAGTTACCCATGTGCTCGCGAAATCAGTATCCACGATCCTAGGCGGAACTGTTCCCCGCACGTGCGACCAACTCAGTGACCGGAGTTGCGGTATGCGTTCAGGCCCTGCGTTGGGTGCTCCCCGGCCTCTCCGGGTCTTCAGGCGTACCGCGCCGCCGTTTCGCGTTGCCAAGCCGCACATTCGACGCACGACGTGAGAGCGAATCCGCAGCCCCGACTTATGAACGGAGCAGGGTGCCCAACTCAGTGACCGGAGCTGCGCACTCCGAGCAGCACGTCCTCCCAGGACGGCATCGGAGCCTTGCCGCGCTTGCTGCGGCTGGGCTTCGCGGGAGTCTTGGCCGCGGGCTTCGCGGGCTCCTCGGTGGCGGGTGTCGGAGCGGCGGGTGCGGACGGGGCGGTGTCCGCGGCAGCGCCGGAGGTCGTTGCCGCGCCGGAGGTCGTTGCCGCCGCGGCCCCGTTGGCGGGCGCCGTGTTACCGCCAGCGGAAGGCGTGGTGCTGGACGCGGCGGGCGTCGTGGCGGTGCCCGCGGTGATCGCCGCGGAGCTGCCTCCGGCCGCGACGGCGCGCGGTTCGTAGTACTCGTCCAGGGTTGGCTGGGTCTGGCGGCTCGCCGGGCGCGCAGGCGGGGTGGCCGGGGCAGGCCGGGGTTCGGCCACCGGCTCCGGCTGTGCCGCGGCCGGTTCCGGCTCGGCGGGCAGGATCGTCGCCAGCCCGCGCAGCGCGCGGCCGAAGTCCGGATCGATCAGATCGGAGGCCGGGTCGTCGAGCGGGGACACCGAGCCGCCGTGCGCGTCCGGCTGATAACGCCAGTGCGCGGCGATCTCGGAACGCCCGTTCTGCCACTGCAGTTGGGCGACCCAGTACCCCTTCTCGTCTTTCCAGGCGTCCCACTCGGCGCCCTCGATGTTGTGCCCGCGCGCGGTGAAAGCGGCGGTGACCACGTCGATGAGCATTTCCACGGCGGGGCCGTCGGGACGCACGGGGTGCGCTTTCTGGGCGAGTTCGGCGGCACGGGCCCGCTCGAGCAGAACCGGATAGGCGAACCGCTCGACGCGGCTGGCCGGCATTCCGGATTCTTCGGTGACCTGTTCCACGGAGGCCCCTGCGCGAATACGGGCCTGGATATCGCGGGGACGCATAGTTGCTTCCATTTCGATCTCAATCTGGCCGAATCGGGCAAGGTCTCCGCGCGCGGCGGCTCGCAGTTTGTCGTCGGCGGGAAGCCGGAACTTCTGACCGGACTCGGTGTCGATACACACGATGTGCGTGGAGTCGGGCGTCACCCCGATCACTCGAAGTTCACGCACCGTTACCTCCTTATCGCGTCGACTCGCGACACCGCCCACTTTTCGAAACAGTAGTGCACATCTGAGATTCATGGGGCAGGACACGCGGCACGGAAATCGCCAGCGCGACTCCCGTGCCCCGCTAATCTGCTCTATTCGACCCGCCGCGCATAATTTTTCGGCGTGTCGATCCCGGGCGTGTTGCGGCCGTGGGGCCGAAATGTGCGGCGGTCAGCCGAGATTCTGCACGACCCAGTCGATGGAACGGGTCAGCTGGCTGATGTCGTCCGGATCGATGGCCGGGAACATGCCGATGCGCAGCTGGTTGCGGCCCAGCTTGCGGTAGGGCTCGGTGTCCACGATGCCATTGGCGCGCAGCACCTTCGCCACCGCGGCCGCGTCGACCGAGTCGGCGAAGTCGATGGTGCCGACCACCTGCGAGCGGTGCGCCGGGTTCGTGACATACGGGGTGGCGTACTCGCTCGACTCGGCCCAGGAGTACAGCCGCGACGAGGAGTCCAGCGTCCGCTTGACCGCCCAGTCCAAGCCGCCGTTGGCATTCAGCCACTCGATCTGATCGGCGAACAGCAGCAAGGTGCCAAGGGCCGGGGTGTTGTAGGTCTGGTCCTTGGTGCTGTTGTCGATCGCGATCGGCAGCGACAGGAAATCGGGTGTCCAGCGGCCCGACGCCTTGATCTCCTCGACCCTGGCCAGCGCGGCGGGGCTCATCAGCGCCACCCACAGGCCGCCGTCGGAGGCGAAGCATTTCTGCGGTGCGAAGTAGTAGACGTCGGCGTCGGTGATGGTCACCGGCAGACCGCCCGCGCCGGAGGTGGCGTCGATGGCGATCAACGCGTGCTCCGAACCCGCCGGACGCTGCACCGGGATGGAGACACCGGTGGAGGTCTCGTTGTGTGCCCAGCCGATCAGGTCCGCCGACGGGTCCGACACCGGCTCTGGCGCGCTGCCCGGCTCGGCCGAGACCACGATCGGGTCGCCGATGAACGGGTTGCCCTTGGTCACGGCGGCGAACTTCGAGCTGAACTCACCGTTGGTCAGATGCAGCGAGCGCTCCCGGACCAGGCCGAACGCCGCGGCGTCCCAGAACGCGGTGGTGCCGCCGTTGCCGAGCACCACCTCGTAGCCGTCCGGAAGGCCGAACAGGTCACGCAGACCCGAGCGCACCCGCGCGACCACGTCCTTGACCGGCTTCTGCCGATGCGAGGTTCCGAACACCGAGGCGCCGACGTTCACCAGCGTCTGCAGCTGCTCCGGGCGCACCTTGGAGGGGCCGCAGCCGAACCGTCCGTCGGCGGGCTTGAGATCGTCGGGAATGGTCGGAAACGCAGAGGTCATGGCGAACAGGGTAGTCGGTGGTGTCGCTGTGACGTCGCCCACACTCCGGCTAACGTAGGCGCCCATGGGCATGCCGTCGGCTAACTCGGGGTGGCGACTGCGCGAGCGGATGCGAAATATCCGGCTGCGCGGCGCGACGGTCTCGGATTCCATGCGCCGGGAGTTGCTGATTCGCGGGGACCCCGGGTCGGCGACCGTTCTCGGCGCGCGGCCGCGGCGCACCGAACCCGGCCATGTGTTCTGGGTCCGGGTACAGCTGGATGGGGAGTTCCCCTACGAGACCCGGGTGCGCCAACGGGTGACGGAAGCCGACCTGGAATGGATGCAGCCCGGCGACGTCGTGTGCTGCCGGGTGGACCCGGGCGACCGCGGGCGCCTGGTGCTGTACGTGCCAGACATCGAGGAGTCGGGACGGGCGAGCATCGCGAAGATTCTCGCCGACGGCCGCCGCGCCGCCGCCACCGTGCTCGCCGCCGCGCCGGTCGCGGCCGACTACTCCGGCCGCGACGACCCCGTGCTGCGCCTCGAGCTCGAACTGCGCGCCTGGGACGAGGCGGAGCCGTGGCGGGTCCGCCTGGTCCAGCCGGTGCCGCTGACCGCCATCGGTCTGGTCGATCTCGGCCAGCACCTGGAGGTCGCCTTCTTCGAGGTCGACCGCGGCGAAACCGTCGCCGTCGACTGGGCCGCATCGCTCGAGGAGTGAAGCATCACCGAGAGCGGCCAACTCGAACAGCGGGCCATCTGCGCGGCCCGCGCCCGGTTCGCAGCGATCCAGCGCTTGTCGAGCCGGATCTGGCTGCGGGACAGACTCTTCCGCCGACCCCTCCGGCTCGTGGCCGTCGTGCGCTGTCGGCTACCTGTGGGCGACCGACGCCCAGCCCGCGACATCCTCGGGCTTGCGTGGACCGGGCCCGGTGTAGATGGCGGCCGGGCGGACCAACTTGCCCAGTTGCTTCTGCTCCAGGATGTGCGCGCACCAGCCCGCGGTGCGGCCACAGGTGAACATGGCCGGCATCATGTGCGCGGGCACCTCGGCGAAGTCCAGGATCACCGCGGCCCAGAACTCCACGTTGGTCTCGATGGCGCGGTCCGGACGCCGCTCGCGCAGCTCCGCGAGCGCGGCCTGCTCCAGCGCGGCGGCGACCTCGTAGCGCGGGGCGGCCAAGCGCTTCGCGGTGGCGCGCAGCACCCGGGCGCGCGGGTCCTCGGCCCGGTACACCCGGTGGCCGAAGCCCATCAGCTTCTCTTTGCGGTCCAAAATGCCCTTCACCAGCGCACGTGCGTCGCCGGTCCGCTCGACCTCTTCGATCATCGGGAGCACGCGCGCGGGCGCGCCGCCGTGCAGCGGACCGGACATGGCGCCGATCGCGCCGGACAGTGAGGCCGCCACGTCGGCGCCGGTCGAGGCGATCACCCGGGCGGTGAAGGTGGAGGCGTTCATGCCGTGCTCGGCGGCGGAGACCCAGTAGGCGTCAATGGCTTCGGTGTGGCGCGGGTCGGGGTCACCCTTCCATCGGGTCATGAAGCGCGCGGTGACCGTGGTGCATTCGTCGATCTTCTTCTGCGGGACGGCGGGCTGGTAGATGCCGCGCGCGGACTGCGCGACGTAGGACAGCGCCATCACCGAAGCGCGGGCCAGGTTCTCCCGCGCGGTCTCGTCATCGATGTCCAGCAGCGGCTGGTAGCCCCAGATCGGCGCCAGCATGGCCAGGCCCGCCTGCACGTCGACGCGCACGTCACCGGTGTGCACGGGCAGCGGGAAGGGCTCGGCCGGCGGCAGGCCCCGGCCGAACGATCCGTCCACCAGCAGGGCCCACACGTCACCGAAGGTCACCTGGCTTTCCACCAGGTCTTCGATGTCGACGCCGCGGTAGCGCAGCGCGCCGCCGTCCTTGTCGGGTTCGGCGATATCGGTGGTGAAAGCAACCACGCCCTCCAGGCCACTGACGAAATCGCTGGGGACGGTGGCCTGCCCACCGGAAACCGCGGGGCTGGTAGTCATGTTGCGACTCTCCTTGCGCTTGGGTCGCACGTTCTCGCCGCTGGGAAGATGTCGGATTTGACGAGTACATGCCGATCACCAAAACCTTAGACCCTCGCTACCCCGGAGTAACGTCTGGCCCATGCGTGACCTGGACAATTCACCTCGCGGACCGCAAGCCGCCGACTTCGCGCCGAGCACCGATCTCGCCGCCATGCGGGTGGACTACGGCGGGCTGCCGCACGGCGGCAACGAGGACGTCGACCTGGACGAGACCTGGCTGGCCGGCGGTTGGGAGCCGCTGCTGCGGCACTGGATCGAACAGGCCACCGCGGTCGGCATCGCCGAACCGAACGCCATGGTGCTGGCCACGGTCTCGGTCGTGGACGGCACACCCCGGCCGGTCGCGCGAACCGTGCTGTGTAAAGGGCTCTCGCCCGACGGTGTGATCTTCTACACGAACTACGACTCGGACAAGGGCGCCCAGCTGGCCGCCGTCCCGTACGCCGCGGTCACCTTTGTCTGGCCCGCCCTGGGCAGGCAGGTGCACCTGCGCGGCACGGTGGAGCGGGTGCCCACCGAGACCACGGCGGCGTACTGGCGATCCCGGCCACGGGACTCACAGCTGGGCGCCTGGGCGTCACGCCAGTCCAAGCCGATCGGCTCGCGGGCCGAACTGGACCGCACACTGGCCGAGGCGACCGCGCGATTCGCCGATGTCGACGAGATCCCGGTGCCGCCGCACTGGGGCGGATTCCTGCTCCATCCCGACGAGGTCGAGTTCTGGCAGGGGCGCCGCGGCCGGCTGCACAACCGCATCCGGGTGCGGATCGAGGACGACACGTCCACGGTGGAACGCTTGCAACCCTGAGGTATTCACCCCACGCGTGAGAATTCTCGCGTCGAACCCGGCAAGTGGACTGGATACGCTGCCGCCGGTGAAACTGCTCGCCGACACAACCCCGTTGCGCCATCCGGACTTCCGACGCCTGTGGACCTCGGGCATCGTCACCATGATCGGTGCGCAGCTGTCCATCGTCGCGGTGCCGCAGCAGATCTTCCAGATCACCGGCAGCTCCGGCTACGTCGGCCTGGCCGGGTTGTTCGGCCTGGTGCCGCTGATCGTGTTCGGCCTGTGGGGCGGCGCGCTCGCCGACGTGCTGGACCGGCGCAAACTATTGCTGATCACCAATTCCGGCACCGGGCTCACCGCGCTCGCCTTCTGGCTGCAAGCGGCCGCCGGGATGGACAACGTGTGGATCGTGCTCGGCCTGCTCGCGGTGCAGCAGGCGTTCTTCGCGGTGAACCAGCCGACCCGCAGCGCGACCATCCCGCGCCTGCTGCCGGAAGGTCAACTGGCCGCTGCCAATTCGCTGAACATGACGGTGATGCAGTTCGGCGCGATCGCGGGGCCGGTGCTCGCGGGCGCGCTGATCCCGATCGTCGGCCTCGCCACGCTCTACCTGATCGACGCCATCGCGCTGCTGGCCACGCTCTGGGCGGTCTGGCGGCTGCCCGCCCTGCCGCCGACCGGAACGGTGCGCCGCGCGGGGTTCCGCACGGTGCTGGAGGGTTTCGGGTACCTCGCGACCCAGCGGGTGCTGCTCGCGTCGTTCGCGGTGGACGTGATCGCCATGGTGTTCGGCATGCCGCGGGCACTCTTCCCGCAGATCGCGCACGAGACCTTCGGTGACCCGGCCACCGGCGGCGTCGCTCTCGGTTTGCTGTTCGCCTCGATGTCGGCGGGCGCTGTGCTCGGCGGCGTGTTCTCCGGCTGGATTCCGCGCATCCGCCGCCAGGGCCTCGCCGTGCTGGTCTGCATCGCGCTGTGGGGCGTGGCCATGGTCGGATTCGGCGTCGCCGTCGGGTTCACCGGGCACGGACTCGGCCTCGGCGCCGGGCTGTGGATCGCGCTGGCCTGCTCGGCCTTCGGCGGTGCGGTAGACATGGTCTCGGCCGCGTTGCGGGTCACCATGCTGCAGACCGTCGCCACCGACGACCTGCGCGGGCGGCTGCAAGGCGTGTTCACCGTGGTTGTCGCGGGTGGCCCGCGCGTCGGTGATGTTGCCCACGGTTTCGCGGCGGCGAGCCTGGGTACTGCCGTGGCTGCCGGGGGAGGAGGTGTGCTCGTGGTGGTGGGCGTAGTGATCGCGGCGATCGCCTTTCCGGCGTTCACGCGTTACCGTGTTCGTCGCGCTCCTGCTGAAATAGCCGTCTGACGTGCACCGCTAACGCCGGGTAACCGCGTATCGGCGCGGCCGCGGAACTTCACCGCGCCGGGATGTGTTTGTGAGCCGCGGCAGGACTACCCTCCGGTATTGTCCGCGTCGGTGAACGGCTAGCGTTGAGGCAAGCGCATCGTGCGCCGACCGCGCCGGTGCCTGTGGTTCTAGCCTGAGAGGGATCCTTCCGTGCCCGCTGAGAACATCATCAACGTCGACGACGACGCCAAGCCGGTCCTTTCCTATCCCGGCGGGGAGTTCCCGATGACGGTCGCCAAGGCCGCCGAGGGCAACGACGGGATCGAGCTGGGGAAGCTGCTGGCCAGCACCGGGTACGTGACGTACGACCCGGGCTTCATGAACACCGCCCCGACCAAGTCGGCCATCACCTACATCGACGGTGAGGCGGGCATCCTGCGCTACCGCGGCTACCCGATCGACCAGCTCGCGTCGGCGTCCACCTTCATCGAGGTCAGCTACCTGCTGATCTACGGCGAGCTGCCCACCGCGGCCCAGCTCGACGACTTCACCAACCGGATTCGCCGCCACACCCTGCTGCACGAGGACCTGAAGCGGTTCTTCGACGGCTTCCCGCGCAACGCGCACCCGATGCCGGTGCTGTCCTCGGCGGTGAACGCGCTGTCGGCCTACTACCAGGACTCGCTGGACCCGCGCGACCCCGAACAGGTCGAGCTATCCACCATCCGATTACTGGCCAAGCTGCCCACCATCGCGGCCTACTCGTACAAGAAGTCGGTCGGCCAGCCCTTCCTCTACCCGGACAACTCGCTGAGCCTGGTGGAGAACTTCCTGCGGATGACCTTCGGCTTCCCGGCCGAGCCCTACGAGGTCGACCCCGAGGTCGCCGCCGCCCTCGACATGCTGCTCATCCTGCACGCCGACCACGAGCAGAACTGCTCCACCTCGACCGTGCGCCTGGTCGGTTCGTCCGATGCCAACCTGTTCACCTCGGTGTCCGGCGGCATCAACGCGCTGTGGGGCCCGTTGCACGGCGGCGCCAACCAGGCCGTGCTGGAGATGCTCGACGGCATCAAGGCCAGCGGCGGCAACGTCAAGGAGTTCATCCGCAAGGTCAAGAACAAGGAAGACGGGGTGAAGCTCATGGGCTTCGGACACCGCGTCTACCGCAACTACGACCCGCGCGCCTCGATCGCCAAGAAGCACGCCGACGCCATCCTCAGCAAGCTGGGCGGCGCCGACGAACTGTTCGAGATCGCCCAGGCCCTGGAAGAGGCCGCCCTCACCGACGACTACTTCATCCAGCGGCGCCTGTACCCGAACGTCGACTTCTACACCGGCGTCATCTACAAGGCGATGGGTTTCCCGACCCGCATGTTCACCGTGCTGTTCGCGATGGGCCGGCTCCCCGGCTGGATCGCGCACTGGCGCGAAATGCACAGCGAGCCTTTGAAGATCGGCCGTCCCCGGCAGATCTACACCGGCTACGGCGCCCGCGATTACCGCGAAATCACCAACCGCTGACCGAATTCCCACACTATCTATCGAAGGGGATAGCCCGAATGACCAAACCGGAGATCGAGTTCCAAGAAGGGCCCGCGCCCACCGAGCTGGTGATCAAGGACATCATCGAAGGCGACGGCAAGGAAGCCGTGCCCGGTGGCACCGTCGAAGTGCATTACGTGGGTGTCGAATTCGAATCCGGTGAGGAGTTCGACTCGTCCTGGAACCGGGGCGAGTCCATCACCTTCCCGCTGCGCGGCCTGATCCAGGGCTGGCAGGACGGCATTCCCGGCATGAAGGTCGGCGGCCGCCGTCAGCTGACCATCCCGCCGGAGCTGGCCTACGGCCCGGCCGGTGCGGGTCACAAGCTGTCGGGCAAGACGTTGGTCTTCGTGATCGACCTGCTCAGCGCGAACTGAGCGGGTGCAGCGCCGGCGACGGCGACTTCCCGCTCGGCCACGCAAGGGTGCCGGCTGCGCACGAGGGGAGATGCGATCCGGGGCTGCACACGATGGTAGAGCGATGACATGGCTCGTGCTCCGCACTGCGGAGCACGAGCCATCGTCGTATTCCGCTCACTTCCGGACGATTTCGACCGGGTCGGTGAGGGCCAGCGCCAGGGCGGATTGCTGGGTGCCGGTGCGTTGCGGGAGGGCGGCGACGGCCTTGTCGGTCTGGGTGCTCAGGTTGTCGACGATGTTCTGCAACTGGGCGACGCCGCCGGTGAGCTGGCCGATGGCGCCGACCAGTTGGGCGCCGCCCTGCTCGGCGAGTTGCGGCAGGCCCTCGGCCAGCTTCGCGCCTTCGGACAGTTGGGCGCTCGCGCTGGTCAGGCGGTCGACGACGGTGCGGAGCAGGGTGCCGAGATCGGTGTTCGGGTCCACCGCGCCGCCGACGAGCGAGCCGAGGCCGGTGAGCTGCGCGCCCGCCTGGCCGGACACGCCGCGCAGCGCTTCCAGCTTTCCGATGATGTCGGCCAGCGCCGGATCGTTCGCGAAGGGCAACGCGCGCAGCAGCGGCAGAACCTGGTCGAGTCCGCCGCTCACCGTATTCGCCGTCCGTTCCACCTGCGCGATCGTGATGCCGGTCGAATCCAGCGCCGCGGCAAGCTGGTTCGCCTGCGCGGCGGCGCCGTCCACGGTCGCGTTCAGCAGCGCGATCGCCGAAGTGAGTTGTGCCGAGCCCTGGCGGGCGAAATCGAGGAAGCCGAGCAGCTGATCCGCGCCGGAACTGAACTGGCCGGCGCCGGCTGCGGCCGCGTCGACGCCCGCGCCCAGCAGTTGGGCGGTGAACTGCACCTGCGACATCTGCGACCGGGCCTGCGCGACGGCGGTGAGCGCGGCGTCCACCCCGACCGCGCCGATCCGGCGCGTCACCTCGGTTACCGCGCCGTTCACCAGGTCGGCGTCGGCGTCCTGGTGCGTATCCACGGTGACCTCGGCCCGCTTCGGCCGCGCTCCGGCGAGGGTGCCGATGGACTCGGTGAGGTCGGCGGGCAGGGTGATGACCGCGGCGTAGTCCTCGACGCTCGCCTCGCCCGGCGCGGTGGCGGACCACTCGTAGCCACCAGCCTCCTGCAACGCCTTGACGACGCGCGCACCGGTCGGCCCGGTATCGGCATTGACCAGGGCGATTGCCCTCGGGGCCCGATCGGACCCGGTATACGCGGCGATTCCGGCGCCGAGCCCTCCGGCGGCGAGGAGAGCAACGGCGAGAAGTGCCCAGCGGGCGCGTTTTCCGATCACGTCCGCAGACCCTAAACACGAGTTATGGCCGGGCCCATGGGATTTCTCTGAGAGTTGACTAAGGGGATGTGCGGCGCCGCGGGCGCTGCACATCAAACACGATCCGGAAGGTCCAGGACCAGGCGGATGCCGCCGAGCGTGCCCTCGTCGAAATAGGCTCGTCCACCATGCAACTGGGCTTGCTGGGCGACCAGGGCGAGGCCGAGGCCGGAGCCGCCCTTACTGGCCTCGCTGCCGCGGAAGAAGCGGTCGAAGACGGCTCGGCGCTCGTCCGGCGGGATGCCGCGGCCGTTGTCGTCGATGCTGATGACGATGTGGCCGTCCGGCGCCCGGTGCGCGCAGACCAATGCCTCGGTGGCTCCACCGTGCTTGACCGAGTTCGCCAGCGCGTTGTCCACCGCCAAGCGCAGCCCGGCGGGCAGACCGCGGGTCACCAGTTCGGCGTCGGAGTCGATGCGCACGGTGAGCCCGGGGAAGTGGCGCATGGCGTCGTGCGCGGCCTGGTCGCACAGGTCGCCGACGTCGGTGGCGACGTGGTCGCGCTCGTTGGTCAGGTCGCCGGTGGCCAGCCGCTCCAGCGCCGCGAGTGTCGTCTCCACCCGGCCCTGGCTGCGTTGCAGGTCGTCGAGGATCTCCGAGCGCTGCGCCTCGTCGAGATCGAGGGTGCGCAACACTTCCAGGTCGGTGCGCATCGCGGTGAGCGGGGTGCGCAACTCATGGGCGGACACCGCGGCGAAGTCGCGCGCGGTCTCCAGCGCGGCGGCGGTCTCCGCCTGCGCCTGATCCACCCGGCGCAGCATGGTGTTGACCGCGTCGGCCAGTTTCTCCGCCTCGTGCACGCCCGCGCCCTCGACCGGCGGCTGCGCATCCCGCGGATCGGGAAACGCGCTGCGTGCGCCGACCTGGCGGGTGAGCCGGACGATCGGGCGCACCGCTGCCCCCGCGAGCAGCCAGCCGAGCCCCGCGGCGGCGGCGATGGACAGCAGGGCGCCGCCGAGCACCCATCGCTGCTGCTCCGCGGTAGCTTCCGCCGCCCCCGCGGCGGGGATACCGAGCGACACGACCCGGCCCGCGGGCTGATTCTCCGTCGTGGTGAGAATCCGGTACGGGGTGTCGCCCACCGTGACGGTGCGTGAACCGGTCGGCAGCGCGGGCAGCTCGGTGGTCGTACTGGCGACGACGTCGCCGTTGTCTCGGACGGTCACCGCCATGTCGTTGTTCAATCCGGTCAGGCTGATGAACCGGACCGCGATCTGCGGCTCGATCAGCACGATGCGCGCCGCGATGGCGAGTTGCTGGTCGGACTGTTGCACGTTGTTGCGCTCGATGGCGCGGATGCTGATCAGGCTGATCAGCGTGACGATGACGATCGCGCCGGCGGCCGCGGCGCCCGCGACCCGGGTGCGCAGCGAAAACGACCGTCGCCGTTGGGTTTTCGGCGATGCGGTGGAGGCGTCCACGGCGCGGGCGCCGGGGGCAGCGCTCATTTCGGCGCTCGCAGCACGAACCCGACGCCGCGGATCGTGTGCAGCAGCCTGGGTGTGTCACCCACTTCCAGCTTGCGGCGCAGGTAGCCGACGAAGACGTCCACCACATTGGTATCGGCGGCGAAGTCATAGCCCCACACCAGTTCCAGCAGGCGTTCTCGGCTCAGCACCACGCCGACGTTCCTGGCCAGGGTGGACAGTAGCTCGAATTCCCGCTTGGTGAGCTCGATCTCGCGGCCGTGCAGCAACGCGCGGTAGCCGTCGACGTCCACCTCCAGCGGGCCGACGGTGATCGCCCCGACCACCGTGAGCGCCCCGGGGGTGGCCGGGGCAGGTGTGTCGGACCGTCGGCGCAGCAGCGCCCTGATCCGCGCCACCAGCTCCTTGAGCACGAACGGCTTGACCAGATAATCGTCAGCGCCGGACTCCAAGCCGGAGATGCGATCGTCCACCGACGCGCGAGCGCTGAGCACGCAGATCGGCACTTCGTTACCCATCGCGCGCAACGCGGTGACCACGCCCGCGCCGTCGAGCACCGGCATGTTCATGTCCAGCACGACGGCGTCGGGCGCGTGTTCGTTCACTGCGCGCAGGGCCTGCGCACCGTCCCTGGCGACCAGCACCTGGAAACCGGACAGCCGCAGCCCGCGCTCGACCGACGCGAGCACGTCCTCGTCGTCGTCGACGACCAGAACAGTCGGGCTGGATGTCGTCACATCAGCTCCCCCGCCTCTCCGGGGCTTTGGGCCGTACAAGTCAGGTGGCGCGGATCTGCGTTCAGGTCCTGCGTCGGGTGCCGCCCGAGTTTCGGGCGTTCCCGGTGAGTTACCCATGTTCTCGCGAAATCAGTCGGTCGGCTAGTAGCTGTCTGTCGGCTGGTAGCCGGCGGCCGGTCAGTAGTTGTGGCAGGACTCGGCCACGGTGCGGATGGTGTCGCGCAGCTGTGCGGTGCGCGGGTCGGTCTCCGCCTCGCGCACTGCGTCGGGGTTCGCATCGATCGCACGCTGCAACTCGGCGCGCCGCTGCTGCACCGGCTGATCGAATTTGCGCTGCAACTCGGCCTTCTGGGTCGGGTTGGCGTCGAGCATCGCGGCCAATTGCGGCGCCTTGTCGTGCAGTGCGGCGTCGACCTGGGCAAAGGAGCAATTCGATGTCAGCAGCGGCTCGGCGAGCTCCATCGGGCCCGCGCTCGCGATCGCGGGACTCAGGAACACGGCGATCGTGGCGAATCCGCCCGCGGCGAGCGCGGCGACGGCGGGACGGCCTACGGAACGCTTCATATGTGTTGCCTCCAGATCATCGAGTGGTTGCGGTGCGGTCTCGAGGCTATTTCGAACGTCTGGCATCGAGATGAACGTCCTCTGTGGAAACTCTGAGGACGCGCGCCCGGCCGTGCGATCACGATGGCGCAACGGGATCCCCGTCAGGGGGCCACCACATTGTCGGGATTTTCGGTGTTGTCCGGCGCCGGTCCCGGCCACTCCGGACGCGCCGCGCGGATCTGCTCCTCCAGCGCCTCGAGCACTCCGGGATCCTCGATGGTTGACGGCACCTCGAACGTCTCGCCGGAGGTGATCTGCCGGATGGTTTTGCGCAGGATCTTGCCGGACCTGGTTTTCGGTAGCGCTGACACGATGATGACGTCGTGCAGCGTGGCGATCGCGCCGACCTGGGTGCGCACCCGCTCGATCAGTTCGTCGCGCAGCCGCCGCGGATCGATCTCGACACCGGACTTGAGCACCACGTAGGCCACCGGCCGGTGCCCCTTGAGCTCGTCGGGCAGGCCGATGACGGCGCATTCGGCGACCGTGTCGTGACCGGCGATGGCGGCCTCGATGCTGCCCGCGGAGAGCCGATGTCCGGCCATGTTGATCACGTCGTCGCTGCGGCCGAGGACATACAGGTAGCCGTCCTCGTCGAAGTAGCCGGAGTCTCCGGTGAGGTAGTGGCCGGGATAGGCGGACAGATAGGAGCGCTCGTAGCGGGCGACATCGCGCCATAGTCCGGTCAGCGTCCCGGGCGGCAGCGGTAATCCGATGACGATATTGCCCTCGGTGTTGGCCGCCACCGGGTTACCGGAGGAATCCAGCACGCGCAGCCGATAGCCCGGCACCGGCACCGAGGCCGAGCCCGGCTTGATCGGCAGCTGCTGCAAGCCCAACGGGTTCGCGCAGATCGGCCAGCCGGTCTCGGTCTGCCACCAGTGATCGACGACGGGACAGTCGGAGCGGCCCGCGAGCAGGGTCTCGTCCGCCCAGGTGTAGGTGGCCGGGTCGAGACGTTCGCCCGCGCAGAACAGCGCGCGCAGCGAGGACAGGTCCCAGGCGTGGGCCAGCTCCGCGCCGGGGTCGGCCTTGCGGATGGCGCGCAACGCGGTCGGGGCGGTGAACAGCACGTTGACCTTGTATCGGGCGACCACTCGCCAGTACGCGCCCGCGTCCGGCGTGCCGACCGGCTTGCCTTCGTACAGCAGCGTGGTCGCCCCGACCAGCAGCGGCGCGTAGACGATGTAGGAGTGGCCGACCACCCAGCCGACATCGGATGCGGCCCACATCACCTGGCCCGCGTCGACGTTGTAGATGTTGCGCATGGACCAGGCCAGCGCCACCGCGTGGCCGCCGTTGTCCCGGACCACGCCTTTGGGCTTCCCGGTGGTGCCGGAGGTGTAGAGGATGTACAGCGGATCGGTCGCCGCGACCGGTACCGGGTCGGCCGGTGGTGCGTCGCGGACGGCGTCGTCCCAGTCGAGCCACTGCGCGGCCACGGTTTCCGTCGAGCTCGGTAAGTACTCGGTAGCGGGCTGCGGTGGGGGGAAATGGATGGTCTCGAACTGCGACCGCTGCTTGACGATCACGGTGCGCGGTGCGGTGGTGGTGGCGAGATCCAGAGCCTGCAACACGATCGGCGGATACTCGATCTTCCGGCTCGGCTCCAGTCCGCCGGACGCTGTGATGATCAACACCGGCTCCGCGTCATCGATACGGGCGGCCAGCTCCGGCGCGGCGAAGCCGCCGAACACCACCGAGTGCACCGCCCCGATGCGCGCGCAGGCCAGCATCGCGATCACCGCCTCGGGGATCATCGGCAGGTAGATCACCACGCGGTCGCCCGCCGAGACACCGAGCCGCAGCATCGCTCCCGCGAACCGGGACACCTCCGCGAGCAGCTCCGCGTAGGTGTAAACGGCGCTGGCGCCGGTCATAGCGGAGTCGTATATTAATGCGGGCTGATCGGCCCGACCGGCATCCTCGGGGGTGGTCGGATGCACGTGCCGGTCGAGCGCGTTGAAGGAGGTGTTGAGTCGGGCGTCGGGAAACCATCTCGCCACCGGGCGAGCGGTGGTGTCGACGATCTGGGTCGGTGGCACCACCCAGTCGATCGCTTCGGCCGCGCCGGCCCAGAACTCGGCGGGATCCACCAAGCTGGTCTGATAGGCCGGTCGATACTCGTGCCGCACGTTCAAACCCGTGACTCCCTAGCCTCGCCTCGATGCCCGCCTCGATAGATCTGGTTGATTGTGGCAGACTTCACGCGACGCCCGGGTGGGTGCCGCGACCTTTGGTTTTGCCTGGAACTGGCAGGTCAATGATCACGACATCACGCCGGGGCACCCAAGAAGTTATTGATCCGTTAGAATCTGATGTCACTTATTTGGGCCGTCGTAGGACGCAATTTCTCGGCCAGCCGCAGTTCTCGGCCAGCTCCACCTGTCGAGCCATGCACACGATCGTGGAGGCTCGGCTGATGGTGCTCGGTAGAGGCCAGTTTGGAAAGTGAGTGGGACATGCGTGACGCCGCTAGGTCCGGCAGTAAGCGCTGGGCGCTCGGCAACTGGGACCTGCGCTGGAAGGTGACGGCGGTACTCGCCGTCCCGCTGGCGGTCGCGGTCGGGCTCGGCGTGTCCAGGATCTCGTCGGAGTTCGCGGAATCGAACCGTCTCGCCGACATCGCCGAGAGCGTGGCTGCCATTCCGGCGGTCACGGGCCTCAGCGCGCAGACCGCGACCACCGCGGCCTCGCAGATGATCTCGCTGGGGACCAGCCAGTCCGTGGTGACGGATCAGAACCTCGCGGATCTGGACAAGGCGATCGCCAACGCCGAGAAGGCGGTCGGCAGACTCGACAGCGTGCCGGGCGCACGCGAGGCCATCGACAGCATGCTCACCGAGGCCAAGGGCGTCCGCGCACAGGGCAAGGCGGTCACCACCGGCCCGCCGTCGGACACCCTCGCGTTGATCGACCGGGTTCGCAATGACAGTGTGAGCATCGTCGAGTCTACGGTCGGCCAGGTCAGTAGCACCACCGTAGACGTGCCCAAACTGCGCCTGGTCGACTCTCTCAACACCCGTGCCGCTCTGGTCACCCTAGTCGCGGCCTTCCCCGAAGTGCTGCGCAACCAGCAGGCCGGCATACAGAGTTTCTTGATTGCGTCCAGCACCGAGCGCGCGTTGCTGAACGTGCTCGCGCACCGCTTCTCCGACGGAGACACTTCGATCGCGGAACTGCGCGCGGGCATCGACACCAGGGTCGCGCTGACTACCAGCCCGCAACTCCAGGCGGGACAGCTCCCGATCGGTGAGCTGAAGCAGTCGCTGACCGACAGCCTCGCGGTCTACGAGCACGTCGTCGGCAAGGCGACCAAGGACATCGACTCCGCGATGCAGTCGCTGGTGTCCACGGCCCAGCGCGACGCGTGGACCTACACCGCGGTCGTCATCGCGACCATCCTCGCCGCGCTCCTGCTCGCGGTGTTCGTCGCCCGCTCGATGATCGTCCCGCTGCACCGGCTGCGCTTGGCCGCGTTGCGCGTGGCCGAGAGCGATCTGCCGCAGGAGGTCGCCCAGCTCCGCCAGGGCGCCGCGCCGGAAGACGTCCCGCTGGAACCGATGCCGGTGCGCAGCACCGAGGAGATCGGTCAGCTCGCCCGCGCGGTCGACGACATCCACGGCCAGGCGCTGCGTTTGGCGAGCGAGCAGGCGAAGATGCGTTCGCAGGTCAACGACATGTTCGAGACCCTGGCGCGGCGGTCCAAGTCGCTCGTCGACCATCAGCTCACCCTCATCGAGGCGATGGAGTACGACGAGAAGGACCCGCGCCTGCTGGAAAACCTGTTCCGGCTGGACCATCTCGCGGCTCGTATGCGCCGCAACGGCGACAACCTGCTCATTCTGGCGGGTACCAGGCAGCGCCGCGCCAAGTCCGCTCCGGTCGAGATCGCCGACGTCCTGCGTGCCGCCATCTCCGAGGTCGAGGACTACGAGCGCGTGAAGCTCGGCGCCACGCCGCGCGGTTCGCTGAAAGAGCCGGCCGCCTCCGACCTCGCGCACCTGTTCGCCGAGCTGCTGGACAACGCGCTGCGCGCCTCGCCGCCGGAGACCGACGTCAAGTTCACCTTCGCGCAGGCGCACGACCAGGGCCTGCTCATCGAGGTCGCCGACCGCGGCATCGGTATGCCGCCCGCGGAGATGGCCGACATCAACCGTCGCCTGGAGCAGACCGCCGAGCCAGGGCCCGACACGGCCCGCCACATGGGTCTGTTCGTGGTCGGCAGGCTCGCCGAGCGGCACGGCCTCACTGTGCGGTTGCGCCCGACCTTCGACACCGCTCGCGATCCAGGCGTGACCGTGACCGTGCACGTGCCGGTCGGACTGATCGTCGCGGGTAAGCCGATCGCGGGGCAGCCCGTCACCCCGCAGCCCTCGCCGCAGGCCGTCAAGCCACAGCGTCCGTCGGCGCCATCGTCCATGCAGATGCGGGCGGTCACGCGCACTCCGGGGGGCAATGTCATGGTCACCGTGGATCCCGGGGTGAGCGGCCCGATTCCGGTCACCGAGTCCCCCGCCCCCGCCCCCGCCGCGCCGCCCAGCGCGCCGGTGCCCGCCGGTCCCGGCGGTCTGCCACAGCGGCAGCCGGGTTCGTCCATGTCGTCCGGTTCACATTCGGACGGGCAGCAGTCGAGCGCGAGCCTGCGTTCCGCGCCGAGCCAAGCGGCGAGCGGTCCCCAGCGCGGCAAGCTCGCCGCGGCCAACCTGCCCAAGCGCAATCTCGGTCCCGGCGGCCCGCCGCCGCGTCAGCCGGGCGGTCCGGCGGAGCAGGCAGGCGCAGGTCTGCCGCAGCGTGAGCCGAACTCGGGTGAACTGCCGCAGCGGCAGCCGGGCGCCGCCGGCGTGCCGCAGCCGAGCGTCGGTCTGCCGCAGCGGCAGCCGGGATCGAACGGTGTTCCGCCACGCGACGCGTCGTCGAACGGACTGCCGCAGCGTGAGTCGGTGTCGGGTGGTTTGCCGCAGCGTGAGAC
>NZ_JBFAYO010000005.1:115808-304042 GCF_040681325.1 Nocardia sp. NPDC051787
TCCGCGTCGGGTGGTTTGCCGCAGCGTGAGTCCGCGTCGGGTGGTTTGCCGCAGCGTGAGTCCGCGTCGGGTGGTTTGCCGCAGCGTGAGTCCGCGTCGGGTGGTTTGCCGCAGCGTGAGTCCGCTTCCGGTGGTTTGCCGCAGCGTGAATCGGCGCTGGGTGGTTTTCCCCAGCGTGAGCCGGGCGCCACGAGCCTGCCGCCGCGTGAGCCGGGCGCCACTGGCTTGCCGCAGCGTCAGCCGGGGTCGAACGGTGCGCCGCAGCGTGAGTCGGCGCTGGGTGGTTTGCCGCAGCGTGAGCCGGGCACCACCGGCCTACCGCCCCGGCAGCCCGCGCCGAACCTACCTCAGCGCGACGCGACGCCCGGCGGCTTGCCGCAGCGCGATTCCGGCGCCCACAGTCTCCCGCAGCGCGATTCCGGCGCCCACAGTCTCCCGCAGCGCGATTCCGGCAACGGTTTGCCGCAGCGCGAACCGAGCTCCGGTGCGCTGTCCTCGGTCAACGGTCTGCCGCAACGGGATTCGGCTGCCAGCGGCCTGTCGGCTTCCGGTGGCTTGCCGCAGCGTGAGTCGGCGCTGGGTGGTTTGCCGCAGCGTCCGCCGGCGCCGGCAAGCCCGGCACAGCGGGAGAGCGGGCTCACCGGCCTGCCGCAGCGGCAGCCGGGCGCCCAAGCGCCGCAGCGTCAGCCCGTGCCGCCAGGAGTCGGTCTGCCGCAACGTGATCGCGGTGGCCAGCACGCCGCGAGCAGTGAGCAGCCGGCCACCACGACCGGGCGTGATCCCGGCAAGCACAGCTACCGGTCCAACCCGGCGAAGACAGCCTCGTTCTTCCAGACCAGGCTGCAACCCGCGGCCGAGCCGGAGCCGTCGATGGGATCGACGCCGATCTTCGCCGAAATGATGTCGGCGTGGCTATCGGATCCCAATGCGGATCGGTCGCAGGCGGCCGCCGCCTTCGAGTCGCCGGGCGACGAAGGATGGCAGGCGGCTCGCCGCGCGAGCGAGACGCAACCCGAAACGAGGACGGCAGCGGGGTTGCCGCAACGCAATCCGGGCGTAAGGCTTGTCCCGGGTGGTGTCAGCGGTGCGGCCGATCGGGCGCCGCGTCGCGATCCAGAAACGATCAGGTCCAGCTTGAGTCGTCACCAGCAGGGCGTCCGGGATGGCCGCGCAATGAGAGCAATGAACCTAACCGGAGATAAAGGAGACCGATGAACCCCGATCTAGGTGGTACGAACCGTCAGCTGGATTGGCTGGTTTCGAACTTTGCCAACGAGGTTCCTGGCGTAGCCCATGCCGTCCTGGTCTCGGCTGACGGCCTACTCATGGCCGCGAGTGCCCAGCTGCCCGTCGATCGCGCCGAACAGCTCTCGGCCGTGACGGCCGGTCTGGCCAGCCTGTCAGTCGGCGTCTCGAATCTATTCGAGGGCGGCACCGTGCTGCAGTCCGTCGTCGAGATGGAGCACGGCTACCTGCTACTCATGGCTGTCGGCGACGGTTCCTATCTCGCGGTGCTGACCAACACTTCGTGTGACATCGGTCAGGTCGGCTACGAGATGGCTCTGTTGGTCGAGCGGGTTGGCCAGACTGTTCAGGCCACGCCACGCGTCACGATGGGTTCCTGATGGTGGGATGGACATAGAAGATCACCGCGTGGGAAGCGCCGAGCCGAGCCTCGTACGCCCGTACTCGCTGACCGCGGGCCGGACCAGGCCTGCGGTCGAGTTGGCGTTGGAAGCCCTCGTCGCATCGCATCCGGTCGCCCTCGAGCGGCAGTTCGAACTGACCAACATCGAGACGTCAATCGTGGAGTTGTGCAGAGAATCGCCGTCCGTTGCCGAGGTAGCAGCCAGACTGGGTATCCCCATTGGGGTGGCCCGCGTGCTCGTAGCCGACCTGATCGAGGCCGGACACGTGCGCGTTTCGGCGACATTGAAAGACGATTCCAGCGACGATGAACGTCGCGAGCTGATCGAAAGGGTTCTCAGTGGACTCCGGCGTATTTGATTCGACGGCACAGGTCGACACCCGCACCAGCAAGCCGACATCGGCGAAGATCGTGGTCGCGGGTGGCTTCGGCGTCGGGAAGACCACGTTGGTCGGTGCCGTCTCGGAGATCGTTCCGCTGCGCACCGAGGCATTGGTGACCAATGCCAGTGCCGGGATCGACAGCCTGACCGGCATTCCGATGAAGTCCACCACCACCGTGGCGATGGACTTCGGCCGCATCAGCCTCGCCGACGATCTGGTGCTGTATCTGTTCGGCACGCCCGGCCAGTATCGATTCTGGTTCATGTGGGACGACCTGATCCGCGGCGCCATCGGCGCCGTGGTGCTGGTCGACACCCGCAGGTTGGAGGACAGCTTCGCGGCCGTCGACTACTTCGAAGCGCGCAACCTACCCTTCCTGGTGGCGCTCAACGAGTTCGACGACGCACCGCGGTACCCGATCGAGGACATTCGGCAGGCGCTCGCCGTGCCCGCGGATGTGCCGATCCTGTCCATTGACGCCCGGCGCCGGGAGCCCGCCAAACAGGCGCTGGTCGCGCTCACCGAGTACGCCCTGCGCAAGGTGATGCAGGGCTACTGAGTGCTCGCGCGGCACGCCGACGCGCCGGGTAGGGCCGGATAGGCTCGCCCGGTGCGTACGTCGGCGCGGGAGTTTCTGGGGCAACTGCTCGATACGGACTCGTTCGTCAGCTGGGACCGGCCGCCGGTGAGGGTGGCCGCGACCCCGCGGTACCGCGAAGCCTTGCGGACGGCGGCGATGGCGGCGGGTACCGATGAATCCGTGCTCACCGGGGAGGGGCTGCTGCGCGGTCGTCGCGTGGCCGTGATCGCCTGCGAGTTCGGATTTCTGGCCGGTTCGATCGGCGTCGCCGCGGCGGAGCGGATCGTCGCGGCGGTCGAGCGCGCCACCGAGTTCGAGCTGCCGCTGGTCGCTTCACCGACTTCCGGCGGCACCCGGATGCAAGAGGGCACCGTCGCGTTCGTGCAGATGGTGAAGATCGCCGGTGCGGTCGCGGCGCACAAATCGGCTGGTCACCCCTACTTGGTCTACCTGCGCAACCCCACGATGGGCGGCGTGTTCGCCTCGTGGGGGTCGCTCGGGCACATCACGTTCGCCGAGCCCGGTGCGCTGATCGGGTTTCTCGGCCCGCGGGTCTACCAGGCCCTGTACGGCAAACCGTTTCCGGAAGGCGTGCAGATCGCGGAGAACCTATACCATCGCGGCGTCATCGACGGCGTGCTGCCGATACCCGTTTTTCGTCGCATCGCCCACCGGGCGCTGAGCGTGTTCAGTGGCGTCCAGCAGCCCGATTCCACTGCACTGGGGGATACTGCCGTGCAGGTCACTGCTGCGGCCCCTCCAACGTTGCCGCCAGTGGCAGCGCCTACGGAGGCTGCGGATCGTGATTCCTTTGGGACACAACAGATCCGGCATGATGACTCGACGAACCGTGCCGGGGACAATCCGGTGTGGCAGTCGGTCTTGATCTCGCGGCGTCCGCAGCGGCCGGGCATTCGCGATCTCTTACGTCATGTGACGCAACGTGTTCCGCTCAGCGGCACCGGCCAGGGTGAATCGGATCGAACCGCGGTACTCGCGCTGGGCCGGTTCCGTGGGCAACCGTGCGTGGTATTCGGGCACGACCGGCGCGGCCAACAAGGCGAGAACACCATGGGTCCGGCCGCCCTGCGTGAGGCGCGGCGCAGCATGGCGCTTGCTCAGGAGTTGCGGCTGCCGCTGGTGCTGGTCATCGACACCGTGGGCGCGGCACTCTCGAAGGAAGCCGAGGAACGTGGTCTGGCACCCGAAATCGCCCGATGCATAGCGGATCTGGTGACCTTGGATACCCCGACGGTCTCGGTGCTGCTCGGTCAGGGCACCGGCGGTGGCGCGCTGGCGCTGCTGCCCGCCGACCGGGTACTCGCCGCGACGCACGCCTGGCTGGCTCCGCTGCCACCGGAAGGGGCGAGCGCCATCGTGTTCCGCGACACCGATCATGCTCCGGAAATAGCTGCGGCCCAACGCATCAGCGCCGCCGATCTGCTCGCCGACGGTGTGGTCGACCGCATCGTGCCGGAGCTTCCCGATGCCGCGGACGAGCCGGTGGACTTCGCCCGCCGAATGATCGCCGCGATCGCGAACGAACTCGCCGATCTGCGTGCCCGGCCGGAATCGGAGGTGCTCGCGGCGCGACAGGCGCGCTACCGGAGATTGGGATTGCCCGGCGACGCGAGCTGATCATCGCGAAGCGCCCGAACATCCGGGTTTTCCAGCAAATTGCAGGCCAACACACCCGAGCGCGTGATTGACGGTTCGCCGCCGCACTTCTACCGTCGGAATGTGACCTTCAGAAGCGAGACCAGCACCGTTCCCCCGATCGTGCTGAACGACGGGAACGTGATCCCGCAGCTCGGCTTCGGCGTGTTCCAAGTGCCCGCCGACGATGCTTTCCCGGCGGTCACCACCGCGCTCAAGGTGGGCTATCGCAGCATCGACACCGCCGCGATCTACGGGAACGAAGAGGGCACCGGTCGTGCGATCCGGGAATACGGACTGCCCCGGGACGAGATCTACCTGACGACCAAGTTGTGGAACTCCGATCAGGGTTACGACTCCACGCTGCGCGCCTTCGACGCCAGCATGGCCCGGCTCGGCTTGGACTACCTCGATCTCTACCTCATCCACTGGCCGGTCGCCGCCGCGGACCGGTTCGCCGATACTTTCCGGGCCTTCCAGGCGCTTAAGTCGCAGGGGCGGGTCAAGTCGATCGGTGTCTCGAACTTCACGGTCGCGAACCTGCAACGGCTCATCGCCGAAACCGGCGAGATCCCGGTGGTGAACCAGATCGAGCTGCACCCCAGATTGGCGCAGCGGGAACTGCGTGGGTTCCACGCCGCGAACGCGATCGCCACCGAGGCGTGGAGCCCGCTCGGTCAGGGCACCGTGCTCGACGACAGCACCATCACCGCGGTGGCCGCCGAAGTCGGTCGCACGCCGGCGCAGGTGGTCATCCGCTGGCACCTGCAGCTGGGCAATATCGTCATCCCGAAGTCGGTCACGCCGTCGCGGATCGCGGAGAACTTCGACGTGTTCGGCTTTGAGCTCACCCCGGAGCAGATGAACGCGATCACCGCGCTGGACAGCGGTTCGCGCACCGGTGCGGACCCGGATACGTTCACCGTGGACTCCCCCGCCTCACCCACCGCCTGGCCCCCCGCCTCTCCGAGTATCTAGGCCGTACTAGTTAGGTGGCGCGGGATTTGCGTACAGGTCCTGCGTGGGGTGCCCGCTCGGTTTTGGGCGTACCCGGCGAGTTACCCATGTTCTCACGAAAACAGTTGCTCGGTTGACGGCTGTGGTCGTTGACGGGTACCGCCGACGCCAATCGCGCGGCCCGCGCGGTGGAGGTTGGATTCACCGAGCACCTTGGACTGCGTCGACGGGCCCAACGCAAGACCTCCGTCATCCGACTGTACGGCCTCAGGCCCGGAGAGGTGGGACAGAACCAGCTGATCTTTCCTATGGCAGAGTGAAGGAACCAGACGGACGTTCAGCTGGGGAGGTCGCATGCTCGAGGTCAGCCGCGATGGTGACGTGGTCACCATCGAATTTCAGCGGGAGGAGCGCCGCAACGCGCTCAATTACGAACTCGTGACACTGCTGCGCGAAGCAGTCCTCGCCGCCGTCGCCGACCAGGCGCGGGTCATCGTGCTGACCGGGCGCGGTTCGGTCTTCTGTGCCGGCGCCGATCTGTCCGGGGTGTACTCAGGTGATTTCCTGTCCGGGCTACTGGAGATGTTGCACGCTGTCGAATCGGCGCCGATTCCGGTGATTTCCGCGCTCAACGGCGCTGCGATCGGTGCGGGCGTGCAGCTGGCGCTCGCCTCGGATCTGCGGGTGATGGCGCCGGAGGCGTATCTCGCGATCCCGGCCGCGAAGTTGGGCATCACGGTGGATCGGTGGACCGTGCGCAGGCTGGCCGCGCTGATCGGCGGCGGTCCGGCCAGGACCGTGCTGCTCGGGGCGGAGTCGATCTCGGTCGAGGACGCCTACACCTTCGGGTTCGCCAACCGGATCGGCGGTCTCGCCGACGCGCAGGACTGGGCGAAGCAGATCGCGGCGTTGGCGCCGCTGTCGCTGCGCCACATGAAGCTGGTGCTCAACGACGACGGGACGCGTGATCCGGACACCGCTCAGCAGCGCGCGGCGCTGGAGGCGGCATGGACGAGTGAGGACGCCAAGGAGGGACGTTTGGCCAGGCAGGAAAAGCGCGCCGCGAGGTTCGTAGGGCGATGATGGGCATTCGACGTATCGCGGGCGCCGCAGCGGGTGCGCTCGGCATCACGTGGGTGGCCCGGGCGGTGTGGGGCATCCCATCGGCGATGGGCGCTTCGATCTCGGCGATCCAGCCCTACGCGGCGGGCGCGACGAGCTACCGAAATCGCCAGTTCCACAACACCGAACCCAGTAGCCAGGTGGTCGCGGGTTCGGCTCCCTCGCTGTTGATCTCGGCACTGACCCAGCGCAACGCGGGCAGGCCGCGCGCAGCCATTCCGCTGCACACTCCACGGCCGCCGAGTGAGGCGGCCGCTCTCGCCGTCACCTGGTACGGCCACGCCACGACGCTCATCGAGATCGACGGGTACCGGATTCTCACCGATCCGGTCTGGAGCGAACGGGTTTCGCCCTCCGCGCTGGTCGGGCCCGCACGCATGCACCCGGTGCCGCAGCCGCTGTCCGAGCTGCCCCCGGTCGACGCGGTGATCATCTCGCACGACCACTACGACCACCTGGACAAGGAGACCGTCCGGGAACTGGTGGTAGGTCAGAGCGCGCCCTTTCTCGTGCCGATCGGCATCGGCGCGCACCTGCGGCACTGGGGTGTCCCGGAGCACCGGATCGTCGAATTGGATTGGGGTGCTTCCGTCTCGCTCGCCGAACTGGGCCGGGATCGGGTCGGCACGGATCTGGCCCTCACCTGCACCGAGGCGCGGCATTTCTCCGGACGCGGCCTGCTCCGCAACACCACGCTCTGGGCTTCGTGGTCGATCATCGGTCCGACGCGGCGGGTCTACTTCGGCGGCGACACCGGATACACGAAGGCGTTCGCCGCGGCAGGCGCGGCGCTGGGTCCGTTCGACCTGACGCTGCTGCCCATCGGCGCCTACGACGCGCGCTGGCCGGACGTGCACATGAACCCTGAAGAGGCGGTCCGGGCGCACGCCGATCTGTGCGCCGGCGATCCCGGCCACGGACTGCTCGTGCCCATCCACTGGGCGACGTTCAACCTCGCCTTCCACGGCTGGTCGGAGCCCGTCCGGCGGATGGTGGCGGCGGCCGGGTCGGCGGGTACCTCCGTCGCGGTACCGATGCCGGGTCAGCGTGTGGACCCGATGAGCGAGCCACCCGGGGATTCCTGGTGGGAGAATGTTGGTTGAACGACTCCGGCTAGTTGGCTACAGGAAGGATGGACGGCGATGAGTTTCGCGGACACGCTCAAAGGCCTGGTCGACAAGGGGAAGGACGCGGCGGCCAAGAACGCCGACAAGATCAACCACGGGATCGACAAAGCCGGTGACTTCATCGACCAGAAGACGCACGGCAAGTACACGGACAAGATCGCCAAAGGCAAGGAGGCCGCCAAGAAGGTGGTCCCGCCGGATCAGTCCGGGCCGCACGCCTGAGCCTGCGGCGGAGACCGTCGCGGGGTCTCCGCCGCTAAACTGCCAGTATGGTGGCCCGCCGAGAGTTCGGTGGTATCGAGGTTGAGCTGAGCAACCTCGACAAGGTGCTGTACCCGGCCACCGGCACCACCAAAGGCGAAGTCATCGCCTACTATTCGGCGATCTCACCCGCCATGCTGCCGCACATCGCGGGAAGAGCGGTCACCCGTAAGCGCTGGCCCAACGGGGTGGAGGAGCCGTCTTTCTTCGAGAAGAATCTCGCGTCGCACGCGCCGTCCTGGATCGAGCGTCGTACGATGCGCCATTCCGACCGCAAGGTCGTCTACCCGCTGATCGATTCCGAGGCCGGTCTGGCCTGGGTCGGTCAGCAGGCGGCACTGGAAGTCCATGTGCCGCAATGGCGTTTCGACGACGATCGGATGGGGCCGGCGACCAGGTTGGTCTTCGACCTGGACCCGGGCGAAGGAGCAGGGCTCGCCGAATGCGCCGAGGTGGCGCTCATGCTGCGCGACGTGGTCGAGGGTATCGGGTTGCATGCGTTCCCGGTCACCAGCGGCAGCAAGGGCATTCACCTCTACGTGCCCTTGGATCGGGAACTCAGCCCGGATGGCGCGTCCACCGTGGCCAAGCAGGTGGCCACGAATCTGCAACGGCTGCATCCGGATCTGGTCACCGCGACGATGGCGAAATCGGCTCGGGGCGGGAAGGTCTTCCTGGACTGGAGCCAGAACAACCCGGCCAAGACCACCATCGCGCCTTACTCGATGCGCGGGCGGCAGCAGCCGAACGCCGCCGCGCCACGGAGCTGGAAGGAGATCGAGAACCGGAAGAAGCTGCGGCACTTGCGGTTCGACGAGGTGCTGGCCAGGTACCGGGCAGATGGCGATCTGCTCGCTGAGCTGGACCCACCGCTCGCGCAGGGCGACTCGGAGCGGATGGGTTCGGACGCGCTGACGAAGTACCGGTCGATGCGGGACCCGTCCCGTACGCCCGAGCCGGTACCGGCCGAGTCCCCCGAGCCGGGCACGAACAACCGTTATGTAGTGCAGGAGCACCATGCGCGTCGGCTGCACTGGGACGTGCGGCTGGAGCGCGACGGGGTGCTGGTGTCCTGGGCGGTGCCGAAGGGGCCGCCCACCTCGCCGGATCAGAACCGGCTCGCGGTGCACACCGAGGACCATCCGCTGGAGTATCTCGATTTCCACGGCGCCATCCCGAAGGGCGAGTACGGCGCCGGCGAAATGACGATCTGGGATTCCGGCACCTACGACACGGAGAAATGGCGTGACGACGAGGTCATCGTCCAGTTCCACGGCAAGCGGTTGACTGGGCGCTACGCGCTGATCCAGACCAACGGCAACCAGTGGCTGATGCACCTGATGCGTGCGCACAACGGCGCCGAGGATCGGGATGAGCCCGGTACCGGGCAGATCATCCGGTCGTCGAGCGCGCCTGCGCCGCTTCCACGCGGGCTGGCGCCGATGCTGGCGACGCTGGGAGACGTCGCCGAGCTCGACGCCGACGAGTGGTGCTTCGAGACGAAGTGGGACGGGTTCCGGCTGATCGCCGAGATCGATTCCGGTGCGATCACCTTGCGCAGCCGGGCGGGGAACGTGGTGACCGATCGCTATCCCGGGATCACGGTGTTGGCGCGGGAACTCGCCGGGCACAGCGTGGTGCTGGACGGTGAGGCGGTGGTCTTCGACGATCACGGCACCGCCAATCTCGGTCTGCTGCAAGCCGGTGCGGCGCGGGCGGTGTTCGTCGCCTTCGACGTGCTGTATCTGGACGGCACCTCCCTGGTACGCAAACGATATGCCGATCGCCGCCGGGTGCTGGAGGCGCTGGCCGCGAACGCCCCCTCGATGGTGGTGCCGCCGCGACTGGACGGGCCGGGCGCGGAGGCGCTGCGCTACAGCCGGCAGCACGGCTTGGAGGGCGTGGTCGCCAAACGCAAGGATTCGGTGTACCTGCCGGGCAAGCGCGGGCATTCCTGGGTGAAGCAGCGCAATTGGCGTACCCAGCAGGTGTTGATCGGCGGCTGGCGGCGCAGTGGGGCACGGAATTTCAAATCTCTGCTGGTCGGCATTCCGCACGACGGGCGGTTGTAC
Source organism: Nocardia sp. NPDC051787 (assembly GCF_040681325.1). NCBI lineage: Bacteria > Bacillati > Actinomycetota > Actinomycetes > Mycobacteriales > Nocardiaceae > Nocardia > Nocardia sp. NPDC051787. Next base: position 125,615 of record NZ_JBFAYO010000005.1, read on the forward strand.
TACGTGGGGCGGGTCGGTACCGGTTTCAGCGAGCCGGACATGCGGGATCTGGCCGCCCGGCTGCGCAAGCTGGAACGAAAGACATCGCCGTTCGACAACGACCTCACCGCCGAGGAGCGCAAGGAGGCGGTGTGGGTGACGCCGAAACTCGGCGGCAGCGTGCGGTTCATGAATTGGACCGAGGCCGGACGGTTGTGGCACCCGGCGTGGGTCGGCGAGGCACCGGGCGCGTATGACGCTGGGTAGCGTTGGTCCGGTTGTACCCAGCGCGAAGTTCGCGGGCCCGGTCGACGTGGCTCAGGAGGCGGCGAAGAAGGCGTTGCGTCAGCAGTGCTGCCGAACGGGACATGGCCGAGCGGCCGGGCCATGTCCCGGTTCTCGGTCAGTCGGTGCCCGCGAGCAGCGGGGTGATGGTCGCGATATCGGTTACCAACGCGTGGCCCTGGAATTCGAATTCATCGTAGGCGCGCGCCATTGCCGCTTTGTCCCGGCCGCCACAGGCATCGCTGATCACCACGGGGATGAAACCGAGATCGGTGGAGTGCGTCACTGTGGGGGCGATGCCGATCTCCAGTGCGACACCCGCGATCGCGTAGGCGCCGATGCGCAGGTCACGCAGCATCGAGGCGAGTGGGGTGCCCTCGAATGCCGACATCGACGTCTTGTCGAACACCACCTCGTCCTTGCGCGGCCGCAGTTCGGGGACCAGCTCGAAGGCCGGGGTGTCGCGCTGCAGGATGAACCGCACCTTGTCCACCGAGTCCACCTGCTGCCAGTTCATCGCCATGCGCAGCGCGAAGGCGCCGCTGAGGCGCTCGGGCAGGAAGAAATGGCGCAGGAAGACCACCGGGTAGCCACCGGAGCGCGCCGCGTCGACCACCCGCACCACGCGTTCGATGATCTCCGGGCCGTCCGGCAGCTGGCCGAGCACGCCGACCTGCATGTCGTAGACGAGTACCGCCATCCGGTCCGGGGCGCACACGTCGGCGAGTCCTTCGGGGATGTCCAGTCCGTTGCCATGCCGCATGCTCGGCTACTCCTGTTCGTCACGCCCGCGCTGCGGGCTGGTGGTAACTGACGGCTATTCGGTTGCGCTAGGGGCTTTTTCGGATCACTGTAGCCAGTCGCGGCGGACATCCTCGGCGATGGGGATGACCTCCGATGGACCGTTGCCGGGCGGGTGATACGGCAGTAGCGTTGATGACCAGAGGCGGGAGTGAGTCGGCGCCGACGGCACCCGCGCACTTTGGCCTCGCTGGAGTGGGGAGGCCCTGATGAAGGATATTCACGCGGCGCCTGTCACCGAGCAGACGCGTAATCGTGCTGCGCGCGCGCCCGTTCTGCGCGCCATGCTATCCGCCCTGGTCGTTCTGATCCTCGGTTGGGGCGGCCTTCCCGCGGCGTCCGCCCAGCTGCCGCCCCCGGACCACGACCCGTTCTATGCGGCCCCCGCCGACCTCGGCTCGTTCTGGAACGGCGCTGTTCTCGATGCGCGTCCGATCGCGTTGTTCGGCCTGCCTCTGCCGATTTCGGCATGGCAGGTGAAGTATCGGACCACCGACTCCAGCGACCGTCCCGCGGCCTATGTGGCGACCGTGCTGGTGCCGATGCTGCCGTGGCTCGGCCCTGGAGCGCGGCCGTTGCTGTCGTATCAAGTCCCCGAGGACAGCCTCGGCACCCGGTGCGCGCCGTCCTACGCGCTGGGCGGAGGCTGGGATACCGGCGCGGTCAACACGCTGATCGATACGCCGTTCATGGCGGAGGCGCTCCGGCGCGGGTGGGCCCTCGTGGTCAGCGATTACGAGGGACCGCAGTCCCGGTTCCTGGACGGGGTCAACTCCGGGCGCGGTGTGCTGGATGGCATCCGGGCCGCCCGCGACTTCCCTGCGGCCGGACTCGGACCCGACACTCCTATTGGCGCCTGGGGCTATTCGGGCGGGGCTTTCGCCACGCTGTGGGCCGCGCAGTTACAGCCGGAGTACGCGCCGGACGTTCGGTTCGCCGGGATCACCTCGGGTGGCGTTCCGGCGGATTGGCCGGCCATCGCCCGCCGTGCGGACGGCACCGTGCAGGCCGGACTGGCATTGCTCATCCTGTTCGCCATCGCCCGCAACGATCCCGGCGCGGGCGTGCTGGAGTTGCTCAACGATCGCGGGCAGGCGGCGCTGATCGAAAACAGCGCTGCCTGTGGGTCCGATCTCGTGCCCAAGTACCTCGGGGCGCGCGTGGCCGACTTCACCACGGTTCCGGACCTCCTGTCGCATCCGGCCTTCCTGGCCGCCACCGACGCACAGGAACTAGGCGGCAGCGCGCCGACCATGCCGACCTACCTCTACCACAGCATCACCGACGACGTGATTCCCGTGGCGGGGTTCACCGACCTGGTCGGTCGTTACTGCGCCCGGGGAGCGAACCTCACTTCGGTGCACTCGATGCTGCCCACCCACAATCCGGCGGCGATCGGCGAGGCGCCGGAGGCGATGAACTTTCTCGCCGACCGGTTCGCGGGGATACCGGTCGATCCCGGGTGTCATTCGCGATAGGTGGGATCGGTGTGGTGCCCGGCATAGACGAAAGCGCACCGAATCGCTGGTGATTCGGTGCGCGTCGTCCGCTGGGGTGCGGGTCACTGTCTCCGCTGAGCGAGCCGGTTCCGCGTGGCCGCGAGTCAGTTCTGTGGACGACCGGTGGTGTCCATCCATTTGGTGGTCCCCGGTGCGGCGTTGAGCGTGCTGAGCAGGTCGATTCCGGCGACGATCAGGGTCGGCCCACCGGCGACGATGGTGCCGATGATGGCGCCGATGCCGGCACCCGCGACGACACTCGCGATCACGGTGGGGCCGCCGATGATTCCGGTGAGCCCGACCAGCGCGCCGATCACCGTGCCGATGAAACCGCCGACAGCGGTGGCGATGCCGAACTGCGAAAGGAACGCGTTCATCGCCTGCTGGTTCTCATACGGCGACGCGACCGCCGTGGCGGCCGGGCGCGCCTGCGCCGCGTCCTTGACGACGGCCAACTCGAGTACTCGGCCCGCGTCACGCACGGCGTGCGGCATGGGGTACTCGAGCCCGTCCTGGCGGAAGGCCAGTGGCAGTGTGAGCGCGACGTTTCCGGATTCGTCCTTGATGTCGACGGCGTCGCCGCGCACGTCGAACGTGCCCGCGGTGAGCGTCGTGACGATCCGGTTCCCGATCAGTCGCGTCTCGTACCCGATATTCAGCACCGGCGCCGTGGCCGGTTCCGCATGCGCGGCGCCCGCGCCGACCGTTAGCGCCGCGACGAGCGGCACAACCGCGGCGGTGACTTTCCGGAGAATCATTTCCCTGGTTTCCAATCTTCATCAGGTTTGCAGCAAAGAGAACGCGGAACGCGCTGAAATTCCTTCCCCCACTGGCGCGTACATCCGTGATGTGATTCAGAAGACAGTTACTTCCGAGTGATAACTGTACTGCGAGCGAAAGGGTTTAGATCACGAATTGGGAGGGTAATCTTCCATCTTTTCCGTGCTCGATTCAGTTATAGCTCATGGCTATTCAGCGGTTGAGGTGCTCCGCAGAACCGGTCAGAACCATCCTGGTATCGCGGCGTTGTGTCGCGTACCGCGTGCCATCGACCTGCCCGCCTCGGTTCGGCGCTTACCGGCGCCACGCATTTCGCCAGAAACCGAGATGGGCAGCAATCATCCAGCATCTGATGTGGACCCCGCTCGCCATACGTGCGGCTGAAAACCCACTCGGGGGCATCGTGAAACCGAACGCTTTCCCTGTCAGCGGCCCGGGGAGCCTGCCTTTCAGTCGGCCCGAGGTGACGGCATGCCCGGCATTTCCTGCGCTCAGACCAGCAGGTGCAGGGCGATGGCGCCGAGGCAGGCCGCGACGACCACGGCTAGAGCGAAGGCGTCGCGGCGGCCGGGAGAGCCCGGATGGGCGGTGAGTTCGCCGGTTCCGCCGCGCGCGGTGATCGCCTCGCCGAGTTCACCCGCGCGGCGGGTGGAGACCGCCATCGCCGCGGTGAGGATATCGATGAGGGGGTTGTCGGCGGCGCGATACAGCAGGCTGTCCTTGGGACGGAGACGGCGGGCCGCGCGCAGGACCCGGATTTCCTCGATGAGCAGTGGAAGACCGCGGAGGGTCAGTGCGACGACGACGGCCCATTCGTCCACCGGGACCCGGAGTTTGCGCAACGGCGCGCCCAATTTGGCCAATGCGGGTGCGATCTCGCCCATCGGGGTGGTCCACGCGATGAGGAACGAGGCGGAGACCACGATCAAACCGAACGTGACAACCTGCGCGTAACGCAGCACCGCCGTGCCGCCGACCGGCACGTTGATCAGGGCTCCGACCGCGAGCAGCGCCCAGAACCACCACGACAGACGCGGCAGCGTGCCGAGCGGCAACCGGGCGGCCACGCCGACGAGGACGAGGAAGACGATCATCACGCCGAGCACCGGCCAGGACGGCAGGAACATCAGCAACAGACTGATCAGGAAAACCCCGATCATCTTGGTACCCGCCCACAGCCGGTGCACCGGACTGTCGACGGGAACTCGGCGCAACAGCACAGCGCTCATCGGGAACCTCCGTGCTCCAGTCGCCACGCCGCGTCGCCGGGCGGACGCAGCCCGGCGGGCCGGGAGCCGGCGGCCGCGGCGGCGTTGCTCGGGACGGCTTCCCACGCGGACTCTGCCGCCAGAATGCGTCCTGACCGCAGTTGCACCGTGCGGTCGCACACCGCTGCCATGTCGGCCACGTCGTGCGAGATGACGATCAGCGTCAGCCCGGAATCCCGCAGCCGCGCAAGTAGTTCCACGATATCCGCCCGGCCCTCCGGATCGAGCCCGGCGAGTGGCTCGTCGAGCACGACCACCTGCGGATGACTGGCCACGATCGCCGCGAGCACCACCCGTTTGGCCTGGCCGCCGCTGAGTTCCTCGATGGAGCGGGCGGCCAGCGACCGATCCAGCCCCACGGCGTCGAGCGCCCGTCCGACCGCACCCGAGCCGGTCGCCCGCCCTCCCCAGTCCGCGATCTCCGCGCCGACGGTCTGTTTCTGCAACTGCAGGCGGGAGTATTGGAATGCCAGCTCCACCCGCCCGATCTGCTTGGTGATCGGCTTGCCGTGCAGTTCACAACGACCGGAACTCGGCTCGATCAGCCCGGCCATGATCCAGGCGAGAGTGGATTTGCCCGATCCGTTGCCGCCGACCACCAGTAGCGCTTCGCCGCGCCGGATCGACAGATCGACACCGTGCAGGGCAGCCGCTTCCCAGGGGGTCGCGCGGTTGTAGGTGTGCCCGACGTCGCGCAGCTCGAGGATCGGCTCGCCGATCGGCCTGCGCCGCGCGTCGCGCACCGGGCGCGGCCACGCGGGCAGCTGCGCCACGGAGCGGCCTGCGGCCAAGTGGACGACGCGGTCGGCCGCTGCGGCGTCGGCTTCGTGATGGGTGACCAGCACCACGGCCATCGGGTGTCGCTGCGGCAGCGCAGCGAGCAGTTCCACGAGTCCGCGGCGCCCGTCCGGATCGATCATCGAGGTCGCCTCGTCGGCGATCAGCAGTGCGGGGCGGCGGGCAAGCGCCGCGGCGACGGCCAAGCGCTGCTGCTGCCCGCCGGACAGCGTGGCGGTCTCCTTGCCGCCCATCCCGGCGAGCCCGACTTCGCCGAGCAATCCATCCACATCCACGTCGGCGGCGAGTTCCGGCGGCAAACCCCACACCACGTCATCGGCGACGAGCACGCCCAAGGTCTGGCTCTCCGGCCGCTGCATCACCAGCGCCGTTCCACCCAGGCGCCCGAGCCCGGCCGACCCGGGACGCCGCACCGATCCCGAGGTGGGTGGCAGGCCGGCGAGCAACCGCGTCAACGTCGACTTGCCCGATCCGTTGTGCCCCACCACCGCGACGAATTCGCCGACACCGACGGTCAGGTCGATGTCGCGCAGTGCGTCGTGCGCCGCGCCGGGATAGCGGAATCCGGCGCCGCGCAGCGTGACCGGCAGCGGTGCGATGGGCCGGTCGTCGTGCGGCGCGTCGAGCCGGTCCTGTCCTGGCAGCCAGGCGAGCCGGTCCAGCACCGAGCCGAGCACGTACCAGGAGAACAGTCCGGTGGCGACCATGCCCAGTGCGACGCTGCCACCGACCCACGCCCACCACCAGCGCAGTACGGAGTCGGCCAGGTCGGCCGCGGCCTGTCCGAGTGGTTCCAGCTGCGTCTGGCGCGCCGCGAGTTCCTGGATACCGCGTGCGGTGTTGCGGATGTTGTCGAACAGCAGGTTGCGCGCCGCCGCGAGCAGCAGCAGTGATCCGACGGCGAAGGCCGCCCAGACCAGGCCGGTCAGCAGTGCGAGGCCGGACACCGCCAGCACACCGCCGCCGCGCCGCTTGACGATGCCGATGATGCCGCCCATCGTCGCCGAGGCGACCAACCCGGTCGCGGGCACCATGCCGGCCGTGACGAAGGTGACCAGCGTGGCGGCGATGGTCGCGGTAACCAACGTGCGCAGCCGGTAGCGGTGTGCGATCAGCCCCATGGGGACGGCGGCGACCAGCTGCAGAGCGGCCGCGAACGGAATCACCGATCCGATGGTGACCAACCCGACGGTGGCTCCGCCGAGCACGGCGCCGGTGGCCAACTCGATCGGGCGCAGCGGTCCCCGCTCAGCAGGTTCGCCCACATGGGCCAGTCCACTCACAGCACAAGTCTGCCAGCCCGGCGAGCAACGTCGGGTTGCAGCGAATTCGCGCAGTTCAGCGGTGCTCGGTCGATCAGCCGACCGGTGTGAGGGTGTAGTGCGCGGGGTCGAGGTGACGGGTGCGGCGGCGGTAGCTGGTCTGCGAGCCGGGCCAGTTGTTGGTGATGCGGCCCGCGGCGTTGCGGTACCAGCTGGAGCAGAAGTTCCATGGCGTGCGGGCCAGCCGTTGCTGGAGGGCGGTGTTGTAGTGCTGCTCCACAACCGCGCGAACGTCCAGGCAATGGCCGGGGTGGTCGGCCAGCAACTGGACGGCCTGACGGATGTAGCGGGTCTGCGACTCGATCATGTAGATGATCGAGCCGACGCCGAGATTGGTGTTCGGCCCGTAGACCAGGAAAAAGTTCGGGAAATCCGGCACGGCGATGCCGTAGTAAGCGTGCGCGCCGTCGGCCCATGCTTCCGACAGCTTGCGGCCCGCGCGACCGTGGATATTCATCGGCCAGAGGAATTCGGTGCCCTTGAAGCCGGTGCCGTAGATGATCACGTCCACCTTGTGCACCGCCCCGTCCGCGGTGCGCAGGCCCCCGGGGACGATCTCGGTGATCGGGGTGGTCTCCACCCGCACGTTCGGCTGGGTCAGGGCTGGGTAGTAGTCGTTGGAGAACAGGACGCGCTTGCAACCGATCGGGTAGTCGGGGGTGAGCTTGTCCCGCAGATGCGGGTCCTCGACCTGTGTGGCCAGGTGCCAGGCGGCGATGCGGGCCACGAGCCGCGTGATCGCGGGTAGCTCGACCAGCCCCAGCGAGAAGAATTCGGCGATCGACCACCAGCCGAACCGTTCGACCAGCAGCGCCCCCGGGACCCGGGCGAACAGGCGGTGCTGGATCGGCGAGTAGTCGGTGTCGAATTTCGGGATCACCCAGGCGGGGGTGCGCTGGAACAGCGTCAGGTGCGCGACCTCGGGCTGAATTTCCGGGATGAACTGAATGGCGCTGGCCCCGGTGCCGACGCAGGCGACGCGTTTGCCGGTGAGATCGACGTCGTGGTCCCATTCGGCCGAATGGAACGACGGGCCCGCGAAGCTGTCCAGGCCCGGGATGGCTGGCATGGCGGGGCGGGACAGCTGGCCGACCGCCGAGATCAGCACGTCCACGATCCGGGTGTCTCCGTCGGCGGTGCGGACCGTCCAGTGGCCGGTTGCGTCGTCGAATTCCGCGTCGGTCACGGTGGTATCGAACCGGATCGCGTCGAACACGCCGTGCCGCTCGGCGACACCGCGCAGGTAATCGTGGATGGTGGCGCGCCCCGAGTACCGCTGCGGCCAGTCCGGCTTCGGTTCGAACGAATACGAGTACAGCGGCGACGGCACGTCGCAGGCGGCGCCGGGGTAGGTGTTCTCCCACCACACGCCGCCGAGGCCGCTCGCGCGCTCGACGATGGTGATGTCGTCGAAACGATTGCGGCGCAACTCGATCGCCATCCCGATGCCGCCGAAGCCCGCGCCGATGATGAGGATCGATGGCCGATTGCGCGCTGTCACGTGCCACCACACTCCTCACTCCGACCGTAGATGACTCCACTGTAGGAGCCCTCGGTCCGCCGTATCGAGAAATTCGGCCATACTGTCCGCGTGGAACGGGTGCAGGATCCGGAAATCCGCGATTGGAACTTTCCGCGCGGCGTGGCCAGCGTGGCGCTGATGGTCGGCTACGCGGCCGAGCACGGCGTGGCCGCCGCGCGCATGCTGCACGGCACGGGCCTGACCGAGTACCAGCTCCGGGATCCGGACGCGCAGATCGACGCGCATACCGAATTGGCGGTGATCCGCAATCTGGTCCGCGCGCTCGCCGACCGGCCGGCCCTCGGCGTCGAGGTGGGCCGCCGCTATCGGATCACGACGTTCGGCATTTTCGGCTTCGCCTGCGTCAGCAGCCCGACGCTCGGGGAGGCGATCGACTTCGCGCTGCGCTATCTGGATCTCAGCTTCACCTTCTGCCTACCGGTGGCACAGTTTAGCGAGGACGAGTTCGTCGCCGTGGTACACGACGAGTCGGTGCCCGCGGACGTGCGTCAGTTCCTCGTCGAACGCGACGTCACCGCGATGCATCAGGTGATGAGCGACCTGCTGGGCACGCGGCTGCCCCTGACCAGGGCCGAATTCCGTTTTCCCGCGCCGGATCACGCGAACCGGATCGCGGAGGTGACGGTGGTGCCGCCGCGATTCGGCAGGCCGGACAACCTGTTCGCCATCGAACCGGTACTGCTGGAACAGCCGCTGCCCCAAGCCAACGAGCACACCTGGGCGATGTGCCTGGCGCAGTGCCGTGAGCTGGTGCACCGGCGCAGGGCTCGCACCGGGATCGCCGCCGAGGTGCGGGAGCGCTTGGTGCCGCGCGGCGGCGTGGACGGATTCGCCGCGCCGCCCGGCATCGATGCGGTGGCAAGCGACCTGAACATGAGCACGCGCACGCTGCGCCGCCACCTCGACGCCGCAGGCACCAGCTATCGCGCCCTGCTGGACGAAGTCCGCCGTGCCTTGGCCGAGGAGATGCTCACGGCCACACCGTTATCGGTGAGCGACGTCGCGATCCGACTCGGCTACGCCGAAGCCTCGACATTCATCTTCGCGTTCAAGCGGTGGACCGGTAACACCCCCGCGGCCTATCGCCGCGAACGCGCCGCGCGACGTTAGCTCGCTTCGCCGCGGCCGCTACGGCTGCCGGTGTAGGCCAGCTCGCGGATCTTGCCGACCGCTTTGGGGAACAGTTCCACCTCGGACGGGTGATTGAGCATCGGATCGAAATAGTCTGTCCGGTGTTCGGCCGATTCGGCATGCCGCAGCGTAATTTCGGCCAGTCGCAATTGTGGCCCGCCGAGACGACTCGCGGTGAGGGTGAAGCTCACCAGGTCCTCGTCCAGATGGGCGTCCATCGCCTCGAGCGACGCCGACGCGGGCTGAGCGCTGTCCGGCTCGGCGAAGAACCAGGTCGGTGCGGAATTACTGATCCGGTAGGGCATCAGGCAGCCGTAACGGGCGCTGGCCCAGCCGCGGGCGGGGGTGAACACCAGTCGGCCGAGCAGTCCGCGGCCAGTGGTGGCCAACGCGAAATCCCACGGCTCGTCATCGCGGTCGAGCACCCGGAACGCGAATCCGAGCACATCGGGGAGGCCGCCTGGCATTCCCGCACCCTTGGACAACCGCGCGATCACCGCGCGCTCGCCGGCCCCGAAGAGCGGCTCGAACTCGGCCTCCGCGTGCAATCGGCCGGACAGGTGCAGGCCGTTGGGATGGAACACCCGAGCATGCCGGATACGCGCTCCGGTCGCGAACGCGCCTTTCACCATTGCGGCTGGTAGGTCGACCATGGCGATGCCTCCGGGTAGACGTCCGTTGTGTCTCCCGATTGCCCCGGCACAAGCCGGGTAAACCGCGCTCAGCCCGGTTGCACGCCGATCCGGCCGCCCATCGGGACTGTCCGGAAATGCGTGGTCAGACGGTAATCCGCATCGATGACGTGCAGCCCGACCGCCGGGTCCGGCGCGTAGTCCATGACGTGGTCGGGCAGGTCGAGTTCCCATTCGCCGGCCAGCACCGACGCGGTGCTCGGCGCCACCAGCAGCGGGCGCCCGGCGAACGTGGTTGTCGCGCAGGTGTGCGCGTGCCCGGTGAGCACGGCGACGATCCGCTCGTCGGCGGCGACCAGGTCGGCGAGCCGCTGCGGATCGGCGAGCGCGATCTCGTCGACGATCGGGCTGTGCAGACGCGCGGGCGGGTGGTGCAGCGCGAGCAGGATCGGCTTGCCCGCGGGCGCTGCCGCGAGTACGTCGCGCAACCAGCCGTAGGTCTCCTCGGAGAGTCGTCCGCTCGCCTCGCCGGGGATGCTCGAATCGAGCAGGGCGATGGTGAGGTCACCGATCCGGTGGACGCGGTTGATCGGGGCGCCGGAGGTCGGCTCGCCGAGCAGCGCGGTGCGGAAGCCCGCGCGGTCGTCGTGGTTGCCCGGGATGGCGTACAGCGGGATCTCGGTCTCGAACGCCAGCTTGGCCTCGGCGTATTGCTCGGGCTTTCCGGAATCGGTGATGTCGCCGGTCACCAGGATGGCATCGGGCCTGCGGCGCAGGCCGGCGAGGAAAGCCAGCACCCGCTGCACACGTTCGGCGTTCCGGGTGCCGAGATCGAAATGTGTGTCGCTGACCTGAGCCACCAGGATCATCGGCATTCGCTTTCGCTAGGGGTTCGCTGCGTTGCGTCAGAGTGTGCCCTGGTCGTGGCCTCGGCACTTCATCAGGCTAGTTGACCTGCGTATTACCCGTCGTCATGACGCTCGCCACCCGCTGTTACGTGCTCCTCGATTTGTGTCGTCGGTCACAATGCTGGGTTCGTTTCGGCTTTGTCTCGGGACTGCTCGGCTACCGCGTCGGACAAAGTGCGCAGGGCGCGCAGGAAGACGCGCCGGTCCGCGGCGGGCAGTCGCTCGAGCAATCGGTCTTCTCGGGCCTGGATATCGCGCTGGGCGCGATCGCGGAGTGCCCGGCCCGCGTCGGTGAGCGATACCAGGTTCACTCGCCGGTCCGCCGGGTCCGGTGCGCGGGTGATGAGATCGCGCCGCTGCAACTCGTCGAGCACGCCGATGATGCGGGTCTTGTCCGCGCCGATCGCTTTGGCCAGTGCGGCCTGGGTGTAGACGGGCTCGGCGCCGAGACCGAGCAGGACGGCATAGCCCCACATCGACAGCTCGTGCCGGTCCAGGACGGGCAACTCCGCGGCCATGAGCGCCCGCCCGAGCGGCACGATCATCGCGGCGAGATCGGGACGGGCGTTCGGCATGGGACGACGATACTGCTTGGCAGATCGTATGCAGGAGCTTACGATCTGTGCATGCATACAGTTGATTCAGAGGAAATCCGCGGTCGGCACGCCTGTGCCGTCGGCGTGAGCGTGGCTGCCGTCGCCCGTGTGCGCCCCGAGCAGCTCGGCAACGAAACACCCTGTGCGGGATGGCATCTCCAGGACCTGCTGGAGCACATGATCGCGCAGAACCACGGATTCGCCGCCGCCGCTCGGGGCGGCGACGATCCCGCGATCTGGACCGTCCGCCCTTCCGCCGATCCGGTCGCGGACTTTCGCGCCTCGGCCGACGACGTGCTCGCCGCGTTCGCGGCCGAGGACGTCTTCCAGCGCACGCTTCAGCTCCCGGAAATCCTGCCCGGCTACGGTTTTCCCACGGCACGCGCGATCGGCTTCCACCTGGTGGACAGCGTCGTCCACGCCTGGGACGTCGCACGATCGATCGGCGACAGCATCACTCTCGATGCCGACTTGGCCGAGGAGGCGCTGCGAGTCGCCCTCGCGGTGCCCGACGGCCCGGAACGGTCGGCGTCCGGCGCTGCCTTCGCGCCGGGATTGGTTGTTCCGGAAGGAACTTCGGTATTGGATCGAACGCTGCTCGTCCTCGGCCGGTCACCGAACTGGCCCGACGGCGCAGGCCTGAACCGGCCCAAAGCAGGGCAGGTCGGGGCTCGCGCAGTTCGACCACAGCGTCCAGGCCTGCGATCTGCTGGATGACCCGAGGACAGCTAGTGGATTGTGTGCAGCAGCTCGGCTGCTCGGTCGAGGATCGCCGCGTCGGCGGGTCCCTCCATCGGTCGCCAGAAGTCTGCGTCGGGGTCGGCGGCGAGCGTCAGTTCCGGTGGCGTCCGCCAGGAGGCCGTTAGGCCGAGGCGCCAGGAGTGCAGATAGGTTCGCTCGTGCGTGCCGGAACGATCGAACAAGGGGTCGCCGACGATCGGATGTCCGGTCCAGGCCAGGTGGACCCGGATCTGATGGCGTCGGCCGGTGATCGGGCGCAGGGCGAGCACGGTGTGCGCTGGGCCGCGCAGCACCGTCGCGAAGTGGGTGAGCGACGGGTAGTGCTTCGCGGGAAGTAGATCGGCGTCGTCGACGAACCACCGGCCCGCAGTGTGCTGGATGCGTTCCCGAGGCGCGGCGATCCGCACCCGGTTCTTGCGTCCCACGCTGAGCGGAAGGTCGATCACGCCGGTGTCGGGCAGTCCGGTCGCCGCGACCACCGCGAGGTACGCCTTGTCGGCGGTCTGCTTGTTGAACTGCCTGGTCAGCTCGCCGTGGGCGCCGAGCTCCTTCGCGAAAAGGATCAGGCCGGAGGTCACCTTGTCGATCCGGTGCACCGGATACAGCGTCTCGCCCGCGGCGGCGGCGAGTTCGACGATGTCGGTATCGTGCCGTTCACCGGTCACCGAGATCCCGGCCGGTTTGTGCAACGCCAGAATCGCGTCGTCCTCCTCGACCAGGGAACGCGTGCGCAGCTGTGACCAGTCCGTTTCCACCGGACGAGCATAGGGGCGCGGTCGGGCGGACTCGGTCATCAGCCCTGCGCCGAGCCGAGCGAAGGCAGCCGCTATCTGTCGTTCCTTCCATTGCGGCGCAGCAAGTGCGGACGAAGTCGGTTGAAGCCGCGCACGCGCACGCTGCGCAGGTGCTTGATGCTGAATTCCGGGTCGCCGTCCAGCGCGGTGGCGGCCCGGTCGTCGATCAGAATGGTGCCGGGACGCGCGACACCGGTCAGCCGGGACGCGATATTCACCACCGAGCCGTACAGGTCGCCGAAGCGTTGCAGCACCGGACCGTACGCGACGGCTACGCGCAGTTCCGGGGTGCCGCCGACCATCATGGTCGACTCCTGGATGGCCAAGGCGATGCTGGCGGCGTCGGCCGCGTTCTCGGTGGCGAACATGACTTCGTCGCCGACGTTCTTGATCACCCAGCCGCCGTTCTCGGTGATGGCGGCCGTGGTGGTGGACTCGAATGCCTCCAGGAGCATGGACAGCTCGTCGGGGTGCAGGTGCCTGGTCAGCCGGGTGTAGCCGACCATGTCGGCGAAACCGACGGCCAGTTCGCGGACCGATTCACCCGCGGTCGTCTCCGGGTCCAGCGAGCGTGACAGCGCCGCGGCCAGATGCCGCCGCCACGCGTACGTGTTCAACCGCTCCAGCGTGGCGATCGCGCCCTCGGTGGCGGTGCGCACCGTCTCGGCGGGGTCGGCGCCGGGGTCCGCCCCGGCGATGCGCTCTTCGATCTCCGCGAGCACCAGGTCGATCTGCCATTCCGCCAGGCGCGCCATGCCCTGACCGAGGGTGCGCGCGGTCGCGGCCTGCTGCCGTTTGTCCGCGGACGACAAGACGTTCAGCTGCTGGAAGTCGCGCACCGCCGTGATGTCGGCGTCGGCGTAGTCGACCTCTTCGTCGCCCATGCTCGACGGGAAGCCGAGCGCCATCCACAACCGCCTGGTGAGCGCCGTCGTCGTCCCGGATTGCTCGGCGACTTCGGTGCGGTTGTACCGGCGCGCTCCGTCGAGCAGATAGGACTCGACGACCGATTGCACCAAGTCGGACATCTCGGTGGGCACCATGATCCGTACCTTACGGGCAGCGCGGCTCCGGACAATCGACCTTGGGGGAGTTCACATATTCAGCTGCCCGACCTTTGCGTCCTCGCCATGCCACATCTGCCACGGCTCGGTCTCGCCGGTTGTCAGCGGGTGGGTGTGCGGCCGCGGAAGGTCCGGCGGAGGTCATCGATCCACAGGTCGGGGATTTCCCAGGGGATGAAGTGGCCGCCGCGATCGTGCGCAGGGAGGTTGACATGGTTGTACCCACCGGCGCGGTCGCCGGCGACACTCTCGATCTGGACGAAGTAGTGCTCGTAGGCCGAACTTCACGCGAGGGTACGGTCTCATGGCTCATCGGGCCGGTATGCTCCGTGCACTCGCCGGGTCGAGTCGGTACACCGGCCGGTTGACTTCCAGCGAAGGCGGTTGCCCACGCTCAGCGGCAAACTGAGTCACGGCTTCGGGGTTGGGGTCCAATAGCCGGATCGGTGGCCTCGAGCCGCTGCTCGCGCGGCGGTGCGGAGGCGGTGCAGCAGATCCGGCAGGTCGGCCAGATCGTCCCAGGTCCAGCGGACCACCATCCAGCCAAGAGCGCGGAGTTGGTCATCGCGCGTCTTCTTCGCGTCGACCATCTGTCCGGGGGAGCGAGGACCGCGTAAGGCGTGGGAATACTCGGCTTTTCCGTCGAACTCGCCGATCAGGCCGAGGTCGGGGAACAGGAAGCCGACGCGGCCGACGCAGACTCCGCTATCGGAGAAGACGCGTGCTTGTACCTCGGGCTCAGGGAAGCCGCAGTGGTGCAGCAGGATTCTGCTGCGGGATTCCCCGGTGCTTTCGCTGCGGCCATCCAGGAAATCGAGTACTCGGGCAGCTCGGCGGCGGCCCGGCCGGTGCCGGGCCCGGCGCAGGTGTTCCCGCAGTTCGGCGGTGGTCGTCACACCGCGGCGCAGCGCGGAATCGCCGAGGGCGACCGATTGCTCGAAGCCTTCCGATCGGGCGATATCGATGACGGTACGCGCCGGAGTGGTCACGCGGATGTCCTCGACGAAGGTGATCTCGTCCGGTTCTACCTGCGCGGAATGGACGACGACCCGTCTGCTCAGGCGGCCGCCGTTGATCCGGTTCCTGGTCAGGTGCACGCGGTCGAGTGAGATATCCCAGGTCGACATCCCGTGCAGCACCGCTGCGGAGCAGTGGCTGGTGATCGCGGAATCGGACGTGGTCTCCGCGGTGGCGAAAATGAGCAGCAGATGGCGATCGGTCGCGCCGAGACCGGAGTCCGGCGAATTCAGATAGCGCCCGGCCCGCAGGCGATGCCACTGTCCGGTGTGGCACAGCCGCCGCAGTTGTTTGTCGGACAGTCCGGACGCCAGCGCTTGCCGACGCGAGATCAGTTGCGGTGCTTCCATACCGACGATCGTGGCGGACCGGGGAGCGTGGAACAGCCGGCCGACTACCGAATGTGGATAACACGCCCGCTGTGGATAACGCCGCGCCGCCTCTGCGGACTTCAGCCCATCTGGGTCATGCCTGCCGCGACCACTTGGGCGATGTTGAGTGCTTCGTCGGCGGTGGGTAGCGGCACGCCGTCGAGCGCGTGCAGCCGGTCGGTGCTGGCGAGGGCGAACATCGCCGAGACCCACGCCGCGGCGCATGCGCGCAGGGTGCCGGGACGGACCGGGACCGGCGCACTCGCTTGGAGCACTTTGGCGGTGACGTCCAGCATTTGGTCGCGCAGGCGGCGCAGCTGGCGTCGCACGTCGGGATGGGTGTCGGCCTCTCGCCACATGATCACCCGCAGCACCGACGAGTGATGGTCGCGCAGATTGAGGGCGGTATCGAGGTTGACCAGGCTCGTCGCCGGATCACCCGGCGCGACCACGGTGCCGATGTCGTCGATCGGGTGCGCGGGCACTCGCTCGGACATCAGCGCGGAGAGAATCGAATCCTTGGTCGGGAAGTAGTAGAAGACGAGCCCTTTGGGAACGCCGGCCGCGGCGGCGATGGACGCCGTCGCGGTCGCGTCGAATCCCTGTGCCGCGAAGAGCTTTTCCGCGGCATCGAGGATGAGCTGCCGGGCGTCGCCATCGACTTTCGCGCTACGGCGACGTCCGGCGCGCCGGGATTTCGGCATCTGCATCAGTGATGCGGAGCCACGCCGTGCAGGCGATCCGACACCGTCGGCAGTGCCGCCACCGCGACCACCGCCGTCACTACTCCGACTACCCATGCGGTCCAGGATGCGGCCCGGTACTCGGTGAAGTCCATGACCCAGGGGGAAATGAACAGCAGTACGGCGCACAGGCCCATCACATAGTCCGCCGCCGCCATCTCGGGACGGGCCATTTGGGCGAGGCCGGTGAGGGCGATGAGCGCGCCGAGCACGATCAGTGACCACATGGCGTTGTTGTTCGTGTCCACCCAGATGGGTGACAGGGCGGTGAAGACCCCGAGCACGACAGCCAGGAAATCTTGCGCGCGGCTCTCGGTGAACATTGTGTGCCTCCTCGGGCTGTGGATTGTGTCCCAGTTCTCGGTATAGTCCTGATTGACCGGCCGATCAATATCTGGATGACTACGATTTCGCGGGTGTGCGTGGCATAGGTGGGACGTGACAGTCCTCACAGAATGGAAGACCAAGCAAAGGTTAGGGTTGGCTGCGTGTCACCGCCAGCCCACCGAATCGGCGGTCCGGGTTCCAATGAAGGGATGGCCGCATGACCGCGCCGATCGTGATCGTCGGAGCCGGCCTCGCCGGCCTGCGCACCGCGGAGGAACTGCGCCGCGCGGGCTACGACGGTGAGCTGGTACTCGTCGGGGACGAGGCGCGACTGCCGTACGATCGCCCGCCGCTGTCCAAACAGTTCGTGCGCGGCGAAACCGACGACACCACGTTGCGGCCGAGCGAGTTCTACGCCGAGAATCGCATCGATGTGCGACTGAGCACCGAAGCGGTCAGCGTCGATACCGATGCCCGGCGCGTTCGCCTGGCCGACGGCAGCACGCTGGACTACGACCAGCTGATCATCGCCACCGGCCTGCGCCCGCGCCGCCTGCCCGGCTTGCCGGATCTACGGGGCGTGCATGTGCTGCGCGCTCACACCGACGCGGTCGCCCTCCGCACCGACTTGGCTGACGCCGCGACGGCGCTGGTGATCGGCGCGGGGTTCATCGGCTGCGAACTGGCGGCGAGCTTCCGTGCGAACGGCGTCGGGGTCGTCTTGGTCGAACCGCAGGCGGCGCCGCTGGCCTCGGTGCTCGGCACACAGGTGGGCGAACTGATCGCGCGGATGCACCGCGCGGAAGGGGTCGACCTGCGCTGCGGCACCGGCCTGGACACCCTCCACGGCGATGACGCGGGCCGGATCCGTGGTGCGCGGCTGTCCGATGGCTCGGAGATCGCCGTCGACCTCGTCGCGATCGGGGTCGGCTCGCGGCCGGTGACCGAATGGCTGAGCGATTCCCGGATCGCCCTCGGCGAGCCGGCGGCCGGTGGCGGGGTGTTCGCCGACGAGGTCGGACGCACCTCCGTGGCGGGCGTCTGGGCGGTCGGCGACGTCGCGGCCTGGCTGCACGAGACCGGATCGCGCAAACGGGTCGAGCATTGGACCAACGCGGGCGAACAGGCCAAACTGCTCGCCTGCGCGTTGCTCGGGGCCGCGGCGCCCACCGCGGCCCGCGTGCCGTACTTCTGGAGCGACCAGTACGACGTCAAGATCCAGGCCCTCGGCACCCCGAACGCCACCGACGACGTGCACATCGTCTCCGACGACGGCCGGAAATTCCTCGCCTACTACTCCCAGGCGGGCACTCTCACCGGCGTGGTCGGCGCGGGCATGACCGCCCAGGTGATGAAGGCCCGCGCCAAGATCGCCACTGGAGCCCCCATGACGGAACTGCTCACCCCGAGCTGATCTTCTCGCTCGACGCCGCGATCGTCGCGCGACGGTACGCAGAACCATGGGCTCGCAATCCCTGACTTCGCGAGTACATGGGCAACTCACCGGGAACGCCCAGAACCCGAGCGGCACCCAACGCAGGATCCGAACGCAAATCACGCGCCACCCAACTAGTACGGCCTGAATACCCGGAGAGGCGGCACAGTAATACGGTGGTCCGGTGATCGTCGCGCTCATCGACTCAGGTCTGGGGTTACTGCCCACCTCCGCTTGGTTGCGTAAGTTGCGTCCGGATGTGGATCTGCTCCTGCAATTGGACCCGGACGGCGCGCCGTGGGGGCCGAAGCCGGAGGAGTGGATGGTCGAGCGCGTGGTGGACGCCGCGCGGACTTCCCTTCGAGCGGGCGCCGAGGTGATCGTTTTGCCGTGCAACACCGCCAGCGTCACGGCGCTGGAGCATGTCCGCGCGGAAGTCGGGCCCGGCGTTCCGGTGATCGGCACCGTGCCCGCGATCAAGCCCGCGGCCGCCGTGTGCCGCTCGGTAGCGGTCTGGGCCACCGCCGCCACCACCGCGAGCCGGTATCAGGCGGATCTGATCGCGAAGTTCGGCGGTGCTGCCGAGGTGGTCGGCGTCGCATGCCATGGGCTGGCGGACGCGATCGATCGCGGCGACTTGGCGGCGGCCGGCGACGCGATCGCCAGCGCCGCCGCGCAGACTCCCGCGGGCGTGGAGGGCGTGGTGCTCGGCTGTACACACTATCCGCTGGTGACCGATGCGATCATGGCCGCGCTCCCGGACGGTGTGCGCCTCTTCGACAGCGCCCAAGCCGTTGCCGCGCAGACCGTTCGGCGCATCGAGGCTCTTGGTCGCCCGAGCACCGGGAACGGCGAGGTCCGGGTATTGAACAGCGGCAGGCCGGGTGCGCTGCCCGCCAGCGCGGCGGCTTTCGAGTCGGGCCGCATTCTGGGCGCGCAGGGGTGAACGCGCAGCCGCTCACCCAGCGCGGGCAAAGGCGAAAGGCGGTTCAATAGTTCCGCGGTCGCGCCGGGAGTTGATGCAGGCCGGAACGGAGGGTTGTTCGATGACCGAGGTGGCGGTGAGCGCGGCGGATGTGCAGGCGGCTCTGCGGGCAGTCGCGAACCCGGCCGACGCGGTGCACTTGCAGCGGTTCTTCAAGACCGGGCCGGGGGAGTACGGCGAGGGTGACGTGTTCATCGGCGTCCGCGTGCCGACGAGCCGAGGTGTCGCGAAACGCTTCGCGGCGCTTCCGCTCGTCGAGATCGACCGGTTGCTCGACAGCGCGGTGCACGAGGATCGCTTCGCCGGACTGGTCATCCTGAACGCGCGATTCGCCGCCGCGTCCAAGCCGCGCACCTTCGACGACGCCGCTCGCGCCGCCATGGTGGAGCTGTACCTGGCGGCGGTACGCCGGGGGCGGGTGAACAACTGGGATCTCGTCGACGTGTCGGCCGAGAACATCGTCGGCCCGTGGTTGCTGGACAAACCCCGCGATCTGCTCTTCCAACTGGCACAGGCTGATTCGCTGTGGGAGCGGCGGGTCGCCGTGCTGTCCACGTTCGCGTTCATCAAGGCGGGCGACGCGTCGACCACGTTCGCGTTGAGTGAACTATTGCTCGATGACCGGCGCGACCTGATCCAGAAGGCACTGGGCTGGATGCTGCGCGAAATCGGCAAGCGCATCGACCGAGCGCTGCTGACCGGCTTCCTCGACCAGCACGCCACGGCCATGGGGCGTACCGCGTTGGGCTACGCGACCGAGCATTTGCCGCCCGCACTCCGCGCCGACTACCGTACTAGATGATTCAGCCGCGCAAGCGGTGAACGCCGATCGGTTCCGGAGCCGGACTCAGAACTGGATCTTCAGGTGATCGGTCACGGGATGCGCCTGGCAGCCGAGAATGTAGCCGTTGTCGATGTCTTCGGGATCGAGGATTTCGGCATTGTCCATTTCGACCTTGCCCTCCAGCACCGTGCACGCGCACGATCCGCATTCGCCTTCCTGGCAGGAATACGGCACGTCCAAGCCCTTGGCCAGCATGATGTCCACCAGCGTCTGCTTGCGCGGCCACTTCAGCTCGTGCACTTCACCGTCGAGTTCCACCTCGACGGTCGCCGCGTCGGCGGCCTCCGCGTCGGATACCTCGACCGGCGCCTGGTCGGCGAACGGGTCTCCGGCGAGGGAGTTGAACACCTCGGCGTGCGTGCGCGAGCGCGGCACGCCCAGTTGTGCGAGCGCGTCGTGCACCCGGTCCATGAACGGCTTCGGCCCGCACATGAACGCGTCGTAGCCCCGATACGGCGCGACGAGGGTGGCCAGCGCGTCGGCCGTCGGCAACCCCTGCAGGTACTCCAGCCAGTGGATCACGGTGAGCCGCTGCGGGTGCTTGTCGGCCAGCTCGCGCAGCTCACCGGCGAAGATCACCGATTCGTGGTCGCGGTTGGCGTAGACCAGCACGATCCGGCCGGTGCCGCGTGCCAGCGCCGACTTCAGGATGGACATCACCGGTGTGATGCCGCTGCCCGCGCCGAACAGCAGCAGATCATCGTCCAGATCCTTGGGTGTGAAAACGCCCGAAGGTGGCAGTACTTCGATCGGGTCGCCCGCTTTCACGTTGTCGCACACCCAGTTCGACCCGTAGCCGCCCTCGGTCCGCTTGACGGTGACCTTCGGGCGGTCGTCGGTGTAAGGGGAGCTGGCCAGCGAATAGCACCGGGCCACCGAGCCGGTGCGGTCGCTGGGGATACGCAGCGTGAGGAACTGCCCCGGTTGGTAGCGGAACTTCTCGGCCAGTTCGTCGGGGACGTCGAAGACCAGCGAGCAGGTGTCGGCCGTCTCGGCGATCACCGCGGACACCCGCAGCACGACCGAGCGCGAGCCGTGCGGAATCTCGACAGTGGTCATGTCGTCCTCTCGAAGCCTAAAACTAGAACGTGTTCCAATTTTATCGTACGTCGGTCGCCGCCTGCCGGACAAGCTGGGCTTCCAGACCGGCGATCAGCACGTCCATGCCGAAGTCGTACGAGTACCGCCCGCGCAGGTCGCCGATGTACCGGGTGGCCCGCTCGACGACGGGGGGCAGGGTCACGTCGGCCGGTGCGGAGCGGTCCCGCGGGTTCACCCGGCTGCGGCCGAAGAGGTAGGTGTGGATGGTCGCGTAGGCGGCGAGCACGTTGCGATCGTCGAAGCCCGCTTCGTCCAGGATGTCCATGATCGCGGCGATCAGGTCCAACTGTTTGCCGAGCATCTGCTCGATCAGGATGTCGCCGAGACCGGGATGCTTGCGCAGCTTCTCGTCGATCTGGTCGACGAGGTCGCGCAGCCGGTGCTGCCACGGACCGGCTTCGGCTGGTGGCGTGCGGACTCCGGTGAGTGCCGCGCTGGCGACGAGGTCGAGCAGCTCGCGTTTGTCGGCCACGTAGTAGTAGGGCGCCATGGGCGAGACGCCGAGTTCGCGCGACAGTCGCCGCATCGACAGTTTTTCCACGCCGTCCTGGCGGACCACCCGCAGTGCGGCCTCGACGATCTCGGACTCCGACAGTGTGCTGCCGCCCCCGTTCGCCTGCATTCGTCCGACTCCCATGCCACCTCTACCACCGCGGGGCGTATGTCGCCCGTCACATTCTGTTCAGCTGCTTGCCACCCGAAGTCTAAAGCGCCGCGTTCCGGCCCCGGTCGCCGCGCGTTCGACTCGGCGCGGATCCGGAAGGGCTGGTCGTCCGGACCGGCGACGGGTGGAATTCATCCTGTCGCCCTCCAGGGCGGTGAAACATGTTCCATTTTGTTCGTTGTGGCCGGGCGCAGGGCTGGGTCCCGAGCGCGACGCGCCCGGCCGGTTTCACGCCGGAACGCCGACCTGGGCGGGCGTGCGGCAAGAGTCCGCTGGCGTGCTGCCATGCAATTTGCTGGAAGGGTGCTAATAGCCCAGGCTCGGCGGCGGCGTGGTCCACGACCGGGCAATAGCCACTCTGTTGCCGGATGCTGAGGAAGCTGCGTAGGCGAATTGTCGGCATCGACTCCGGCGCGCCAGGTGTCCGACACCGGGCCGGTACCGCCCGGAATTCCGCCGATTTTTCCGCACTGTTGATGTCCGCGCGCGAATCTCCGCCTAGCATGCCAGGAATGCGCCATGATCGCCTGCCCGATGGATTCGGGGTGCGGATCGATCCTCGGGTACGCGCATACTCCGGAGGGCGGGTCCTGATCGGCGGTTCGCCGGCCCGGTTGCTGCGGCTTGCCCCGGAGGCTGCCGAGATGATCGGCGACGGGTACCTCGAGGTGAACGGCCCGAAGTCCGCCGTCGTTGCCAGACGGCTGCTCGACTCCGGAGTGGCCAATCCGCGTCCCCGCCTGCTGCCGTCGCCGGAGGACGTCACCATCATCGTGCCGCTGCACAACAACGCCGAGGGGCTGGCGCGGCTGCTCGCCGCATTGCGCGGGCACAACGTCATCGTGGTGGACGATGGTTCGGACCAGCCGGTCCGCATTCCGCGCAATCGCGGAACCCGTTGCCGGGTCACGGTGCTACGGCACGACCGCAAGCAGGGCCCGGCCGCCGCGCGTAACGCCGGTTTGCGGGCGGCGACCACCGACTTCGTCGCGTTTCTCGACTCCGACGTGGTGCCGCGCAGCGGCTGGCTGGAGGTGATGCTCGGCCACTTCAGCGACCCCGGGGTGGCACTGGTCGCGCCGCGGATCGTCGCGCTCGACCCGGAGTCCAACGCGCTGGCGCGTTACGAGCACACCCGCTCCTCGCTCGATCTCGGCAGGCGCGAGGCGGCCGTGCACTCGCGCGGGCTGGTGTCCTACGTACCGAGCGCGGCGCTGCTGGTGCGCCGCAGGGCGTTGCTGGCCGAGGGCGGCTTCGACGAGTCGATGCACGTCGCCGAGGATGTCGACCTGTGCTGGCGGCTGGAACGGGTGGGCTGGCGGCTGCGCTACGAACCCGCGGCGCACGTGGCGCACGACCATCGGGTCTGCTTCCGCGCCTGGTTCGGCCGGAAGCTGTTCTACGGCACCGGCGCCGCGCCGCTGGGCGAGCGACACGCCGGGATGGTCGCACCGCTCTCGGTGCCGTCCTGGACGGTGCTGGCCGCGTTCCTGTTCGCCACGCTGACCAAGTGGGGACTGCTCGGCGGGATCGTCACCCTGATCACCGCGCTGGCCCGCCTGCGCCGGGTTTTCGCCGAGCTGGACAACCCCACCCGGGTCGCCGCGATCTATCTGGCGCGCGGCTTCTTCGCCGGACTCTGGCGGCTCGCCTCGGCCATGTGCAGGCACTACTGGCCGATCACGCTGCTGGCGATGCTCGTCTCGCGGCGGATCCGGCGTATCGCCGTCACGATGGCCGTCGCGGACGGCCTGGCCGACTGGTTCACCCATCGCGACGCTGGCGGACTCGATCCGATGCGATACGTGGCCTACAAGCGGCTCGACGACATCGCCTACGGCACCGGCCTGTGGCTCGGCGCTTTCCACGCACGCAGCCTGGAATCGCTGAAACCCACGACCCCCCGCTGATCCAACCCCGATCGTGCCCTCTGTCGCCCGCGCCGCCGCACCACGTGAGCTGAGCCCTCTCGGGCCGCGATCGTCACGCCGTCGTTCGCAATTATTGATTTCGTGAGTACATGGGTAACTCACCGGGAACGCCCAGAACCCGAGCGGCACCAACGCAGGACCTGAACGCGAATCTCGCGTCGCCCGACTGGTACGGCCCAAAGACGCGGAGAGGCGGAACAGCATGGTCGACACACTCATCGTCGGGGGCGGTACGGCCGGGAGTGTCCTGGCGGAGCGGCTGAGCGCGGACCCGGCGCACACGGTGCGGGTGCTGGAGGCGGGGCAATTGTGGGACGACCCCGCCGCGGTCCCGGTCGAATTGCTCGACGCGACCGCGATGCCACTGCGTCCAGGGGCGGAGTGGTTGTGGCACTACGAAGTGGTCCTCGCCGACGATCCGCCGGTGCCGGCGACCATCGTGCGCGGCAAGGTGATCGGCGGCTCGGGGGCGATCAACGGCGGGTATTTCGTCCGGGCCACGACGGCGGACTTCGACGCCTGGAGCCGGGCGCTCGGCGGCTCGCCCACCTGGTCGTTCGACGCCGTGCTGCCGGTGTTCCGCCGCACCGAGCGTGACCTGGATTTCGGCGATCGCCCGTGGCACGGCGACCGCGGTCCGGTTCCGCTGCACCGCACCAAGCATCCGGCCCCCGTCAGCGCAGCGTTCACCGCGGCGTGCCTGGACGTCGGTATCGCCGAGGTCCCCGATCTCAACGCGCCGGACTGCGGTGACGGCGTCGGCGTGGTGCCGTGCAACTGTGACCGGGGCAGGCGGACCGGCACGGCGCTCGGCTACCTGTTGCCCGCGCTGTCGCGCCCGAACCTGAGCGTCGCGCCACGGACGTATGCCACCCGCATTCGCTTCGACGGGTCGAGGGCGATCGGAGTGGACTGCGTACGCGAGGGCAAGGCTCATACCGAGTGGGCCGACCGCGTCGTACTCAGCGCCGGTGCGATCGAGTCGGCCGTCCTGCTGTTGCGTTCCGGTATCGGCAATCCGGAAGAGCTGTGCGCACTGGGCATTCCGGTGGTGCACGCCGCCGCCGTCGGCGCTGGGTTCACCGACCATCCCGAGATCGGCATCTCCTATCAACTCGACCTGGCCGGGCGGCAGACCGTGCCGCTGGAAACCGTGCTGGATGTCGGCGATATCGAGATCCGGCCGTACGCGGTGTCTTTCACACCCGGCGTGCGCAGGCTCGGCGTCGCGCTGATGCGTCCGCGATCCCGCGGTGTGCTGCGGCTGCGCTCGGCCTATCCCGCCGACGCGCCGCTGATCGACTACCGTTACCTCGCCGAGGAAGCCGATCGCGCCCGCCTGCGCGACGCGGTGTCGACCGCCGCCGGCTTGCTGCGCCGAATGAACGCGCGTCCGGTCGATCCCATTCCGGCGCGCGGGAATCTCGACCCCTGGCTCCGCGCGAATCTGGCCACTTCGCAACACCTATCCGGGACCTGTCCGATGGGGCGCGAGGACGACGCGGCGGCCGTCGTGGACGAGATGTGCCGAGTGCGCGGCGTGGCGGGATTGTCGATTGTCGACCTCTCCGTCGTCCCCGTGCCGCTGGGGCGTGGCCCACAGGCCACAGTGGTGATGCTCGCGGAAAAGGCGGCCGCGCACCTCGCCTCGTAGTGCGGATCATTGCGTCACAGTCGGCATGGCCCGCGCTGGCTGTGACCTGACGGACAAAGCCCACCATTTGCCCGCTACCCGCCGGTACAGTTTGAGGCGGAAAGAAAAGGCAAATGGTCAGCAACATGGCGGGTGGGCAGCCACCATGGCACGGCACCGAGCCGGACGCCCCACTCGGTGCGCTCGAGGTCTATGCCGAGCAGGCGCACGGATACCTCGGCGCGAGTGGCGATCAGCTCGGGAAGCTCGCCGGTTTGCTGCGCCCTCCCGTGCTGGAATCGTGGCTGCGCAGCCTGCGCGGCAGGGTCGATCCGATGGACGCGCTCGACGACCGCGGTCTGCGCGGCGCCGATCTGCGGCGCTACCTCCAGGCCCATCCGATCGCCGCGCTGATGCCGCTGATCGACAAGTTGCTCGTCGAGGACACGGCCGCAACGGGTTTGATGGTCGTCGTCGCCGACCAGTTCGGCCGCGTGCTCTCGGTGCAGGGCAACGACGAGCGGGTGGCGGCCGCGGCGGAGGTCGGCCTGCGTGCGGGCGACGACCTGAGCGAGCGCCGCATCGGAACGAACGCGATCGGCCTGGTGGTGCGCACCGGGCGCGCCGCGTGGATCCACGGACCCGAGCATTTCCTGTACCGGATGCGTCAGATCACCGGTGCCGCGGCGCCGGTGCACGATCCGGACGGCAGGCTGGTCGGCGTGCTGATGATCGCCGGTGGTGTCCGTGTGGCCAGGCCGGAAATCCTCGCGCTGGTCAAAGCCACCGCCACCGCCGCGGAGATGGACCTGCTGCTCACCGCGATGCGGCCCGGGCAGCGCGACGCGGCCCGGCGCGACGCGGGGCGGCCGCAACCCGCCGCTCGGCTCGGCCTCGACGTGCTCGGCCTCGGGCAGCCGCAGCTGAGCATCGCCGACCGGCGAATTCCGTTGTCGCAGCGGCAGGCCGAGATCCTGCTGCTGCTCGCCGAACATCCGGAGGGGCTCGGCGCCGACCATCTCGCCCTGCTGCTCGATGACTCCGATCTGGACAACGGCACTATCCGCGCGGCCATGTCGCGGTTGCGGGCGGTGGTGGGTCCGGCCGTCTTCGGGTCGCGGCCCTACCGCTTGCATGTTCCGGTCGCCACCGATGTGGAAGCGCTCCGCGCCGCGCTCGACTCCGGTGATGTCGATTCGGCTTTGCGACTTCATGCCGGGCCCGTGCTGCCGCGCTCGACCGCGCCGGGCATCATCGACATTCGCGACGAGCTCCGGGTGCGATTGCGCATCGCGGTGTTGAAGTCCGGCGATCCGGGGGTGCTGCGACGCTGGACGTCCGGCGCGGAAGGCCGGGACGACGCCGCGGCCTGGACGGCCTACCGTGCGACAGCCGATCCAGAGACAGCGCTCTATGCGCAGATCGAGGCCAAGATCCGAGTCCTGGATCGACGGATGGGCGCCGATGCAACGCGGATGCAACGTTTCGGCGCTT
Source organism: Nocardia sp. NPDC051787 (assembly GCF_040681325.1). Lineage (NCBI taxonomy): Bacteria > Bacillati > Actinomycetota > Actinomycetes > Mycobacteriales > Nocardiaceae > Nocardia > Nocardia sp. NPDC051787. Next base: position 152,301 of record NZ_JBFAYO010000005.1, read on the forward strand.
AATCTGCTCAGCCAGGGCTGCGGCAGGACGCCGGTGGGGCGAGAATGTGACCGCACACAGGCTTCGGACCTCGGCTTCTGGCCGCCGGGAGCCGTACCTGCACGTCCGTCCAGAAATTTTTAGAGGAAGTAGTTCCCTTTTATTGACGGACCGCCTAAGGTTCGCACTGCACGGATCACGTCCGTGTGGTGTAGCTGACATAGCCGTGGGTCCACGGCCGTGACGTTGGAGGAATCTGTCGCAAATCCGTGCGCGTGCGGTGTGACCGCTCGCGCTTTTTCGTCGACTCGTACGTGGTGAAACGCCGCGCACCCGAGGTGGGCAGCCGGGCGCAGCGGCTTGTTCGGACTGCCCGAAAGCATTCGGACGGCTGACGTTTCGCCACAAGTAGGAGGCTCTGGTGCAGGGTGCGGAGCTAACCGGCCAGCAGGTCGCGCGCCGGACCTCGCTGGTGCTCGCCTCCGGCGCGGCACCGGGCGTCGCGTTCGCGCAAGGGCTGCGAGGGTCGGTGGGCACCGATGCTCTCTTGGTGCCGATCGGCGCGCCGGTGTTCGGCATCAGGCACTACCTGCTCGGTGCACGGCTGCGGCCGGTACCGGCCGCAACGCCGGGTGAGCTGTATCTGTCGGGGGTACAGCTCACCCGGGGCGGCATGGCGGCATCCGGACTGACTGCGGCGCGCCGCATGGCCGACTCCCGCGGTCGTCCGGACGGCCGGTCGGAGGATCCGGTGCCGCGGGCCACGCACCACGAGCCGGATCACACCAGGTCCGTGACCGCCGTGGGACAGGCGGTCGCTCAGGTGCCCGGTAACGAGCGACTCGGCCGCGACGACGACTTCTGCACACCCGGCGGCAACAGCTCCGTGGCGACCCCGGTCGCCCGGCCGGCCGCCGAACCGAACTGCCCGCTCGGGGTTCGCGATGGGACCACCGCGCCTACGGTGGCCGAACAGGGCGAACTCGTCGAGCGGGCCGGTGGATCCGGCGGCGCGTCCTTGGTCGCGCAGCTGCGGGCATGGCCACGGCCGCCGCTGGTTCCGCTGTCTCCCGCACGGCGGCGCGTCTGGTCGCGCGATCCGATCCGGCGCTCGAGCGCGAGCCACGCCGTTTCGTTCGTGCTGGGATCGCATGGCCCGGCAGACGCCTTCGAACTGCCGCTCGTCGTCGACAACCCCGAGGCAATCGCGTTCGAACTGCCCGAACTGTCGGTGTCCAGCAGTACCCTGGACACCGGAGCGACCACGCTGGATCTCCAGCTCACGGTCACCGAGAACCCCGCCGGTGCCGGACTCGGGGAAGGTTCGGCATCGGCGGGAACTCGAGCAGGGTCCTCTTCCGCCACGTCTCTCGTCTGTGCGGCCGTCGTCGCGCGCTGCGCGCGCCCGTTGGCGGGTTTCTTGCGCGTCACCTCGAACGCCGACATCGCTGCCGACTCGGCGCTGGTTGCCGACTCGGAAGGAAACCGCTGATGACGCATGCAGATTCGGTGGAGTCCAGCCTGATCGGTACCCGGTCGGCGCCCGGCGATCGCGCGAACCCGCGCCGTCCCTACGGCATCGACGATCTGCCCGCCCTGATCGCCACCGTCGCCGAGCTGCAGCCGTGGCGAGTGGCGTTGCACCATGACGAAGTCGTCGTCACCTATGCGGCGCTTGCGGCCGAACTCGCGGCGCCGTCCGAAGCGATGGGTCCCGAACTCGGGCCGGACGACCTGGTCTCGGCTGTCGTCTCCAGTCGGCTTGCCGCGCTGCTGGAATCCGGCGAGGCCGCGCTCGGCTCGGTGCTGGAGGCGCTACTCGACGACGCGCGCACGGCGGCGCGCGAGGTCCTGTCCGCGCCCGCGCCGGTCGAGACGCTGGTGAGCCGGTTCCAGGAACAGGTGCGCCGGACACCGGACGCGGTCGCGCTCGAATACGTGGGAGCGGCCCTCGCCCACCCATCGCCCGACCACCACCCTTCATCGAGTCGCTCCGCGACGCTCACGTATGCCGAATTCGGCGACCGGGTCACCGCGCTGGCCCGGCATCTGACCGCGCTGGGCATCGGGCCGGAGACCCTGGTGGCCTTGGCCATTCGGCACTCGTTCGACCTCCTGGTCGGCATGTACGCGATCATCGAGGCCGGTGGCGCGTATCTGCCGATCGACCCCGACGAACCGGCCGACCGCATCGCCGCCGTGCTCACGGTCGCCGAACCGGCGGTCGTGCTCACCACCACGTGGGACGAGCCGGAGTTCGGCGCGGACGTCCCGACGCTGCGGATCGATCAGCTCGCGGGTCTACCTGCGCTGCCCGCACCCGCGGTCGCCCGGTCGGCCGACGACATCGCCTACGTGATGGTCACCTCCGACTCGACCGGACGTCCGGAGGGCGTGGCCGTGTCGCACCGGTCGATCGTGGCGAATCTGCGCTGGCGGCAGCGCATTTTCCGGCTACGGGCCGACGACGTGGTACTGCAGCGGACGCCGTGCACCCTCGACGTGTCGGTGTGGGAGTTCTTCTGGCCGTTGTCGATCGGCGCGAGGCTGGTCATCGCCGCGCCGGACGGGCACCGGGACCCGGCGTACCTGGCCCGGGTGATCCGTGCGAGCGGTGTCACCGTCACGCATTTCGCGCCGTCCGTGCTCGCGAGGTTCGTCGCTGATCGGCACGCGGCGGCGCTGGACTCGTTGCGAATGGTCTTTGCCTCCGGTGAGGAGCTACCGGCCGCGACGGCGGCGGCCTTCCGCGACCTCAGCGGCGCGACCCTGTACCACCTGTACGGACCCACCGAAGCCGCGATCGACGTGACCGCCCACGAGGTGACCGCCGAGGACGTCACCCAGGTGCCCATCGGTGCCGCCGCCGACGACACCGACCTGATGGTGCTGGACGACCACCTGCGGCCGGTGGCACGAGGTGCGGTGGGCGAGCTGTACCTGTCCGGTGTGCAACTGGCGCGCGGCTACGTCACCAGCCCGGGGCTGACCGCCGAGCGATTCGTGGCCAACCCGGAAGGACCGGCAGGGGAGCGGATGTACCGCACCGGCGAAATGGTCCGGTGGAGCGACGACGGCGAGCTGATCTATCTGGGCCGCGGGGCCGTTGCCCTAAGGTCGCCGGACAACACTCAGATCACCGAACACACGGACGAGACTGCCGCCGGGCGGATTCCGGCGCACGCGTTGTTCGACACGACCACGGTGGAGGGCTTCGCCGTCGAGCAATTGGGTGCCCTCGCGCCCCCGCTGGTCCGCCGCGAGCGGCCGGTTCCGCTCTCGCCGGCGCAGTGGCGGATGTGGTTCCTCAATCGGATCGAGAGCCAGGACGGCGCCGACAGCGTCCACAATCTTCCGATCGTGCTCCGGCTGACCGGACGGCTGGATGTCAAAGCGCTGGAGCGCGCCGTGCTCGACGTGCTGGCCAGGCACGAGACGTTGCGCACCCGCTACCCCGAGACCGGAAGCGGCCCTTACCCATCCGTCCTGGACGCCGCCGACATCGGCCTGGGCCTGCACGCGGTGCCGATCAGCCGCTCCGCGGTGGACGACGCCGTGGCGGGAATCGTCCGCACCGGATTCGATCTGACCACCGAGCTGCCGTCGCGGGTCGCGCTGCTGGCGGTCGACCGGGGGGACGGGGCACGGGGTGTCATCGGCGACGAATACGTGCTGGTGTTCGTCGTGCACCGCATCGCGGCCGACGCCGAGTCGGTGGCGCCACTGGTCACCGATCTGATCAAGGCCTATCTGGCCCGGCTGACCAGCAGACGACCGCAATGGGACGCGCTGCCGACGCGGTACGCGGACTACGTCCTGTGGCACGCGGAAGTGCTCGGGGCCGCGAACGTCCCGGGTGATCTGTCCTATCAGCAGTTGTGTTTCTGGCGTGACGTGCTCGACGGCGCGCCCGCGCAGCTGCCGCTGCCGACCGATCGGCCACGTCCCGCCGTGGCATCGCAACGCGGCGCGGCCGTGGATTTCGTGATTCCGCCCGAAGTGACCGCCGGTCTGCGCGCGCTGGCCCGGCGTAGCGGAGCGACGCTGTTCACGACGCTGCACGCCGCGTTCGCCGCCACGCTGGCGCGGCTGAGCGGCAGCGCCGATATCGTCATCGGCTCGCCGGTCGCGCGGCGCGGGGACCGTGCGCTCGACGCGCTCGTCGGCTTGTTCGACAACACCCTGGCATTGCGCACGCGGGTCGCCCTGGACGCTTCGTTCGCCACGCTGCTCGCGGATGTGCGGGACGGCGATTCGGCCGCGTTCGCCAACGCCGACCTGCCGTTCGAGCTTCTGGTGGACGCCTTGCGGGTGGATCGCACCTCCGGCGCGCACCCGCTGTTCCAGGTGATGTTCAGCTTCGAGAGCGCGACGCCCGTGGTCGGCGGCAGAGAACTGGAGGTGCCGTGGCTATCGGTGCGGCCGGTCGAGATCGCTGCCACGGGAGCTGAATTCGACCTGCACTTGGTCGTCGGCGAGAAGGCCGGGTCGGCGGGACTATCCGGAAGCCTCCGCTACGCGACCGATCTGTTCGATGCGGCGACGGCCGAGTCCTACGTGGCCCGATTCCGGAGGTTGCTCGTCGCCGTCGCGGTCGACCCGAACGTACGCATCGGAGACATCGAGCTGCTATCGGACGCGGAGCGCGCGCGGATCCTGCGCGAGTGGAATGCCACCGCGCACCCGGTCGGCGAATCTGCCACGCTGGCTTCACTTTTCGCCGCGCAAGCTGCCCTGACGCCGGATGCGCCCGCGATCACCTTCGACCGGACGACGTTGTCGTACGCCCAGTTCGCCGGGCTGGTCAACCGCCTGGCACGGTATCTCGTCGCTCAGGGTGTCGGGCCGGAATCGCTGGTGGCGCTGTGTATTCGGCATCCGTTCGACCTGGTCGTCGGCATATACGCGGTCATCGAAGCGGGTGGGGGCTACCTTCCGCTGGAGGTCGGCCGATCCGCCGAGCAAATCCTCGCCATGGCGCAGCCCGTGTGCGTGCTCACCGACGGGTCCGACCTGAACTGTGGTGCTGCCGCCGAGATACGGATCGATCGGCTCGACCTGTCCCGCTATCCGGGCAGCCCGCTCACCGATGCCGATCGGCGCGCGCCGTTGCGCCCGGCGAACACCGCGTACGTGGTGTTCACCTCGGGTTCCACGGGCGTGGTGATGAGTCACGGCGCCATCGTGAACCGGCTGCGCTGGATGCAGTCGGCGTATGCCGCGCTGGGTCCGGGGGATGTGCTGCTACAGAAGGCGCCCGGCACCGACAACGCATCGGTGCCGGAGTTCTTCTGGCCCTTGCAGGCCGGCGCCCGGATGGTGCTGGCGCGACCGGGCGGTCATCGGGACCCGGCCTATCTGGCCGGGCTCATCCGCAGCGAGGGCGTGACGGTGGCGCATTTCGTGCCGTCCATGCTCGCTGCCTTCGTTGGCCAGGGTATCGAGGTGCCGTCGCTGCGGGAGGTGTTCTGCTCCGGCGAGACGTTGCCCGGCGCTGTCGCCCAGCGGATGCGTGGGCTGACCGGCGCGGCCGTGCACAACGGCTACGGACCTGCCGGGGCGGCGGTGGAGGTGACCTTCCACGAGGTTTCCGACGCCGACTTCGAGACCGTGCCGATCGGCAGGCCGATCTGGAACACCAGGGCCTACCTGCTGGACGCGCGGCTGCAGCCGGTGCCGGTGGGAGTGCCCGGCGAGCTGTACCTGGCAGGCGCCCAGCTGGCGCGCGGCTATCTGGGCCGCGCCGGGCGCACCGGTGGCCGGTTCGTCGCCGATCCTTTCGGTCCGGCGGGCGAGCGAATGTACCGCACCGGCGACCTGGCGGTGTGGACCGCCGCGGGCGAGCTGGAGTTCCTGGGCCGCGCCGACCTCCGGGTCCAGATCCGTGGCCTGCGGGTCGACCGCGGTGAGATCGAGTCGGCCCTGCTCGCGGTACCCGGCATCGGGCAGGCCGCCGTCCTGGTGCGTGACGATCGCGGCACGGAGGAGCAACTGGTCGCCTACTTGGTGGCCACCGGGCCGGTAGAGATCGCCACGGTGCGGGAGGCCGTGGCCGAGCGGCTGCCCGGCTACCTGGTGCCGGAGGCTTTCGTCGTGCTGGATCGTTTCCCGGTGGACGCCTCCGGGAAGCTGGACCGCATGGCCCTGCCCGCGCCCGCGTTCGAACCAATAGTGTTCCAAGTACCGAGCGGAGTGGCGGAAACCCTTGTCGCCCAGGCATTCATGGCTTTGCTCCGAGTGACCGAGGTCGGCGTCGACGACGATTTCTTCGCCCTGGGCGGCGACTCGTTCAGCGCGACCCAGCTCGCCGCGCGGCTGAGCAAGGCCACTGGCGCCGAGGTGGCGGTGCGCACGATCTTCGACGCGCCAACGGTGCGTGGGCTGGCGCGGCGGATCGCCGTCAACCGTCCGATCGAGGTCGCACCTGTCACGCCGCCGCCGAGCGAAGGCAGGCCGGTCGCGTTGTCGCCGGTGGAAACCGAACCCGTGGCGTCCGCGAGCAAGGGTGAGGCGGCGGCGTTGTCGCCGGTTGAGAGGGCGCCCGCCGTATCGCTGCCGATGGGGACCAGACGCGTGGCGCTGCCGAGCGAGGCTGAGCCGGTGGCGTCAGCGCCGGTTGAGGCTGGATCCGTCGTGTCACCGCCGGTTGGCAGCGGGCCTGTGGCGTCGCCGAGCGAGGTTGAGCCGGCGGGGTTGTCATCGGCTGCGAGCGCGCCTGTCGAGTCGGTGCCGGCTGTGGGTGAGGAGTCGGCGTCGAGCCGGGCCGAGCCGGTCGCGCTATCGCCCGCTGGGACTGGATCCGTGGTGTCGCCGCTGCTGAGGACCGCACGTGTGGCGCTGCCGAGCGAGGTTGAGCCAGTGGCGTCAGCGCCGGTTGATACTCGATCCGTCCCCGTGTCACCACCGGATGGGAGCGGGCGTGTGGCGTCGGCGTCGAGGGAGGTTGAGCCGGTCGCGTTGTCCCCAGCTGGGACTGAACCCGTCGTGTCGCCGCCGGTCGGACCTGTGGCGTCATCGTCGGTTGGGAGCGCGCCAGTCGTGTCGCTGCCGCCTGGGAGTGGGCGTGTGGCGTCGTCGTCGCGCCGGGCCGAGCCGGTCGCGTTGTCCCCGGTTGGGCCCGGACGGGTCGTGCTGACACCGGCCGAGACCGGACCCGTCGTTTCGCCGCCGAGTGACACCAACACTGTCGCGCTGCCGCCGTTCACGCCGCAGGAGCGCAGCGGGCCGACGCCGTTATCGATCGCGCAGCAGCGCATGTGGTTTCTGAATCGGTTCGATACCGCGAGCGGTGGATACAACATCCCGTTCGCGCTGCGTCTGAAAGGGGCGCTCAATGTGCCTGCCCTGGAGGCGGCCATCGCCGATGTGATCGCACGGCATGAGACGCTCCGCACGCTCTATCCCGAACACGACGGCGTGGCAACACAAGTGCTGCTTCCCGCCGGGACGAAGCTGGTCGAGCTGGTCGCGCGGCCGGTGCCAGCGGCGCAGGTGTCCGAACTCGTCGGCGCGGCAACCCGGGGCGGTTTCGATGTGACCGCCGAGGTGCCGCTGCGCGTACGACTGTGGCGTGTCGAGGACGAGGCGCCCACTGGTGCGCGGGTCCACGTCTTGCTGTTCGTCGTGCACCACATCGTGGCCGACAGCTGGTCTTTCGCCCCGCTGACCCGGGACTTGACCAATGCCTATGTCGCGCGCTGCGCGAGCATCGCCCCTGCGTGGGGACCGCTGCCCGTGCAGTACGCCGATTTCGCGATCTGGCAGCGCGCCGCGCTCGGTTCGGCCGATGACCCGGCCTCCGTGCTGTCCGGACAGCTGGCCTACTGGACCGATCACCTGGCCGGGCTGCCCGACGTGCTGACCCTCCCGTCGGATCGGCCCCGCCCCGCCGTCGCCACGAACCGGGGTGGTGTGCTCACCGGTCGGCTGGACGCCGCTCTGCACCAGCAGATCCGAGACGTCGCCGCCGCGCATCGCGCAACGCCGTTCATGGTCCTGCACACCGCGCTGGCCGTGTTGTTGAGCCGCTATGGCGCGAACGCCGACGTGGTGATCGGCGCGCCGGTCGACGGACGCGGCGCGGCGGCGCTGGACGACGTGGTCGGTACGTTCGTCAACACCCTGGTGCTGCGCACCGAGGTCCGCCAGGACGCGAGCCTGGCCGAGTTGCTCGCGTCCGTGCGCGCGACGGGTCTGGCCGCGTTCGCCCATGCCGCGGTGCCGTTCGCGCAGGTGGTCGAGGCGGTGAACCCGGTCCGCTCGCAGGCGCACGCGCCGCTGTACCAGGTCGCGCTGACGTTGCGCAACCAGCTCACGCCGGAGTTCCGGCTGCACCGCCTTGCCATCGCCGCGTTCCAGGTCGGACCGGCGCCGGTCCACCTGGACCTGGACTGGACGCTGACCGACCGCTACACCGCCGAGGGCGCGCCGGACGGCATCGACGTGCACCTGCGCTACGCGCTCGACCTGTTCGACGCGCCGACCGTCGCCGGATTCCTCGCCGCGTTCGAACGCGTGCTGCGCGCCATGGTCCGCGACGCCCGGGTCCTTGTCGGCAACGTCGAGCTGATGTCGCTGGCCGAACGCGGAATGCTGCTGTCGAACCGCAACGCCACCACGCATGCCCTGCCCGGCGAGACGCTGGACGCTCTGCTCACCTCCCGCGTGGCGGCCACACCCGACGAGATCGGCGTGCGTTACGAGGACGCCGCGATTACCTACGCGGAGTTCGCCTCCCGAGTCAACCGGCTGGCCCGGGCACTCATCGGTTTGGGTGTGGGCCCGGAGGTCATCGTGGGGCTGGCCGCCTTGCGCTCGATCGACATGCTCGTGGCGATGTACGCGATCGTGCGTGCTGGCGGGGCGTACCTGCCGATCGACCCGGCGCATCCCGCCGACCACCTGACGCGGGTCGTCGCGAGCGCCGCGCCGCGGCTGGTGCTGACGGCGGGCGGCGCTGCGTTGCCCGGCCTGGACGGCGTGCCCGTGCTCGACCTCGCCGATCTCGACCTGAACGGCATCGCCGAGGGGCCGGTGTCCGACGCGGAGCGGATCGCCGTTCCGCGCCGGGACAACACGGCCTACGTGTTGTTCTCCTCCGATTCCACCGGGCTTCCGAAGGGCGTCACGGTAAGCCACCGGGCGATCCTGAACCAACTGCGCTGGCTCGAATTCCGCTACCGAGTCACCGCGTCCGACCGCATCTTGCAGCACGCTCCGCTGACCTCGGACGTGTCGGTGTGGGAATGCTTCCTACCCATCGCGGTCGGAGCCCAGCTGGTGGTCGCGCGGCCGAGCGGGCACCTGGACCTCTGGTACGTCGCGAGAATGCTGCGCGAACACGGAATCACCATCGCCGAGTACGCGCCGTCGATGCTGGCCGCGCTGATCGGTCAGGGGATGGGCGACGCGTTGGCTTCGCTCCGGCATTTGCGCTGCGGCGGTGCGGCGCTCACCCCGGCTCTGCTCTCCGCGCTGCGCGGCAGTGTGGGCGGCGTGCTGCACAACGCCTATGGCACGCCCGAGACGGCGATTTCCGCGATCGGTCACGAGTTCACCGACGCGGACATCGAATCGGGCCGGAAACCGGCGATCGGCCGCCCGTGTTGGAACACCAGGGTCTACGTGCTGGACGCCCGGTTGCGTCCGGTGCCGATCGGTGTCACCGGCGAGCTGTATCTCGCGGGCGACCAGCTGGCGCGCGGCTATCACGCCCGCCCGGCACTCACCGCGGCACGATTCGTCGCTGACCCGTTCGGCGTGCCCGGCCGGTTGATGTACCGGACCGGAGATCTGGTGCGCTGGACCCGCGATGGCACATTGGAATCCCTGGGCCGCGGCGACTTTCAGGTGATTCGTGGATGTGTGGCGACCGGGTCGGGGTTCCGGCCGCCGCGGGAAGGGGCCGAGGCGGTGCTCGCCACGCTGGTCGCCGACCTGGTGGGTGTGGCGCGGATCGGCGCGGACGACGACTTCTTCGCCCGCGGTGGCGACTCGCTGCTGGCCGTGCGGTTGGTCGCCCGGGTCAACGCGACCTTGGGCTGCGCGCTGACCGTCCGGGAGGTGTTCCAGGCGCCGACCGTCGCCCAGCTGGCGCGCCGAGTCACGCCGTTGGCGGAGCCGGCTGCGCCGTTGCCGCGCCGCGAGCGTCCTACGCGAATTCCCCTGTCGCCGGGACAATCCCGGATGTGGTCGGCACACCGGCTGGATCCGGGCTCGGGTGTCTACAACATTCCGTTCGCGATCGGCCTCACCGGCGCGCTCGACTACCAGGCGCTGCGCGCCGCCCTGCGCGACGTGATCAACCGGCACGAAGCACTGCGCACCGTTTTCCCCACCGACTCGGAGGGCCCCACCCAGGTGGTGCTGCAAGGCCCGGACATGTCCGCGCCGAGTCTGCATCCGATCGCGGTGACCGAACCGCAGGTGCGCGACGCGGTGCTGGCCGCAACGGCCGACGGCTTCGACTTGTGCACCCGGATCCCGTTGCGGGCGAGCCTGTTGCGCATCGACCGGGGCGATCACGTGCTCGTCGTCGTGGTTCACCGGATCGCCGCGGACGGCGCCTCCGCCGGGCCGCTGGTCCGCGACCTGATGACGGCCTACACCGCGCGCATCGCCGGGGAAACTCCACGGTGGCGTCCGCTGCCGGTGCAGTACCCGGACTTCACGCTCTGGCAGCACGACGCGCTCGGCGTCGCGGACGACCCGTCATCGATGCTGTCGAACGAGATCGCTTATTGGCGAGCCGAACTCGCCGGTCTGCCACCGGTGCTGGAGTTGCCCGCCGATCGTCCGCGACCGCCGGTCGCTTCCGGACGCGGCGCCACTACCGAGTTCGAGGTCCCAGCCGAACTGACCGATTCGATTTCCGAACTCGCACGCAGGCACAGTGTTTCGACGTTCATGGTGCTACACGCCGCCTTCGCGACGCTGCTCGCGCGGCTGGCCGGGGCGGACGACGTCGCCATCGGCAGCACCGTCACCGGTCGCGGCGACAAAGTACTGGACGACCTGGTCGGCAGATTCGCCAACACCATTGTGCTGCGCACTCCGGTCGCCACCGACGAGTCCTTCGCCCAGCTGCTCGGCCGGGTGCGCGACATCGACGTGCGCGCATTCGCACATGCCGATCTGCCCTTCGACCAGCTCGTCGAGGAGCTGAATGCCGTTCGTTCGCAGTCGCGTTCGCCGATCGTGCAGGCCATGCTGACTTTCGCGCACCACGATGACACAGTCATACGGCTGCCCGGTCTCACGGTCTCGGCCTACCCGTTCGACAACCCTGTCCCGCAGTTCGACCTGGCCATGGAACTTGCCGAACACCAAGAGAACGCGGGCACCACGTTGCGCGGCATGCTGCGGTACGCCACGGATCTGTTCGACCGCGCCACTATCGAGACGTTCGCGGCCCGCTTCACGCGGGTGCTGCGGACCGTGGTGTCCGACGCGTCGGTGCGCGTCGGCGACCTGGACCTGCTGGACGCCGCGGAACGCGCGCTGGTGCTGGACCGGTGGAACGACACCGCCGCGCCGGTCGATCCCGCAGCCACCCTGATCTCGCTGTTCGAGGCGCAGGTGGCCAAGACGCCGGACGCGCCCGCGGTCACGGTCGAGGAGCGGACGCCGGCTCATCCGTCGCCCGACCACCACCCCTCACCGAGTCGCTACGCGACGCTGGCCCACCCGTCGCCCGACCCACCGAGTCGCTACGCGACGCTGACGTATTCGGAGTTCGCGGGCCGGGCGCGGCGCCTGGCGCGCTGGCTGGTCGGAGCGGGCGTCGGCCCGGACGCGCCGGTCGCGCTCGGCATGCGATCCTCGCTGGACTTGGTGGTCGGCGTCTATGCGGTCACCCTCGCCGGCGGTGCGTGCGTCCTTCTCGATCCCGCCCACCCGACCGATCGACTGGAACACGTGCTGCGGACGGTGCGGCCGGTGTGCGTGCTCACCTCGGGTCTCGACCTGGACGCGGGCGAGGCGCGGCAGGTCCGGATCGATCGGCTCGAGCTGCGCGGATACTCCGCCGAGCCGTTGACCGCCCTGGACCGGCTCGGCGAGCCCCAACCGGCCCACACCGCGTATGTGATCTTCACCTCGGGCTCGACCGGACGCCCCGAGGGCATGGCGGTCTCGCACGCGGCGATCGTGAACCGTCTCATAGGTATGCAGTCGGTGTATCCGCTCTCGGCGGACGACGTGATGTTGCACAAGCCCCCGGCCACGTCCGCCAGCGCTGTCTGGGAATTGTTCTTGCCCTTGGTATTTGGTGCGAAGCTGGCGGTGGCGCGGCCGGACGGGCACCGCGATCCCGCCTATCTGGCCCGCGTGATCATCGAGCAGCGCGCCACCACGGTGCATTTCGTGCCATCGATGCTGGGGGTATTTCTGGCCGACCCGCGCGCCGCGGACTGCATTACGCTCCGCAACGTCTTCACGTCAGGGGAGGCGCTGCCCGCGGTTGCCGCGCGGCGCGCGCGAGAGGTGATCGGAGCGCGGGTGCGCCATCTATACGGTTCGACCGAGGCCGCAGTGGATGTCACCCATCATGAGGTGACCGAGGATGACGTGGTGTCGGTGCCGATCGGCGTTCCGGTGTTCAACACACGGGTGTATGTGCTGGATTCGCGTCTGCATCCGGTGCCGGTGGGGGTCGCGGGTGAGTTGTATCTCGCGGGTGTGCAGTTGGCTCGTGGTTATGTGGCGCGTCCGGATCTGACCGCGGATCGTTTCGTGGCCAACCCGTTCGGCGCGCCGGGCGAGCGGATGTACCGCACCGGCGACCTGGTGTCCTGGACGGCCAAGGGTGAACTGAAACAACTGGACCGCACCGCGCTGGCGGCGCGGACCCAACAGCTCATCGGCACCGGCGGCAAGCCGGCGCTGGTACGGCGGCCGCGCCCCCCGCGCGTTCCCCTCTCGCCCGCGCAGCAAGGTACGTGGCTCTCCAACCGGTCCGACCCGTCTGGTGCCGAGCACAACCTCGCGGTGGTGGTGCGTCTCACCGGCTACCTCGACTCGAACACGCTCGCCGCCGCCGTCGGTGATGTGGTCGGCAGGCACGAGACGCTGCGCACTGTGTATCCCGAACTCGACGGCACCGGCTACCAGCACATTCTGGATCCCGCTCCGATACCGGAGGTCCACTCGCTGAACCCGGCGGACGCACTGCGCGAGTTCGTCGCCGGCCCGTTCGACCTCACCGGCGAGGTACCGCTGCGCGTCGGCCTGGTCACCCATTCCGACCGCGACCATGTGCTCGCGCTGGTGTCCCACCGCATCGCGGCCGACAGCTTCTCGATGGGCTTGCTCGTCCGCGACCTCGCTACCGCTTACGCGGCCCGCGCCACCCGCACCGCGCCGGACTGGGACGAACTCGATATGCAGTACGCCGACTATGCGCTGTGGCGGCACCAACTGCTCGGCGCCGAGGACGACCCGGACTCGATGGCCGCGCGCCAGTTGCGGTATTGGCGAGAAACACTGCGCGGATTGCCGGTACAACTCGGCCTCTCCACCGACCGCCCGCGTTCCGCCGACGCTTTCCACACCGCGGCGAGCGCGACGCTCGCACTCCCGGACGACGTTCGCGACGCTATCGCGGTGGTGGCCGCGCACTACGAGGCAACCCCGTTCATGGTGGTGCACGCCGCGCTGGCGACTTTGCTCGCGTGGTTGTCCGGCACGGCCGACATCGCCATCGGCGCGTCCATCCCGGGCCGGGACGACGCGGCGCTGGACGATGTGGTCGGCCCGTTCGGCAACACCCTGGTGCTGCGCGCCGAGGTAACCGCCTCCGACACTTTCGCCGCGATACTGCGCCGGGTGCGGGACAACGATCTGGATGCCTTCGCCCACGCCGACGTGCCTTTCGAGCGCGTGGCCGAGGTGCTCGAACCGCCGCGCTCGCGGCATCCGCTGTTCCAGGTCGCGCTGCTGTTCCAAGACATTGCGCCGGTCGCCGCCGACATGGCGGGCGTCACTTTGTCCGAGTACGAATCCGGCGACGAGACAACGTCTTTCGATCTGCGACTAGCCGTCACCGGCGGTGTGTTGTGCTGCACCTACGCCACCGACCTGTTCGACGCCGGCACCGTCGAGACCTTCGGCACCCGGTTCGTCCGCCTGCTGGCCGCGGTGACCGCCGACCCGGACCAGGTGGTCGGCGACATCGATCTGTCCGGCGCGGTCGAGCAGCGCCGCAGCGAGCGAAAGGGCTCCGCGTACACCGCTTCTTGACGAGGCATACGCCGAGCACGCCTGGATTCCCCCCGAACCCTGACCCGACCAGGAAGAAGGAAAACCGAATGAACAACCCGTTCGACGACGATGACGCCAAGTTCTATGTCCTGATCAACGCGGAGGGTGAACACTCCCTATGGCCGGTCTTCGCCGCCGTCCCCGGCGGTTGGACCATCGCCTATGGCGCCGCCAACCGCAAGTCCTGTCTGCAGTACGTGGAGAACCACTGGGTGGACATGCGTCCCAAATCGCTCATCGACGCGGTCTCCAACGAGGCGAACTGACCACCTGAATACGCGGGGCGCGCTGGTGTCAATCCCTCTGGCGACCGGCGGGCCCCGCCTGGTCTCACGCCTTGGCGCGGGCGTCGATCACCGCGTGGGCCTGTTGCCGCCACTCCGTGACGGCCCTCGTGCGCAGGCCGCCCAGCGCCGCGTCGAACTGCTTGGCGCGCTTGGTGACGGTGAGCCCGACGTAGGTGCGTGCGTTGGTAATTGCGCCGGTCGCCACCGCGCAGGCTTCGTCGACCTCTCCCGAGGCCAGCAGCGCCGTGGCGTGCTCGAAGCGGACCAGGGCGGGTTCCATGGTCTCCGACGGGTCGTACAGCGCCATCGCGCGGGCCGCGGCGTCGGCGGTCTCGTCGGCCCGGCCGAGGCGGGAATATCCGATCGCCTGATAAAAGGCGAGTTTCTCGGGGCGGAAAGAGAAAATACCGACCGAAAGGTCTTCGGGACCGACGTCGTCCAATGCCGCCGCCGATCGGGTAATACAGCGCGCGAATTCATCGGCGTGGCCGAGGCTGGCATGGGCGCGCGCAGCCATTCCCCACAACCATGCGGCAGCGGGGCCATATGACGGATTTTCTTGCAAACGACCGTCGAGTAACTGCAAAACTTCCTTCGGTTTATCGCTATAGGTCGGCAAATACGCGAGCCCGGCCAGGGCGATGTCTTCCGAATAGCGGTCGCCGATGTCCTGCGCGGCGTGGATCGCGGTGGCATACCACATGCCTGCCTGGCCGAAATGCCCTTCGTTGAACAGGATCTCGCCGACCACGTTCGCCAGTCTGCCCGCGGTGCGCACCAGCCGGACCTGTTGATGGGTGGGTTGCCGTTCGCCGAGACAGCCGCGGACCATGCGGAATTGCTCCAGGCTGGTATGCAGCAGCTCGTGCGGCGGCACCTGCACCACCCGCGTGCCGAGTACCTCGGCGGACTGCTCCAGGAACACCAGTCGCCGCTCGCTGATCGACCCGGCGTCGAGGGTCGCGAGCATCCGCTCCGGTTCGCTTGCCACCAGGTCCGCCGCCTGGCCTGCCATGCCTGCGCCGATGCAGGCCAGCAGTTCTCGCCTTCTCACGTCGTCTTCCTCGACTTCCTTGTCGAGCCCGATTTCCCTACCGAGCTTGCTCTGCCTTTCGGACGCCGGATCGGCGCTTTCGCGGTCGGTGGCCGACTCCCGCAGCGCTGTGATCGCCCGCTCGAATCGCGCGACGACGAGTGCATCGGCTTCTGACACAACCCTGTCGAGAAGACGCTGGCTAGCAGCGTGCATCCGGGTTGTCCGGCCGTTCTCCCACAGGACTACGGTGCGCGGGGTGACGCCCACCAGACGCGCGAATTCGTAACGGCTTCGCTTCATCGCCGTGCGAAGCGCATGTACTGCTTCGCCCGTCCAGTCGACCTCCACCATAGGTCTCGCTTCCTTGCTCCAGGACGATACAAACGGAAAGTACTCGCAATTACCGCATTAGGGACTGTTATCTACCGAATCGCAACGCGCACTGTTGAAATGCACCCGGCATCGGGGGTCACGCCCAAACCCTGTCGAGGGCGCCCGTTGCCCGGAGTCCGGCGCACGGTCCCGACACGGCCCGATCCATCCGTGTCGGGCGCGATTCCGGCGGCGCCTTCTCGGTGCCGGGTGCACGCACTTGTGGAGGTGAAAGATGGACGTGTTGCACTCGGATGTCCGGGAACTGTGGCTGGTGCAAAGCCGCGACTGCGCGCAGGAACCACTCGGCCTGAGCTACGACCGCGCGCGATTCATCCGCGCCGTCCACGGTGGGCACGGCGCGAGCTGCCGCCAGTATCTAGCCGCCTCCGCATTCTGTGTCCGGCAGGCCGCTGACCAGTGATCGGCCGTGGAATCGCTGCTGGCCATGCTCAGCGCATGCGTGCTGCTGGTGGCCGTGATCACCGCCGTCGGCTCCTGCTTACCCCGCAGCGGCGCCTCGGACGCCCACCGGCCACCCGACAAGCCGTTCACGATCGAACAAGCGCACCGAGTGATGCAGTGCCACCTTCCCTGCCGCGCCGACGCCTGCCCACGTAAACAAGCGGCGTTCCGCACCCTGGTCGCCTCCGGGCGCGTGGTACCCGACAACCGGGCCGACGGGTACTCCCGCTGACCTCGGACGTGTAGACGGTGGAAGGTACTCCGGCCCAACTCGTTTCGTGCGAGTGCGTCCGTGCTCTGCTCGGGATTTATGTGAGGGAATCCCGAGCACGCCGAAGTCCTCGTATCTCCACGCGGGGTGGAGATACGAGGACTGCCGCGGTCGCGCGTCGAGCCGATAGTCGGTAGCGAGCCGCCCGAACGCTGTCATCGCCGCGCCCCTGCGCCGCCACTGCGAACTCGTTTCCAGCACTGCCGTCGTCACGACAATCATCATGACCCGCAGCGGATTCCGAACCCTCCGAGGCGGCAAACGATGACCAGTCCTCGCCCCACCGAACCAGACGTCCACCTGAGCGTCTTCCTCCATGGCCTACGGTTCGACTACATCGCCTGCGCCAGTGCTGCCGCCACCTTCGTCAAGGAATGGTGCGAAAAATACTTCGACGGCGCCGTCACAGTCGTTCCCGGCAAGCCCACCGGCCTGCGCCGCTTGCCGAACGAAAGGCTGTACCTGGAACGCTGATTCAGCCCTGTGGCGCTCGGCCGAAGAGGATGACCTGCATGAGGAGGATCACCCGCAGCTGGGAGCATGTCGGGGCGTGCGAGCCGAAGCGCTCGCCCAGGTCGACTACCAGCGCCAGTGCGGCGTGCACCAGCAGGCGCGATTCGGCAGCGGACAGCTCGGGACGTGCGGCGCCGAGCAGTTTGGCCCACTCTTCGACATTGAGCCGCTGGATATTGCGCAGCACGGTGCGCTCCTCCGGTGGCACATTGCTGATCTCGGCGTAGTAGACGAAGGTCAGCTCACGCTCGGCGAACGAACCGGCCACGTACAGTTCGACCAGCGTGCTCAGCGCTTGCCCGGGGGTTTCGGCGGCCGCGACGGCGGGCCCGATGGCGGCCGACACCCGATCGGCCGCTCGGCGAAACGCGGCGGCGAGGATATCGCCCTTGCCGCGGTAGAAGCGGTACACCGCGGAGGAGGTGGGCAGACCCGCGGCGGTCGCGATGTCCTCGACGCTGACATTCGGGTAGCCGCGCTGATGGAACAGTTCCACCGCGCGTACGAGCAGCAGCTCGTGTGCGAATGTCAGCGGAATCTCCGTCGCGGTAAGGGTTTCGGCTTCGGCGCCGCCGGGCGGCAGCGTGCAACCGGCGATCGTGTGGCAGGCCTCGGTCAGCCGCGCGGTCAAGGCGCGGACCGGAATCGCGACGTGGTGATCACCGATGCTGCTCAGCACACTCAGCAAGGCCGCCGCGAGGACGGCGCGGTCGGCCTTGCTCAGCGCGGGCCTGGTTTCGGCCAGCAGCGACATGAGCGCCGCGTTCACGCTCGCGAGCTGTCCGGACAGGGTGGCCGCGTCGGCCTCCGCCAGATAGCGGCGCTGCCAGCGCAGTAGCGCCGCACTGCGTCGATTGGCGATGGCGGCCGCGATCAGGGCGTCGAGTACCCGCTCGAGCCTGCGCTCGGCGGGTAGCTCGTTCGCGTTGTCCGGCAGCCGGGCCGCCTCCTGGCTGACCGCGCCCAGCCGCAGCACTTCCTCGCGGAACAGTGCGTACTTGCTCGGGTAGTGGCGATAGAGGGCGGCGGAGCTGATATCGAGCCGGGAGGCGATGTCCTCCATGCTGACGCCGTGGTAGCCCAGCGCGCCGAACGCCTCTGCCGACGCCGCCGCGATCTGTGCGCGGCGATCGCGCGGTCGCCGCCGGATCTCCCGTGCCGGTTTCTCGCCCACCGCTTTGTCCGCAGCGCGGCGTTCCTCGGCACCCATGCCGCGATGGTAGCCCAACCGGTCACGTGGTTCTGCGATGTTTCCCTACCTCGGGAATGGCTGAAAGTCAGATCACAACCAGCGGCGAAAGCGTTGAGCACCAAGAGTTATACATCAATTCAAAGGCGAACTGTTGGTAACATAAACTTCCAATTGGGCGCGTGAACCGGGTGTTGTTCCGAAACCGGGCCTCGCCGCACGGTTGACTCGAGCGCTGACCGACTCCACGGCGGCTACCGCGAACGCGTCTCGTCGCGCGGGCAGCCGGTTGCCGCCGCAGATTCGCAGCATCCGGGCGTGAGCGCGCGATGCTTCCTGGTCGGGTGGCGAGTACGGGGCGTTTCCGATGCGGGGGCGGTGCCGACGGCACTCCCTACCGCGCGGTGCGGCCGAAGAGCACCAGCTGCATCAGCAGACGCACTCGGTCCTGCGCTGCCAGTGGCTCATTGCCGAAGGCGCGACCGAGATCGACGACCAGCGCGAAGGCCGCGTGGACCAGAATGCGCGCCTCGGCGGGGGTGAGCTCGGTGCGCACCTCGCGCAGCAGCCGGGCCCACTCCTCGACGCTGAGCCGCTGAATGTTGCGCAGCACAGTGCGCTCCTCGGCTGGAACATGCTGGAATTCGGTGTAATACACGAATGTAAGGGCGCGTTCGGCGAACGAACCCGCGACGTACTGCGTGATCAACGCGGTGAGCGCGTCCTCGGAATCGCCGGCCGCCGCAACGGTGGGGCCGACGGCGCCGGAAACCCGTTCGGCGGCGCGGCGGAACGCGGCAGCCAGGATGTCGCTCTTGCCGCGATAGAACCGGTACACCGCCGAGGCGGCCGAAAGCCCTGCGGCGGTGGCGATGTCCTCCACGCTGACGTTCGGGTACCCGCGCTCATGGAACAGCTCGACCGCTTTGCGCAGCAGCAGTTCGTGTTTGAACGAGTCCGGGATCTCCACCACCGCCACCGGTTCGACCGGGTGCTCCGCGGGCAGATCCGCGTTCGCGATCGACAGGCACGTCGAATTGAGCAGGCGGGCAAGGGATTTCGCGGGAAGAGCGGCGTGATGATCGGCGATGCTGGTGATCGTGCTGAGCAATGCGGTACGCAGCACGCGCAGATCGTCGTCGGTCGTCTTCGGGCGCAGCGCGGCCACCTGGCTGCCCAGGGCGCCGAGGACCGTGGCCTGCTGATCGTCGAGCGTGATCTGGTCTTCGGGTTCGAGGTATCTGCCCTCCCAGCGCACCAGCGTGATGGTGGGGCGGTTCTCGATCGTGACGGCGATCAGCGCGTCGAGAACATGCCGCAGCCGCTGCTCGGCCGGCCAG
The DNA here is from genome assembly GCF_040681325.1 of Nocardia sp. NPDC051787. Lineage (NCBI taxonomy): Bacteria > Bacillati > Actinomycetota > Actinomycetes > Mycobacteriales > Nocardiaceae > Nocardia > Nocardia sp. NPDC051787. The sequence goes on from NZ_JBFAYO010000005.1 coordinate 172,012, forward strand.
TCCACCGCTTCCTCGGGCAGCTGGACCGATTCGGTCATCGCCCGGCCCACCCGCAGCAGTTCCTCCCGGAACAGCGCGTATTTGCTCGGATAGTGCCGATACAGGGCCGCGGAGCTGATGCCGAGCCCCGAGGCGATGTCGTCCATGCTCACACCGTGGTAGCCGAGCGCGCCGAACGCGGCCGCGGACGCCGCCGCGATCTGGGCCCGCCGGTTCTTCGGCCTGCGCCGGATCTCCCGAGGTGCCGAGTTGCCGCTGCTCGCCTTCCGCGCCGTACGGCGATTGTCGACACTCATGACGAACATCGTAACGACCTGCTGCAATGGGCAAGGTCGCCATGTCATGGGATGCGGCTCTTGCTGTGATATTGCTCCAGTGATGTCATCAGACATATTATTGGATATATGAAGACGATGATCGATGTCAACGACGAAGCCCTAGCCCTGGCCGCCAAGGAGTTGGGGACGACCACGAAGAAGGACACGGTGAACGCCGCCCTGGAGTTCGTCGCCGAGCGTAGGCGCCGGATCGAACAGGTCTTGACCGATCCGTACGGGTTCGGGGTCGGACCCGATATCGGTGACGCGGAAATCATGGGCGAGGCTCGCCGGTGAGTGAAACCACACCGCTGCGACTGCATCTCGTGGACACCTCTGCCAACGCCAGGCTTGCGCACCAGCCGGTGCGCACGGTAATCGCCGGACTGATCGCCGATCGTGCGGCCGCGACATGCGTCACCGTAGACCTGGAAGCCGGTTACTCCGGACGAAACCTCGCCGATGTGCAGAACATCGCACAGCGGCGTCGTGCTCTCTATGTCAACCTTCCGCTCAACGAGACGATCGCGGATCGCGCACGGGAAGTCCAGCAACTGATGGCGCGCAGGGGCCATCACCGAGCAGCGGGGATCGTGGATCTGGTTACCGCTGCCGTCGCCGAATTCCATGGGGCGGTACTGGTGCACTACGACGCCGATTTCGAACATATTGCGGCCGTGACAAGGCAACCCCATGTCTGGGTCGTTCCACAGGGCAGCGTCAACTAGTCGGCGCCCGAGATACGCCCACATTGTCGAGGAGCCTATCGAGATACCCGGTCACCGGCGCTGTGCATCGATGAACTCACCGACGATGCCGTTCCCGTGAATCGGTTCGGGGGCCGACTGCTTCCCAGTGCGAGCGGGTTGAATGCGTACCTTCCTACGGAGACGTTCCAGCCGTATCAGGCGATCGACCGGAACCATGCGGGCGATCGCCTGCCCATGATCGGTAACCGTCAACATGCGTCCCGAGCGGACCTCGGCGAGATATCGATCAAGGTTGTCTCGCAGCTCCCGAATTCCGACTTCCATGGCAACAGCCTCCTCTTGGGCCCATATCCGCGTGTAATAGCGGTAATCCTCATCCCATAGGGCTTCGCTGGGTTGCATACCAGTCCAGCAGGTCCGGGTTGTCCACCGCGCTGCGTTCCACGACGCGGGCCGGGTCGGCGCCTTGGAACAACTTCTTGATCGGCACCTCCAGCTTCTTGCCGGTGCGGGTGTGCGGGATGCCGGGGGCGAGGATGATCTCGTCGGGGACGTGGCGCGGGGAGACCTCGGTGCGGATGGTGTTGTTGACGCGGGCTTTCAGCTCGTCGGTGAGTTCCGCGCCGGGGGCCAGCACCACGAACAGCGGCATCCAGTAGCCGCCGTCCGGCTGTTCGGCGCCGATCACCAGGGCCTCGGCGATCTCCGGCAGCCGCTCGACGGACTGGTAGATGTCCGCGCTGCCCATCCGGATGCCGTGCCGGTTGAGCGTGGAGTCGGAGCGTCCGTGCACGATCACGCTGTGGTGGTCGGTGATGGTGATCCAGTCGCCGTGGCGCCAGACTCCGGGGAACATGTCGAAATACGCGTCGTGATAACGCTTTCCGTCTTCGTCATGCCAGAACTGCACCGGCATCGACGGCATCGGCCCGGTGATGACGAGCTCGCCGACCTCGCCGCGCACCGGCTGCCCCGCCGGGTCGTAGGCGTCCAGCGCGACACCGAGGTAGGGCGCGGACAGCTCGCCCGGCCACACCGGTACGGTGCGCACGCCGCCGATGAACGCGGACACCACGTCCGTGCCGCCGCTGATCGAGGAGACCTGCACGTGGTCGCCGACGTTCTCGCCCAGCCACAGCGCCGAGGAGGTGGGCAGCGCGGAGCCGGTGATGCCGACCGTGCGCAGCGCCGAGAGGTCGTGGTCGGTGCGCGGCACGGAGCCCGCTTTGATGCAGGCCAGCACATAGCCGGGGCTGGTGCCGAGCACGGTGGCGCCGACCTCGGCGGCGATGTGCCACAGCGCGTCGGGTGTGGGATGGGTGGGGCTGCCGTCGTAGCACACGATCGTCGCCCCGGCCAGCAGGCCCGCGATCTGGAAGTTCCACATCATCCAGCTGGGGCTGGTGTACCAGAAGAACGTGTCCTCTGGCCCGATATCCGACTGGAGGCCAACGGTTTTGAGGTGTTCCAGCAGCACTCCGCCGTGGTCGTGCACGATGCCCTTGGGCAATCCAGTGGTGCCGGAGGAGAACACGATCCACAGCGGATGGTCGAAATCCACCGCTTCGGTGGTGATCACCGGAGGCGCCGCCGCCGTAGTGGTGATCGCTTCCCTCCACGGCATCGCGTCCGGCACACGGAGTCCGAGCCGGGGGATCGCGATCGTGCCCTTCAGCGAATCCAGCCCCGCACGCAGCTCGGCGATGTCGGCGCGCTTGTCGTGCGTCTTGCCGCCGAAACGGTAGCCGTCGGCGGTGACCAGCACTGTGGGTTCCAACTGGCCGAGCCGGTCCAGCGCAGCCTTCGGCGAGTAGTCCTGACCGCAGGCGCTCCAGACCGCGCCGATGCTCGCGGTGGCCAGGAACGCGACCACCGCCTCCGGGATGTTCGGCAGATACCCCACCACCCGGTCGCCGGGCCGCACGCCGAGCGAGCGCAGCGTACGGGCGAAAGTGGCGGTGTGGTCGATCAATTCGACCCAGGACACCTCGCGAATCGAGCCGTCCTCGCTGACCGCTTTGATCGCGGGCCGGTCGGTGTGCAGCTGGCGGATCACTTGGTCCACGTAGTTGAGCCGGGTGCCGGGGAACCACCGCGCGCCCGGCATCTCGGCGTTCGCCAGCACGTCACCGGCGACGTCGCCGAGCTCGAAATAGTCCCACAGCGCGTGCCAGAAACCGGCGAGGTCCGTGATCGACCACTGCCATAGTTCGTGGTAATCCGCCGCGCGCACCCCGGTGCGCTCGGCGACGAATCGCGTGAAGTCGGTGATCCTGGCAGCAGCGATGTCTTGTTCGGTCGGCACCCATTGTGGCTGCATGGCGGTTCTCCTCGCTGTGGAAACTCGGTGATCAGACGCGGTCGGCGCGTCGCACGATCTGCTCGGCATGCCGGAGTACGGGGGCATCGACCATCCTGCCCTCGAAGGCGAACACACCGCGGTGCTTCGGCGCCACCGCGAGCAGCCGCCGGGCCCAGGCGGTGTCGTCCTCCGACGGCGCGTATGCCGCCCGCAGCACCGGCACCTGGCTCGGGTGGATCGCGACCTTGGCGTCGAAGCCGACCGCGACCGCGTCCTCGGCTTCCGCGCGCAGACCGTCCAGATCGCGAATATCCAGATAGACCGAGTCCACAGCGAACCTTCCGTGTGCCTTGGCTGCCAACAGCGCGGTGGACCGGACGTGCCGGGCCACGTCGCGGTAGCCGCCGTCGGCGTGCCTGCTCGCGTTCCCGCCCAGCGCCGCCACCAGATCCTCGGCTCCCCACATGACACCGATCGCGTTGTGCGCCGTCACAGCCATACCGACCGTGAGAGCCCCCAATGGCGACTCGATCAGCGCGATCACCTCGTAGTCCGCCAGCGCCGTGATCTGTTCGGCCGATTCGCATTTCGGCAGCATGATCCGGCGATAGGCGGTGGCGGCCAGCGCCGCGAGATCGAGCACGTGCTCAGCGGTGCCCGCCGCGTTGATGCGCACCACCGTGGTCTCGGGGTCCAGCGGGGTGTCGACCAGCGCGGTGCGCGCCGCGGCTTTGTCGTGCGCGGCGACGCCGTCCTCCAAGTCGAGGATCACCACATCCGCCGCCGCCGCGGCCTTCGCGTAGCGCTCCGGGCGATCGGCCGGGCAGAACAACCAGGCCGGGCCTGCCATCTGCCAGCTCATGCCTGCGCCTCGCTGACGCTCGGCTCCGGCACGAGCGAGTGCTCGACTGTGCCCATCGTTCGCTCGCTGCGCTCCCTCATGCCGACTCCGGGGCCTTGCGGACCAGCGTTTTACGGACCGCGGTGGCGACGATGTCGCCGTGCTGATTGCGTGCCGTGTGCGCGAAGGTGACGATGCCCTCGCCGGGGCGGCTCTTCGACTCGCGCTTGTCGGTGACCACGGTTTCGGCGTACATGGTGTCGCCGTGGAACAGCGGCTTCGGGAAAGCGATCTCCGAGAAGCCGAGGTTGGCCACGATGGTGCCCTGGGTCAGCTGCGCCACCGACAATCCGACCAGGGTGGACAGCGTGAACATCGAGTTCACCAGCCGCTGGTTGAACGGGGGCAGCTGCTCGCTGAACGCCGCGTCCAGGTGCAACGCCTGGGTATTCATGGTCAGCGTGGTGAACAGCACGTTGTCCGCCTCGGTGATGGTGCGGCCGGGCCGGTGCTCGTAGACCACCTCGGTGTCGAACTCCTCGAACCAGAGTCCGCGCTGCACCACCGCCCGCCGCGTCACAGCCCCAGCTCCCGTCCGATCAGCATCAGCTGCACCTCCGTCGTGCCTTCGCCGATTTCCAGGATCTTGCTGTCCCGATAGTGCCGGGCGACCGGGTACTCGTTCATGAAGCCGTAGCCGCCGAAGATCTGTGTCGCGTCGCGGGCGTTGTCCATGGCGGCCTCGCTGGCCACCAGTTTCGCGATGGACGCCTGCTTCTTGAACGGCTTGCCCGCCAGCATCAGCGCCGCCGCGTCGTAGTAGGCGGTGCGGGCGGCGTGCGCCCGCGCTTCCATTCTGGCGATCTTGAAGGCGATGGCCTGGTTGCGTCCGATCGCCTGGCCGAAGGCCTCGCGCTCCCTGGCGTAGCGCACGCTTTCGTCCACGCAGCCCTGCGCGGCTCCGACGGACAGCGCGGCGATGGCGATCCGGCCCTCGTCGAGGATGCGCAGGAAGTTCGCGTAGCCGCGACCGCGCTCGCCGAGCAGGTTCTCCTCGGGCACCCGCACGTCGGTGAAGCTGAGCGGATGAGTGTCGGAGGCGTTCCAGCCGACCTTGTTGTACGCGGGCTCGGCGACGAAACCGGGAGTGTCGGTCGGGACCAGGATGGTCGAGATCTCCTTCTTGCCGCCGGTCTGCCCGGTCACGGCGGTCACCGTGACGAGCACGGTGATGTCGGTGCCGGAATTGGTGATGAATTGCTTGCTGCCGTTGATGATCCACTCGCCGCCGTCGGCGACCGCGGTGGTCCTGGTGCCGCCCGCGTCGCTGCCCGCGCCCGGTTCGGTGAGCCCGAACGCGGCGAGATGGCGGCCGCTGGTCAGCTGGGGCAGCCATTCCTGCTTCTGCTTGTCGTTGCCGAACCGGTAGATCGGCATCGCGCCGAGCGAGACGCCCGCCTCCAGCGTGATCGCCACGCTCTGGTCGACCTTGCCCAGTTCCTCGAGCGCGAGGCACAGCGCGAAGTAGTCGCCACCCATACCGCCGTACTCCTCGGGGAACGGCAGGCCGAACAGACCCATCTCGGCCATCCCCGCGACCACCTCGTACGGGAAGGTGTGGTTCGCGTCGTGCTCGGCCGCCACCGGCGCGACCACCGACCGCGCGAAGTCACGCACGGTCAGCGCGAGATCGCGGTACTCCTCCGGCAGCGTGCCGGTGGACAGGAAGTCGGTCATGTCGGGATTCCTTCTCGTTCAGCGTGTTCCGTATCGGCTCGTGCGCCGGCGGCGACGCGCGCGAGAACCTGATCGAGGCGCACTTGGGCGCCGGGCTCGACCAGCAGTTCGACGGTCCCGGCGACCGGCGCGGTGAGGGAGTGCTCCATCTTCATCGCCTCCACGATCACCACCGGGTCGCCCGCGGCGACGGTGGCGCCGGGAGCGACCGCCACCGCGATCACCGAACCCGGCATGGGACTGTGGATCTCGGCGTCGCCGACGTGCTCGTCGTCGCCGCGCACGTTGACCTCGGCGACCTCGCGCAGCGCCGCGATGCCGGACGGCCCGGCCACCCACAGCAGGCCGTCCTGCTCGGCGACCCGGTAGGTGCGCCGCAGGCCGTCCCTGGTCAGGGTGAGCACACCGGCGTAGGCGTCGCCGCCGCGGCCAGCGAATGTCGCGGTAAGCGACGAGGTTTCGCCGTCGCCGACGCGGACCACGCCGTCGGCGGGCGCGCCGGAGAGGTAGACGTGCTCGATCCGATCGCCGCCCGCGAGCCGGATCGGCGTCGGCGCGTCGGCCCCGATCCGCCACCCGGACGGGATCGCCCACGGATCGCCCGGCGTCGTCGGCCATCGGCGCAGCCAATGACAGACTGCGGCGGCGACGAACTCGTCATCGCCCGCCGGAGCGGGATGGAAGTCGGCCACTCGCCGGTCCAGCAGATCGGTGTCGAGCCGTCCTTCGGCGACATCCGGGTCGGCCAGCAGGAAGCGCAGGAACTCGATATTGCTGGTCACACCGAGCAGCACGGTCTCGGCCAGAGCCCGGTCGAGTTTCGCGAGCGCGGCGGTGCGATCACCGGCGTGCGCGATGACCTTCGACAGCATCGGGTCGTAGTCGCTACCGACGCGCGTGCCGATTCGCAGTCCCGAATCGACCCGCACTCCGGGACCTTCCGGCTCGTCGAGATCGAGCACCGTTCCTCCGGTGGGCAGGAATCCGCGCCCCGGGTCCTCGGCGTACACCCTGGCCTCGATGGCGTGCCCGACCATGCGGATGTCGTCCTGCGCCACCGCGAGCTTCTGCCCGGCCGCGACCCGGATCTGGCATTCAACCAGGTCGACGCCGGTGACCAGCTCGGTCACCGGATGCTCCACCTGCAGGCGGGTGTTCATCTCCATGAAGAAGAACTCGTCGGGCCGGTCGGCGGAGACGATGAACTCCACGGTGCCCGCGCCCACGTAGTCCACACTGCGGGCGGTGTTGCAGGCGGCGGCGCCGATCCTGGCCCTGGTCGCCGCGTCGAGCAGCGGCGAGGGCGCCTCCTCGATCACCTTCTGGTGGCGGCGCTGCAGGCTGCATTCGCGCTCACCCAAGTGCAGCACGCTGCCGAACTGGTCGGCGAGGATCTGCACCTCGATGTGCCGGGGCCGGGTGACGAATCGCTCCAGGAACAGGGTGTCGTTCCCGAACGCGGCGGCGGCCTCGCGGCGCGCGCTGCGCAGCGCCTCCGGGAGGCGTTCCGGATCGTCCACCCGGCGCATGCCTTTGCCTCCGCCGCCCGCGGACGGCTTGACCAGCACCGGATACCCGACCTCGGCGGCCGCGGCGATCAGCTCGTCGTCGGTGAGGCCGGGCGAAGCGATGCCGGGCACCACCGGGACGCCGAACGCGGCCACGGTGTTCTTCGCGGCGATCTTGTCGCCCATCACCTCGATCGCACGCGCGGGCGGGCCGAGGAAGACGATGCCCGCTTCGGCCAGCGCGGCGGCGAAAGCGGCGTTCTCCGAAAGGAATCCGTAGCCAGGGTGAACGGCCTGCGCGCCGGCGCGCACGGCGGCGGCCACCACGGCGTCGATGGACAGGTAGCTCTCACGCGCCGGAGCCGGGCCGAGTCGTACCGCCGTGTCGGCCTCGTGAACGTGCCGGGCGTCCGCGTCGGCGTCGCTGTAGACGGCGACCGAGCGAATTCCCATGGCGCGCAAGGTGCGGATCACCCGCACGGCGATCTCGCCGCGGTTGGCGACGAGCACGGTGTCGAATTCGACGGGAACGGATTTGTTCAGCATCGCCATCACATCCGGAAGACGCCGTAGGAAACGGGTTCGAGCGGGGCCTGCGCGCACACCGACAGGGCGAGGCCGAGCACGGTTCTGGTGTCGGCCGGGTCGATGACGCCATCGTCCCACAGGCGCGCGGTCGAGTAGTAGGGATTGCCCTGGCTCTCGTATTGGTCCCGGATCGGGGCCTTGAAGGCCTCTTCGTCCTCGGCCGACCACGGCTGCCCGCTGCTGTCGAGCTGGTCGCCGCGCACGGTCGCCAGCACGGACGCGGCCTGCTCGCCGCCCATCACCGAGATCCGCGCGTTCGGCCACATCCACAGGAACCGGGGCGAATACGCGCGTCCGCACATCGAATAGTTGCCCGCGCCGTAGGAGCCGCCGATCACGACGGTGAGCTTCGGCACCCGCGCGCAGGCCACCGCGGTGACCATCTTCGCGCCGTGCTTGGCGATGCCGCCCGCCTCGTAGTCGCGGCCGACCATGAAGCCGGTGATGTTCTGCAGGAACAGCAGCGGGATGCTGCGCTTGTCGCACAACTCGATGAAATGCGCGCCCTTCATGGCGGATTCGCTGAACAGCACGCCGTTGTTGGCGACGATGCCCACCGGATGGCCGTGGATGCGTGCGAATCCGGTGACCAGGGTCTTGCCGTATTCGGCCTTGAACTCGTGGAAGCCGCTCTCGCTGTCGCCTGCCTCGTCGACCAAGCGGTGGATGACTTCGCGTACGTCATAGGGCGTGCGCGGATCGACCGGTACCACGTCGTAGAGTTCCGCTTCCGGCGCGGCGGGCGCGATGGTCGGCCGCACTTCCCATGGGCCGGCCGCGCGCGGTCCGAGTGTGCCCACGATGCGGCGCACGATGCGCAGCGCGTCCTGGTCGTCCTCGGCCAGGTGGTCGGTGACGCCCGACGTGCGCGAGTGCAGTTCGCCGCCGCCGAGTTCCTCGGCCGTCACCACCTCGCCGGTCGCGGCCTTCACCAGCGGCGGCCCGCCGAGGAAAATGGTGCCCTGGTTGCGCACGATCACGGCCTCGTCGCTCATCGCGGGTACGTAGGCGCCACCGGCCGTGCAGGAGCCGAGCACCGCGGCGATCTGTGGGATTCCCTTGGCGCTCATGGTCGCCTGGTTGTAGAAGATGCGCCCGAAATGCTCCCGGTCAGGGAACACCTCGTCTTGCCGCGGCAGGTACGCGCCGCCGGAGTCGACCAGGTACAGGCACGGCAACTGGTTCTGCAACGCGATCTCCTGCGCGCGCAGATGCTTCTTCACCGTCATGGGGTAGTAAGTGCCGCCCTTGACTGTGGCGTCATTGGCGACGATCACGCACTCGCGCCCGGACACCCGGCCGATCCCGGTGATGATCCCGGCGCCGGGGGACTCGTCGCCGTACATCCCGGTCGCGGCCAGCGGGGACAGCTCGAGAAACGGACTGCCGGGGTCGAGCAGTTGGTCCACCCGCTGCCGCGGCAGCAGCTTGCCCCGCGCCACATGGCGTTCGCGCGCCTTCGCGGGCCCGCCGAGCGCCGCGGCGGCCAGCCGGGCGCGCAGGTCGTCGACCAGCGCCGCGTGCGCGGCGCGGTTGCCGACCTCTTCGGTAACGGTCATCACGCCATCCTGTCGCCTGAGTTAGTCGCCGATAACTGGAATTCAGGTTAGTCTTGGTTAACCGAGATGTCCAGATCGGCGGGAAAGGACCGCGTGTGACCAGTGCCGAATCCGTCGTGCCCACTCGTCGCGAGCAGCTGAAGGCGCAGCGCAGGGCACACCTGCTGGAGGCCGGCGCCCGGCTCATCGCCGACCGCGGCTTCCTCGGCATGCGCCTGGACGACCTGGGCGCCGCCGTCGGCATCAGCGGTCCCGCGGTCTACCGGCACTTCCCGAACAAGGAAGCGCTGCTGATCGAGCTGCTGGTCGGGGTGAGTCAGCGGCTGCTGGACGGCGGCAAGGCGGTGGTGGCGGCGGCGAATTCGGCCGATCACGCGCTCGCCGGGCTGGTCGAACATCACCTGGACTTCGCGCTCGGCGAGCCGGAGCTGATCCGCATCCAAGACCGGGATCTGGACAACGTGCCCGCCCCGGCCCGCCGGGAGATCCGCCGCACGCAGCGCGAGTACGTGGAGATCTGGGTAGCGGTGCTGCGCGAGCTGCATCCGGAGCTGCCCGAGGAGACGGCGCGGGTGCAGGCCCACGCCGTCTTCGGCCTGATCAACTCGACCCCGCACAGCGCGAGCACGGCGACCGCGGTCCGGGCCCGGCCCGTGCTGCGCCGCATGGCGCTGGCCGCCTTGGGTTGAGCGCCCCCTCATCGAGCGCTCCACCCGCCGTCCATCGTGTACGACGCGCCGGTGACCATGCCCGCGTTCGGTGACGCGAGCCAGCCCACCAGCGCCCCCACTTCCTCCGGCTCGACGAGCCGTTTGATCGCGCTCTCGGTGAGCAGGATCTTCTCCACCACCTCCTGCTCCGGCACGCCGTGTGCCTTGGCCTGGTCGGCGATCTGCTTGTCCACCAAGGGTGTTCGCACATAGCCTGGGTTGACGCAGTTACTCGTCACGCCGTGCGGGCCGCCCTCGAGCGCGGTGACCTTGGACAGGCCCTCGAGCCCGTGCTTGGCCGTCACATAGGCGACCTTGTACGCGGAGGCGCGCACGCCGTGCACCGAGGAGATGTTGACGATCCGTCCCCAGCCGCGCCGGTACATGTGCGGTAAAGCCGCGCGCACCAAGAGAAACGGCGCCTCCACCATCAGCGTGAGCAGATCGCGGAACCGCTGCGGGGCGAAGTCCTCGATCGGGCTGATGTGTTGGACTCCGGCGTTGTTCACCAGGATGTCGGCATCGAGTTCGAGCGTTTCCAGCGACGCGACGTCGAGCAGGTCCACCGCCCACGACTTTCCGCCGAGCTCACGGGCCACGGCCTTCGCGCCGACGTCATCGATATCGGCGACGGTGACCACCGCGCCGCGCGCCGCGAGCGCACGGGCGCAGGCCGCGCCGATGCCGCTCGCGCCGCCGGTGACCAGGGCGGTGCGCCCCGCGAGATCGTTCATCGCACAGTCACTTCGGCGGTCCGCGCGCCGAGCCTTTCGGCGTCGGCGAGGTCGACGCTCTCCAAGCTCAGTCCTTTCGTTTCCCGGGCCACGAGCACGGCGATCGCGCTGATCGCCGCAGCGCCGGCCAGATACCAGGCGATCGGCACGGCGGAGTCATAGGTGTTGAGCAGCCGGACGGCGATGATCGGCGCCAGCGACCCGGCCGCGATCGAGGTCACCTGATAGCCGAGGGACACACCGGAATAGCGCATCCGGGTGGGGAACATCTCGGCCATGATCGCGGGCTGTCCGGCGTACATGAAGGCGTGGAAGACCAAGCCGATGATGATGGCGGACATGATGATCACGTTGTGGCCGCTGTCCATCATCGGGAAGGCGAAGAAACCCCAGGTGCCCGCGGTGAGCGCGCCGACCAGGTAGACCGGCCGCCTGCCGAAGCGGTCGGACAGGCTGCCCACCAGCGGAATCGTCACGAAGTGCACCGCGTGGGCGGCGAGCAGCCACCACAGGATGACCGAGGTGTCGGCGTGCACCTGCACCTTGAGATAGGTGATGGTGAAGGTGACTACCAGGTAGTACATGACGTTCTCACCGAAACGCAGACCCATCGCGGTGAACACTCCGCGCGGATAGCGGCGCAGCACCTCGACGACGCTGAGCGAGGTCGCTTTGATCTGCTCGGCCTCCTGTTGCGCCGCGACGAAGATGGGCGCATCGGTGATCTTCGTGCGGATGTAGTAGCCCACCAGCACCACCACGGCAGACAACCAGAACGCCACCCGCCAGCCCCAGCTGAGGAACGCCGCGTCCGACAGGGTGGAAGTGAGCACCAGCAGCGCCACCGTCGCCAGCAGGTTGCCCGCGGGCACCCCCGCCTGCGGCCAGCTGGCCCAGAAACCGCGGCTGCGGCTCGGACTGTGCTCGGCGACCAACAGCACCGCGCCGCCCCATTCCCCGCCGACCGCGAAACCCTGGATGAAGCGCAGGATCACCAGGAGTGCGGGCGCCCAGTAGCCGATCTGCGCGAAGGTCGGCAGGCAGCCCATCAGGAACGTCGCCGCGCCCACCAGCACCAGGCTGAACTGGAGCAGCTTCTTGCGGCCGTATTTGTCGCCGAAATGCCCGAACACCACGCCGCCGAGCGGGCGGGCGGCGAAACCGACGGCGTAGGTCACGAAGGCGGCCAGGATGGCATCCAGGTCGCTGGTGCCCTTGGCGAAGAACACCTTGCTGAACACGAGCGTGGCGGCGGTGCCGTAGAGGAAGAACTCGTACCACTCGACTACCGTGCCCGCCATCGACGCGGCCACCACGCGCCGCAGGCCGCTCGTCCCGCCGGGATCCTTGCCGGTCGGCTGGGCCGGGTTCGCCCCGGCGCTGTGCACCCTCATCGCACATCTCCTTCGTGCCCCGGGCCACACTTCGGGTCTCGATGTGACGGCCCCCACAATGTCTTGGCTGAATCGAGTATTCGTGCAGACGAATTGCGCCGCAATGACCATTAATGCAGCACCCATCTGCAACGATGCAGATATGAGCCCGGCTTTCGCGGGGTCACCCCGGCGCCCCAGTGCCGATGACCTGCTCGTTCTGCTCGCGGTCGGACGATCCGGCCGCTTCGTCACCGCGGCCGAAGAGCTCGGCATCAACCACACCACGATCTCGCGCCGCATAGCGGCGCTGGAACAGACCCTCGGTGGCCGGGTGCTCACCCGGGTGACCGGCGGCTGGGAGCTGACCGACCTCGGCAAAGAGGCGCTCGCCGCGGCCGAGGCCGTGGAGTCGGCGGTGAAATCGCTCGCCGCCGACGCGGGCGGCAACCGGGTGCTGGAGGGCGTCGTCCGGATTTCCGCGACCGACGGTTTCAGCGCCTACATCGCCGCGCCCGCCGCCGCGGAAGTCCGGCGGCGCCACCCGAAAATCACCGTCGAGATCGTGGCGACCACCCGGCGGGCATCCCAACAGCGATCAGGGCTGGACCTCGAGGTGGTGGTCGGTGAGCCGCAAGTGCATCGTGCTACCGCGATTCGCCTGGCCGACTACTGCCTGGGCCTCTACGGCTCGCGCGAATACCTGCGCGAGCACGGCATCCCCGCGACGATCGACGACCTGTCCCGGCACCCGCTGGTGTACTTCATCGATTCCATGCTCCAGGTCGATGATCTGGACCTCGCCTCCAGCTTCGCACCCGCCATGCGCGAATCGGTCACCTCCACCAACGTTTTCGTGCACGTCGAGGCCACCCGCGCGGCCGCAGGCCTCGGCCTGCTGCCCTGCTTCATGGCCGACCGCCACGCCGACCTGATCCGCGTCCTCGCCGATTCGGTGACGGTCACCCTCGGATACTGGCTGGTCGCCCGCGCCGAAACGCTCCGCCGCCCCGAAGTCGCCGCCGTCGTCGCCGCGATCCGAGCGGTGATCGACGACCAGCGGGATACTCTTCTCGGCCGACCTCGGTGACTTTGCCGCAGGTCGCAACCACCGTTCTTGCCGCGCATCACAGCGTCCCGAACTGTCTCAGCGGATGTTTCGAGTCCCCGGGTTCACGGTTGGACGGGAACCCGTTGTGCGGGTCGCATTCCGTGGCACTCGCGGTGGGCTATCGCGCGAGCCATCAACCGTCGAAAATTCGCCTGGGGGTGGGGTTTGCCGCGGTGCCTTCTCGCTGCGCACGTGGTAGTGTTCCGTTCGTTGAATGATCGTTTAATCAATGAGGTTGTGGTGGGAAGCCGACGAGAACAGGCTGAGTGGCGGCGCGAGCGCTTGCTCGACGCGGCGTTGGATGTGTTCGCCGTGAAGGGGATCGACGGCGCTTCGGTCAAGGACATCGCGGCTGCCGCCGAGGTGACGCCCGGGCTGCTGTATCACTACTTCGCCGGCAAAGAAGCGCTGGTCACCGCGTTGCTGCGGGAGCGAGGATTCGCCGGGCAATTGCGCGAATTGCTGGAGCAAGCGCGTGGACGGCCGGCGAGCGAGGTCCTTCCCAGGGTGATGCGGGAGTTCGACGGCCTTCTGGCCGACAATGCCAAGCTGCTCAGGCTCTTCTTCGCCGCGGGCCATTCGCACGAGAACGTCCGGGCCGTGTTGGCGGAGTTCGTGGCGGAAGGGCGGGCCGTGCTGGCCGACTATCTGCGCTCACGCGTCGCGGCGGGGGAATTGCGCGACCACGATGCGCACACCACCGCGACCGCTCTGTTCGCGACTCTCGCCGTCGGCCGCAGCGCCGGAAACCCGGTCGATGTCGACGAGCTGGCCGGTCTCGTACTCCACGGCCTCATTCGAACCGATGGCGGCACGCCACCCGAAGGAGAAATCGATGGTGCATGACATGAAGGTGCAATGCTGCGTGGTAGGCGGCGGCCCCGCCGGGCTGATGCTGGGGACCCTACTGGCCCGGCAGGGCGTCCAGGTGGCCGTTCTGGAGAAACATGCCGACTTCCTGCGCGATTTCCGCGGCGACACCATCCATCCGTCCACTCAGGAACTCATCCATGAACTCGGCTGGCTGGACGAATTCCACCGTCTCCCACACAGCACCATGGATCGGGTCACCGTTGCCGTAGGTGGCACGCCAGTGACATTCGCCGATTTTCGGAAGCTGCCGGTCCGCAGCCCCTACATAGCGTTCATGCCGCAATGGGAGTTCCTGAATTTTCTCGCGACGAAGGCCGCGGGGTTTACCGGGTTTCGGCTTTTGCAGCGCACCGAAGCAACCGATCTGCTCATCGAGAACGATCGCGTCGTCGGTGTACGGGCGACCACCGACACCGGAAGCGTCGAGATCCGTGCCGACCTCGTCGTAGGGGCGGATGGTCGACACTCGCGCATGCGAGACCAGGCTGGATTGCGTGCCGAGGCGAGCTCGCCGCCTATGGATGTACTGTGGTTCCGGCTGTCGCGGCGGGAGACGGACCGAGTGGAGTTCTTCCAGGGTGGCAAAGGGGCAATGGTCGCCATCGACCGCGGTGACTACTGGCAGGTCGCGTACACCATCCCGACGAACTCCTATCAGGAGCTGCGGGCGCTCGGTATCGGCGAATTGCACAGCAGGATAGGCGAACTCGCACCTGCGTTGCGTGACCGCGTTCACGAACCAGCCAGCTGGGACGACGTCCATCAGCTCACGGTCCGTGTCGATCGGCTCGACAACTGGTATCGACCGGGACTGCTCTGCATCGGCGATGCCGCGCACGCTATGTCACCGGCGGGCGGTGTCGGAATAAACCTGGCCATCCAGGACGCCGTCGCGACCGCGAACATTCTCGGCCCGAAACTGCTCACACACAGCCTGACCGATGCCGATCCGCCGCGCGTGCAAGCGCGCCGCCAACTGCCGGTCAAACTGACCCAGCTATTTCAGCTGGCCATCCTGCGCGACCTCTACCCCAAGAACCTCGACGACAACACGGCCACCCACCTGCCACCGATCTTCCGGGTTTTCCGGCGGTTACCCGCGCTACGTCACGTGGCGGGCCGGTTCATCGGACTCGGCGTCCGGCCGGAACACATCCGGAGCTGAACCCGGTCGACGACGGCCTCATACGTAGGTCATGCATGGCTTTGTTCGGGCACTGATCAACTGAGGTTCCTGGGGTTCGTTCGGCCCGGCAGGGGATGGGCCAGGAAACCATCGGCGAAGAACATCATGGAGCCGCACCGATCGCATCGATAGGCGTGTTGCTGCACGACCTGCTGGCCCCACTCGCTCGGATGGTCGGTCATGAAACCGGCATGTCCGGTGATGAAACCGAGCACGCCGATGTAGGTCCGTTGCCGTGCACACCAGGGATACATTGCCGGAGGTACGGCGACGCCTCCGAAGCTCGAAAGCTCCACGCCGACAGGGCATAGACTCCAGGGAACTGCGCCGATAGTCGAGTCGCAGGGCATCGAGGTCCGGATCGCCCGGCGTGCGAACCAACTGCGACAGCCACGGCAGACGGTTGATTCCAACGAACAGGAACGAAGGGAAGCCGAGCCAATGAAACTCCGTAAGGTCGCGGCCGGCATCGCGCTCGCTGCCGCCGCCATCTCCATGACCCCCGCTGTTGCTTCCGCCGAGGACCCGGAGTTCCCGCGCAACGGCATCGTCCCGGCTGGGACATACCAAATCAGTCGCAACCCAGCCAACGTCATCGGCACGCCGCTGGAGAACTGTGTCCTGCAAGTCTTCGTGGACGGCAAAACAGTTGTACTGGTCTGCGGAACCTCCAGCCGGACAGGGCATCAGACCCCCGTAGGCCCCGACGAGACCTACGTAACCTTCGATTTCCTGCCTTTCGGGCTGGACCTCCGCGACATCGATCCGCGCCAAGGGCAATGGGTCGGCACGGTCAACATCGCGGGCACTCCGATCATTGCTCCGTACCCGTTGGCGGGAGTCTGGCTGATCCGCCGGTGAGCAGTTCCAATATCTTCGGCTCGCGCCATATCGGCTCACCTCGATGGTGTGGTCCGGAGTGCGCTGATCGGTAAACAGGACAGGTCTTCCCCGAAGGGGAGTTGTTGGTCGCCGCAGTAAAGGACGAATCCAGCATGGAACCGGTCGCCGAGACGGTTCTGCAGGCCGCGTAGAGCTCGAAAGTCGTCGGTGCGAACGGTTTCGGCCGCTTTGACTTCGATCGCGACGACGCGGCCTGCGTTGTCTTCGAGGATGGCGTCGACTTCATGGCCGTCGCGGTCGCGGTAGTGGTGCAGCTGGGCCATGGTCTGGCTCCAGGTGAGCTGGCGAGTCAATTCGCCGAGGACGAACGTTTCGACGAGGCCGCCGATGGTGGCGTGGTTGGTGACGCCGGTAAGCAGATGGGCGGCAATTCCTGAATCGTTGAAGACGAGCTTGGGTGTGGCGATTGCCCGGGCTGTTGCGTTCGACGACCACGCGGGAAAACGGTGAACGGACTGCCCTCGGCACTGTGTCGTGGTGTGCCCGCCTCATCGTCGATCGAGTGGTACATGACTGAGGCAAAGTGCGAGAACGGCCCTCGATGGTGTGCCACTCGCGGGATATTCCCGGCCCTGACGCTGCGGCCGATCGGGCAGTCGGCCTATTAGGGTGAGCTGATGGCTTCGCTTTCCGATCCCGACGTTCGCGAGTTCCTCTCTCATGGCACCCGAACGGGCAAGGTGGCGTTCGTAGCGGCCGACGGCCGACCAATGGTGACGCCGGTCTGGTTCATTCTCGAGGGGGACGAACTGGTCTTCAATACCGGCAAGTCGAGCGTCAAGGGCAAGGCGTTGGCGCGGGACGGGCGGGTCGCGGTGTGCGTCGATCTGGAGGGGCGGCCGTACGCTTCGGTCCAGGTGCAGGGCATCGTGACGCTGTCGGAGGATCCGGACGAACTGCTGCGCACCGCCACCGAGATCGGTGGACGCTATATGGGTGCAGAGCGGGCCGAGGAGTTCGGCATGCGCAACGGCGTACCCGGCGAGCTGGTGGTCCGGGTGCGGCCCACCAAGGTCATCGCCCACTTCGACGCGACCGCCTGACCCTCGGCCCACCGGGTCGGTGCAGCGGCCACATCGCGACACCAGTCCGCCGGATAGAAGACGAACAGCGTGCAGCCGGCGGTCAACCTGCGCCGCGGCTTCCGCACCCAGGTGCGGATAACCCCGGGCGCCTACCGGCGGGACTTCCGAGTCTGTTGACGCACTGTTATCCCCGGCGCGACGGGCTCCCCCCGCGAGATCCCTATCGCCCTCTACATCTGCTGAGGCACCTGGCATGCCGGTCCGCAGGGGCCCTTCACGGCCAAACCCCGAGATCCGCAGACCTGATTACCTACCCGACATTGCTCGCAGCAAAGTTGCGGCATCGGCGTCGGTTCGCCGAGCCGATCGATGCTCAGCTCGGGGTTCGGTCGCCGGTGTCGCCTGTGCGGCGGTCAATACACTCGGCGCATGACCGTGCATTTCATCGGGGCCGGGCCGGGTGCGGCAGATCTGTTGACGGTGCGCGCGGTCGAACTCTTGCGGGCGTCGCCGGTGTGCCTGTACGCGGGGACCTATCTGGATCCGCAGGTGCTGGCGTATTGCGCGCCGGACGCCGCGTTGATCGACACCCAGCAGCTGGATCTCGACCAGATCACCGATCATTTGGTGCGGGCCGATCGCGCGGGTAAGGACGTTGCTCGGCTGTGTTCGGGGGATCCGTCGCTGTACTCGGCACTCACCGAGCAGACCCGCAGACTGGACGCGCACGGGGTTGCGTGGGATGTCACGCCAGGCGTGCCCGCTTACGCCGCGGCGGCTGCGTTGCTCGGCGCCGAGTTGACGGTGCCGGAGCTGGTGCAGTCGGTCGTGCTGACCCGTACCCACGCCCGCTCGACCGCGATGCCCGAGCCGGAGGCGCTGGCGAACTTCGCGGCCACCGGCGCGACGCTCGTGCTGCACTTGGCCATCACCCGCGTCCGCACGCTGGCGGCCGAACTGGCCGCCGACTACGGCCCGGATTGTCCGGTCGCCGTCGTCCACCGCGCCAGCCAACCCGAGCAGCTCGTCCTGCGCGGGACTCTGACCGACATCGCCGACCAGGTCGAGGCGACCGGGTTGCGACAGGCCGCGGTGATCTTGGTAGGGCGTGCGCTCACGCCCGCCATCTCCTGCGCGGAATCCCACCTCTACGACCCGGCGCGAGTGCGCGGCTCTACCGGTCCAGATCGCCGATAACTCCGACGGATCGCGGCGAACCGCAGCGACTCCGGAAGCAGAACTGCTGGGATTCGCCGCCAGCACGCGGAACGCTGTTTGCGTGGCCCGATGTGCGCGTGTGCATGCGGCGCGCGTGCGCGGCGCGGCTACTCGGGTTCGGAGCGCGGGCCGGGTTGTCCCGTTAGGCGCAGTGATCTTGGTCGCGCGGCACGAGTGCGCCGCGATGGCGCATCTACGCCCGGTGTGAGAACCGCAACACCCCCCTTGCGGACCCTTCACCATGGCGCTGCCAGCGGTGATGTCATTCCGCTATGGAGGGTGGTTGGTTGGGTGGCGGGGGCGACGGTAGATTGATCCGGTGATTCGCAACGGCAGTCCCGGCGGAGCCGGTCGGTGGGCGTTGGGCACGGTCGCGCCCATGTAACAACGCCAGCCTGTTGGACAGATAGTTCAAATGAACATTTTTGCCTGATTGATATGAGAACTGAACCGGAGACGCGGGCGCCACGCTGGAACAGGTGAGCGCCTACTCCAGGTGTGGTCGGGGAGCGCTTGCGTGGTGTTCCGGAAGCGAGGTTACGGTTGGACCGGCTGGATTTCGGCGGAAACGGCGAAACTGGTGGCGAACGGGCACACGCTGGCTCCGGGGTAGAACCCGGGGTGTCCGGGGCCTTTCCGTTGTCGCCCGCCCAGCTGGGTATCTGGTACGCGCAGCATGTCGATCCGCAGGTGCCGATCAACATCGCGCAGTACGTGGACCTGCGCGGCGAGCTGGACGTGGAACTGCTCAGCCGGGCCAGCCTCGACGCGTCCCATGAGCTTGGCTCCGGTTTCCTGCGGATCATCGAGCGCGACGGCCAGCCGCTGCAGTTCGTCGACCACTCCATCAGCGACTACGACGGGGTCGAGTACGTCGACCTGCGCGGCGAAGCCGATCCGGAAGCCGCCGCCAAGGCGTGGATGCGCGCCGAGTACAGCCGCCCGCTCGACCTGACCACCGACCGTCTGATCAAGTCCGCCGCGCTGCGCCTGGCCGACGACCACTGGTACTGGTACTCGCGGTCGCACCACATCGCGCTCGACGGCTTCGGCGCCATGACCAACGTCAACCGGATCGCCGAGCTGTACACGGCGTACGTGAACGGCACCGAGCCGGTGGCGTCCAAGGCCACCGATCTGCACACGCTCTATGAGCAGGAGATCGCCTACCGCGACAGCACCCGCTTCACCTCCGACAAGGAGTACTGGGCCGAGCGGGTGGCCGGGCTGGAGGAAGGTACCAGCCTGACCGGCCGTTCCGCGCCGCCCGCCGCGCTCAACGGCATCGTGAGCGCGGCACTGTCCGATGAGCAGAACGCGCTGCTGGACGCGGCGGTCGCGCGGCACGATTCGTCGCCCGCCGGACTGCTGCTCGCCGGCTTCGCCGCGTATCTGGCGCAGTGGAACGGTGTGGAGGACGTCATCCTCAGCCTGCCGGTGACGGCGCGCACCACCGCCGCGATGCGCCGCTCGGGTGGCGCGTCGTCGAACATCGTGCCGTTGCGGCTGCACGTCGGCCACGACACCACGGTGTCCGAGCTGCTGAAGCAGGTTCAGGTCGAGGTCTCCGGCGCGCTGCGCCACCAGCGCTACCGCCACGAGGACATCCGCCGCGACGCGGCCGGTGACGGCGTGGTGACCACCGAGTTCTTCGGGCCGTGGGTCAACATCATGCTCTTCCACGACGAGACCGTGCTCGGCTCGATCGTTGGTCAAATGCACGTGCTGTCCACCGGCAGCATCGAGGACCTGGGCGTCAACTTCTACCAATCGGTGGCGGGCACCCGCGCGCACATCGACTTCGAGACCAACCCCAACCTCTACAGCGAGGACGAGGCGCGCAGCCACCACGGCCGCTTCCTCGAGTTCTTCGATCGCTTCCTCGCCGCGAGCGTGGACGACGCGGTGTGGGGTATGGATGTCGCCACCGCCGACGAACGCGAGCGGACGCTGCTGGAGTGGAACGACTCCGAACAGGACGTCCCGGAGACCACGCTCGCGGCGCTGCTGGACGCGCAGATACCGCTCACTCCGGACAATATCGCGCTCGATTTCGAGGGCGCGACGCTGACGTATTCGGAATTCGACGCGCGGGTCAACCGGCTGGCCCGCTTCCTGATCGCCGACGGTGTCGGACCGGAATCGCTTGTCGCACTGGGGATGCGACGCTCGCTGGAGCTGGTGATCGGCATGCACGCGGTGGTGAAGGCCGGTGGCGCGTACGTGCCCATCGATCCGGATCATCCGGCCGAGCGCACCGCCTACATTCTCGACAGCGCCGCGCCGGTGTGTGTGCTGACGCTGTCGGCCGACGAGCTGGACCTACCCGGATCGGTGCGGCGGGTGGAGATCGACACCCTCGACGTGTCGGCGTACTCCGCGGACCCGGTCACCGATGCCGACCGGCTGGCGCCGCTGCGCCCGGACAACACCGCCTACGTCATCTACACCTCGGGTTCGACCGGTCGCCCGAAGGGCGTTGCGGTCACCCACCACGCGATCGTCAACCAGCAGCTGTGGATGCTGGACGAGTACCGGCTGACCGCGCAGGACGTGTACCTGCAGAAGACCGCGACCACCTTCGACGTGTCGCTGTGGGGTTACTTCCTTCCGTTGCTGGTGGGCGCGAAGCTGGTCATCGCGTCGCCGGACGGGCATCGTGACCCGCTGTACGTCGCGGACATGATCTCCCGGCACGGGGTCACCGTGACCGACTTCGTCCCGTCCATGCTGACGGTGTTCGTCGCACACGCCACCGCGGCCCAATGTGCCACGCTGCGAGCTGTTTTCGTAATCGGTGAGGCGCTGCCGCCGGAGACGGCCGCGAGTTTCCGCGCGGTCACCGACGCGGGACTGCACAACCTGTACGGTCCCACCGAGGCTGCGGTCTCGGTGACCTACTGGGAGGCGACGGCCGCCGACGCGGTGACCGTGCCGATCGGTATCCCGGAGTGGAACGTACAGGTGTACGTGCTGGATTCGCGGCTGCGTCCGGCCCCGATCGGCGCGCCGGGCGAGCTGTACCTCGGCGGGCGTCAGCTCGCCCGCGGCTACCGTGGCCGGCCCGATCTGACCTCGGACCGATTCGTCGCCAATCCGCTGTCGGCGGGTGGGGCCGGGGCCGAAGCCGGAGCGCGGATGTACCGCACCGGTGACTTGGTGCGCTGGAACTCCGCGGGCACGCTGGAATACATCGGCCGCACCGACTTCCAGGTGAAGTTCCGCGGTCAGCGCATCGAGCTGGGGGAGATCGAAACCGATCTGCTCGCTCATCCCGCGGTCAGCCAAGCCGTGGTGCTGGTCATGGACACGGCCACCGGTCAGCAGCTCGTCGCCTACGTGGTGGCGGCTCCGGGCCAGACCGTGGATCCGGCGACGCTGGCCAGGTTCGTCGCGGAGAAGCTGCCGAGCTACATGGTGCCCGCGTCGATCATGGTGCTGGACGCCTTCCCGCTCAACACCAGCGGCAAGCTGGATCGGAAAGCCTTGCCGGAGCCGGTGTTCAGCGCTGAGGCGGGCGAGTTCCGCGCGCCGCGCACCCAGGCCGAGCAGATCGTGGCGGGCATCTTCGCCGACGTGCTCAGCCAGGGCCGGATCGGCATCGACGACAACTTTTTCGACCTGGGCGGCAACTCGCTGGTCGCTACCCAGGTGGTGTCGCGCATCGGCGCGGCCTTCGGCACCCAGATCGGGGTGCGCGCGCTGTTCGAGACCCCGACCGTTGCGGGAATCGCGGCCAGGGCCGAAAACGCCGCTCCCGCAGACGAATCGCGTCCGCCGCTGGTGGCCCAGCAGCTGCCGGAACGGGTGCCGCTGTCGCTGGCGCAGCAGCGCATGTGGTTCATCAACCAGTTCGACCCGACCGTGCCCACCTACAACCTGCCGTTCGTGGTGCGGTTGCGCGGCCAGGTGGATCTGGACGCGTTGGCCTCGGCGCTGCTGGACGTGGTCGAGCGCCAGCAGTCGCTGCGCACGATCTTCCCCGAGTCCGGCGATGGCGGGTACCAGCAGGTGGTTCCGGTCGACCAGGTCGATCTCGGCATCGCGGTGCAGCCGATCGACCAGGCCGAATTGCACGGCGCGCTGGCCGAATTCGCCGCCCGCGGCTTCGACGTCTCGCATGAGTTGCCGATCCGGGTGCGCGTGTTCGCGGTCACCGGCGGGCGCGGCAATGGCACCGCCGATTACGCCGTGGCGTTCGTCGTGCATCACATCGCCGCCGACGGCTTCTCGTTCGGTCCGCTGGCGCGTGACGTGGCCGCCGCCTACCTGGCCCGGACCGCGGGCGAGGCGCCGAACTGGGCGCCGCTGCCGGTGCAGTACCAGGACTTCAGCGTGTGGCAGCGCGAGCTGCTCGGCGCCGAATCCGACCCGGGCTCGATGGCCGCACGCGAAATCGCTTACTGGCGTAGGTCTTTGGCGGGTCTGCCGGATCAGCTCGACCTGCCCGCGGACCGTCCGCGTCCGCCGGTGCAGAGCTTCGGCGGCAGCCGGGTGAACTTCGAGATCGACGTCGAGTTGCATCAGCGCCTCATCGCGCTGGCCCGCGCGCAGGGCGTCAGCCTGTTCATGGTCATGCACGCCTCGCTGGCGGTGCTGCTGGCCCGGCTGTCGGGCACCAGCGATATCGCCATCGGCACCCCGGTCGCCGGACGCGGCGAGCAAGCGCTCGACGACCTGATCGGCATGTTCGTCAACACCCTCGTGCTGCGCTCGGAGGTGGACGGCAGCGAGCCGTTCGCCGAATTCCTCGGCCGCACCAGGGAAACCGACCTCGCCGCGTTCGCGTTCGCGGATGTGCCGTTCGAGCGGCTGGTCGAGGTGCTCAACCCGACCCGCTCGCAGGCGCGGCACCCACTGTTCCAGGTGATGCTGTCGTTCCAGGAGATGTCGCACGCGACGCTGGAACTGCCCGGCCTGTCGGTCACCGCCGACGAGCTCGAGGTCGACATCGCCAAGTTCGACCTCCAGTGGACGGTCACCGAGGAGCGGGGCGCGCACGGCGAGCCCGCGGGCATGGCCGCGGTGATCTCCTTCGCCACCGACCTGTTCGACGCCTCGACAGTCGCCGAGTTCGGCCGCCGCTACCTGCGCGTTCTGGAAGCGGCCGTCGCCGCGCCGGAGACCGTCGTACGCGACATCGAGATTCTCGACGACGCCGAGCGCTCTCGGGTGCTCGCCGAGTGGAACCACACGCGGCGCGATCTGCCCGCGGTCACCGTGCTCGAGCTGTTCGAGGAGCAGGTGCGGGCCCGGCCCGACGACCCCGCCGTGGTGTTCGACGGCGGCATGCGCGGGGAGGGTGAGTTCGGCCCGCCGGTGGAGCTCACCTACGCCGAGTTCGCCTCGCGCGTGAATCGCCTGGCGCGCAAGCTGTTCGACGCGGGCGTCGGCCCGGAATCGCTGGTCGCGGTCGGTATCCGCCGGTCGGTGGACATGCTGGTGGCGATCTACGCCACCATGACCGCGGGCGGCGGCTACGTGCCGATCGATCCGGACCATCCGGCCGAGCGCACCGAATACGTGCTGGACAGCTCGTCACCGGTGTGCGTGCTGACCACCACCGCCGACAACGTCACCGCCGCCGATATCCCGGTGCTCACGCTGGACACCCTGGACCTCAGCGGGTTCGGCGACGGACCCATCACCGACGCCGAGCGCCGCGCACCGCTGCGCGCGACCAACACGGCCTACGTGCTCTACACCTCCGGCTCCACCGGCCGCCCCAAGGGCGTCGCGGTCAGCCACGCCTCGGTGGTCAACCAGATCGCCTGGATCACCGCCGAATACCGGATCGGCCCGGCCGACGTGATCCTGCAGAAGACGCCGGTCACCTTC
The DNA here is from genome assembly GCF_040681325.1 of Nocardia sp. NPDC051787. Taxonomy (NCBI): domain Bacteria; kingdom Bacillati; phylum Actinomycetota; class Actinomycetes; order Mycobacteriales; family Nocardiaceae; genus Nocardia; species Nocardia sp. NPDC051787. The sequence continues at coordinate 196,545 of NZ_JBFAYO010000005.1, forward strand.
GACGTGTCGGTGTGGGAACTGTTCGGCACGCTGGCCGTCGGCGCCCGCATGCTGATCGCCGCGCCGGACGGCCACCGTGATCCGATGTACCTGTCGGAGATCATCGGACGGCACCGGGTCACCATGACCTCGTTTGTGCCGTCGATGCTCTCGGTGTTCGCCGGTGCCGCGTCCACCGCCGAATGCGCTTCGCTGCGTGCGGTTCTCGTCGCCGGTGAGGCGCTGCCGCCCGCGACCGTCACCGCGTTCCGGCAGTTCTCCACCGCCGCGGTGCACAACCTGTACGGCCCCACCGAGTTCACCGTGCACGCCACCGCGTGGCAGCTCAACGAGGTCGCGCCCGCGTCGGTGCCGATCGGCCGTCCGGTGTGGAACGCGCAGACCTATGTGCTGGACGCGGGACTGAACCCGGTTCCGGTCGGCGTGCCCGGCGAGCTGTACCTCGGCGGTGCGCAGACCGCCCGCGGCTACCACGGCCGCCCCGACCTGTCCGCCGAGCGCTTCGTCGCCGACCCGTTCGGCGCGCCAGGCGAGCGCCTGTACCGCACCGGTGACCTGGTGCGCTGGGTGCAGCCGCGCGATCCCGAGGTGGGCAGCGCGGGTGTGCTGGAGTACATCGGCCGCACCGACTTCCAGGTGAAGTTCCGCGGCCAGCGCATCGAGCTCGGCGAGATCGAGACCGCCCTGCTGGAGCATCCGGCCGTTACCCAGGCCGTGGTGCTGGTGCTGGAGACCGTCGCGGGTGACCAGCTGGTCGCCTACGTGGTCAGCACCGTCGGCCCGGTCGACATCGACAACATCAAGAACGCGCTGCACCGCACGCTGCCCGCGTACATGGTGCCCTCGGCGATCGTGGTGCTGGAGGCGTTTCCGCTCAACGCCTCCGGCAAGCTGGACCGCAAGGCGCTGCCCGCCCCGGTATTCGAGGTGCGCGAATTCCGTGCCCCCACAACGCCGATCGAGGAGATCGTCGCGCAGATATTCGGCGAGGTGCTCGGCATCTCCCGCGTCGGCGTGGATGACGACTTCTTCGAACTGGGCGGCAACTCGCTGATCGCCACGCAGGTCGCTTCCCGGCTCGGCATCGCGCTGGACACCAGGGTGCCGGTGCGCATGCTGTTCGAGGCGTCCACGGTCGCGGCGCTGGCCGCGCGGGTGGAGTCGCATGCCGGTGACGGCGCGCGCAAGGCGCTGGTCGCCAGGCAGCGCCCGGAGCAAGTGCCGCTGTCGCTCGCGCAGCAGCGCATGTGGTTCCTCAACCGGTTCGACACCTCCTCGGCGGTGAACAACATCCCGGTCGCGATCCGGCTGTCCGGTGACCTGGACATCGCCGCGTTGCAGGTCGCGGTCATCGACGTGATCGACCGGCACGAGTCGCTGCGCACGGTTTTCCCGGAGACCAAGAGCGGCCCGGTGCAGGTGGTGCTGGACGCCGCGCAGATCGTGCCGGACCTGACCCCGGTGCCGGTGACCGAGCACAACCTGATCGATCACCTGGTCGAGCTGGCCTCGATGGCGTTCGACGTGACCAGCGAAGTACCGCTGCACGCACGGCTTTTCGAGATCAGCGAGACCGAGTACGTGCTCGGCATGGTGGTGCACCACATCTCGGCTGACGGCTGGTCGATGGGTCCGCTGGCCCGCGACGTCATGGTGGCGTACGCCGCCCGCACGTCGTGGGAGGCCCCGGCTTGGTCGGCGCTGCCGGTGCAGTACGCCGACTACGCGCTGTGGCAGCGCGAGGTGCTCGGTTCCGAAGACGACCCGAGTTCGCTGATCGCCAACCAGATCCGCTACTGGACGCGCGAACTGGCCGATCTGCCGGACGAATTGGTGCTGCCGTCGGATCGGCCGCGTCCCGCCGTCGCCTCCTACCGTGGCGGCACCTATCCGTTCGTGATCTCCGGCGAGACCCAGCGCGCTCTGATCGAGCTGGGCCGCAGGCACAACGCCTCGCTGTTCATGGTGTTGCACAGCGCTCTCGCGGTGCTGCTGGCCAGGGCCAGCGGCACCAGCGACATCGCCATCGGCACGCCGGTCGCCGGTCGCGGTGAGGCCGCGCTCGACGACCTCATCGGCATGTTCGTCAACACCCTCGTGCTGCGTACCGAGGTGGACGGCGCGGCGAGCTTCGCCGACCTGCTCGCCCGGGCGCGCGAGACCGACCTGCACGCCTTCGCGCACGCGGACGTGCCGTTCGAGCGGCTGGTCGAGGTGCTCAACCCGGCCCGCTCGCAGGCCCGTCACCCGCTGTTCCAGGTGATGCTGACCTTCCAGAACACCAGGCAGGCCAGCTTGGAGCTGCCCGGTCTGTCGGTCAACGGCATCGACTACGACGCCCGCCTGGCCAAGTTCGACCTGCAGCTGACCCTCTCGGAGACCCAGGACGAACTGGGCGACTCGGCGGGCATGTCGGCCGAGTTCTCCTACGCGCTGGACCTGTTCGACGAGCCGACCATCGCCGCGTTCGCCCGGCGGTTGGACCGCGTCCTCGCGGCGGTGACCGCCGACCCGGACGTGCCGATCGGCGACATCGATCTGCTCGCGCCCGAGGAACACGCGCAGGTACTCCTGAACTGGAACGACACCACGCACCCGGTGCCCGTCGAGACGCTGGTATCGCTGTTCGACGCCCAGGTGGCGGCGACGCCGGACGCGATCGCGCTGGACTTCGAGGACGAGCGGCTGACCTACCGGGAGCTGTCCGAGCGCGCCAACCGCGTCGCCAGGCAGCTGATCGGCGCGGGCGTCGGACCGGGATCGCTGGTCGCGCTGGCGCTGCGGCGCTCGACCGAACTGGTCGTCGCGATGTACGCGGTGGTGCAGACCGGCGCGGCCTACGTCCCGCTGGACCCCGACCAGCCCGCCGACCGCGTCAACTACATCATCGAGACCGCGCGGCCGCGGATGATCCTGTACCGCTCGGCGGACGGGTTCGACTTCGACCCGCAGCCGCAGGTGACGGTGCTGTCGGTGGAGGGCGTCGAAGGGCTGCCCGGTTTCGCCGCCACCAGCGGCGCGCCGATCACCGACGCCGAGCGCACGCAGCCGTTGCGGCCGGAGAACACCGCGTACGTGATCTTCACCTCGGGCTCCACCGGGCGCCCGAAGGGTGTGGCGGTCAGCCACGCCGCGATCGTCAACCGGCTGCTGTGGATGCAGCACGAGTACCCGATCGGCCGCGAGGACGCGGTGCTGCAGAAGACTCCCGCCACGTTCGACGTGTCGGTGTGGGAGTTCTTCTGGCCGTTGCAGACCGGTGCCAGGCTGGTCGTCGCGCGCCCGGATGGGCACCGCGACCCGGTGTACCTGTCCCAGATCATCGCTGAGAAGCACATCACGACAGCGCATTTCGTGCCGTCGATGCTCTCGGTCTTTGTCGCCACGCTGGGCAACGAGAACGGCGACGCACTCTCCGCGCCGCGGCTGCGGCAGGTCTTCGCCTCCGGTGAGGCGCTGCCGGCGCAAACGGCGCAACGTTTGCGTGAACTGACCGGCGCGCGGTTGCACAACCTGTACGGCCCCACCGAGGCCGCCGTCGACGTGACGTATCACGAAGCGACGGAAGCGGATACGGTGTCGGTGCCGATCGGACGCCCGGTGTGGAACACCCGCGTCTTCGTGCTCGACAGCCGTCTGCACCCCGTCGCTCCGGGTGTCGCGGGTGAGCTGTATCTCGCGGGCGATCAGCTGGCGCTGGGCTACCTGGGCCGTCCCGACCTGACCGCGGACCGGTTCGTCGCCAACCCGTACGGCGTGCCCGGCGCCCGGATGTACCGCACCGGTGACCTGGTGACCTGGACCGCCGACGGCGAGCTGGAATACCTGGGCCGCACCGACTTCCAGGTGAAGCTGCGCGGTCTGCGCATCGAGCTGGGCGAGATCGAGGCCGCGCTGCTGGCGCAGCCCGGCATCGCCCAGTCGGTGGTCGTGCTGCGCTCCGACGCGCACGCGGGTGACCAGCTGGTCGGCTACCTGGTCGCCGAACCCGAGGCGACCGTCGACATCGACGACGTGAAGGCCGCGCTGGCCACCGCGCTGCCGGGCTACATGATCCCGGCCGCGCTGGTCGTGCTGGACGCGTTCCCGGTCAATGCATCCGGCAAGCTCGATCGCAAGGCGCTGCCCGCGCCGGTGTTCGAGGCCAGGGTGTTCCGCGCGCCGTCCACCCCGATCGAGGAGATCGTGGCGGAGGTCTTCGCCGATCTGCTCGGCGTGCCGCGCGTCGGCGTGGACGACGACTTCTTCGAGCTGGGCGGCAACTCGCTGGTGGCCACCCAGGTGACCGCCCGCCTGAGCGCGGCGCTCAACACCGAGATCGGTGTGCGCGTGCTGTTCGAGGCGCCGACTGTCGCCGCGCTGGCCGCGCGGGTCGAATCGCACGCGGGAACCGGTGCGCGCCAAGCCCTTACTGCACAGGTCCGTCCCGAGCACCCGCCGCTGTCGCTGGCGCAGCAGCGGATGTGGTTCCTCAACCGCTTCGACGCCGACTCCGCCGCCAACAACATCCCCGCCGCGGTGCGGCTGGACGGCGCGCTGGATCTGGACGCGCTGCGCGGTGCGATCGCCGACGTGATCGCGCGGCACGAATCGCTGCGCACCGTCTACCCTTCGCGAGACGGCGTCGCCTATCAGCGGGTGCTGCCCGCGACGAGGGCGATCCCGGATCTGGACGTCGTCGAGGTGGCCGAGGGGCGGCTGCTCGGCGCCCTCTACCCCTTTGTCGAACGCGGCTTCGACGTGACCACCGAACCGCCGGTGCGCCTGCGCGCCTACCGGCTCGCGCCGGACCACTACGTCCTGGTCGTGGTGGTGCACCACATCGCCGCCGACGGTTTCTCGATGCGTCCGCTGGTGCGCGACCTGATGACCGCCTACGTGGCGCGGACCTCGGCGGCGCAGCCGGGCTGGCCGCCGCTGGCGGTGCAGTACGTGGACTTCGCGCTGTGGCAGCGCGCCACGCTCGGCTCCGAGGACGATCCGACCTCGCTGATCTCCGAGCAGCTCGGCTACTGGCGCGGCGCGCTGGCCGGTCTGCCGGACGAATTGCGCCTGGCCGGTCGTCCGCGGCCCGCCGTCGCGTCGTATCGGGCGGGCACGCACCGCTTCCGCGTGCCGGGCGAGCTGATCGACGAGCTGAACCGGGTCGCGCACGCGCACGGCACCACGCTGTTCATGGTGGTGCACAGCGCCTTCGCCGCGCTGCTGGCGCGGTTGAGCGGCTCCGAGGACATCGCCATCGGCATCCCGGTCGCCGGTCGAGGCGAGCAGGCGCTCGACGATCTGGTCGGCATGTTCGTCAACACCCTGGTGCTGCGAGCCCAAGTGGACGCCGCCGAGTCGTTCACCGACCTGCTCGCCCAGGTCCGTGAGCGCGACCTGCAGGCGTTCGCGCACGCGGACGTACCGTTCGAGCGGTTGGTCGAGGTGCTCAATCCGGCCCGCTCGCAGGCGCGGCACCCGCTGTTCCAGGTGATGCTGTCGTTCCAGAACCTCGGCCGCACCGCGCTGGAGCTGCCCGGTCTGACCGTCTCGGAGCTGGGCATCGACCAGCCGACGGCGAAGTTCGACTTGCAGCTCACGCTCAGCGAGGTGCCCGGCGCCGAGACGGCGATGGACGCCGAACTCGTCTACGCCACCGACCTTTTCGACGGCGCGTTCGCGGGTGGGTTCGCCGAGCGGTTCGTGCGCGTGCTGCGCGGCGTCGCCGCCGAGCCGTCGGTCCCGGTCGGCGACATCGACCTGCTGGACGACGCCGAACGGTCGCTGGTGATCGAGCGGTGGAACGACACCGAATTCCCCGTCGACGCCGCACTCACCTCGCCGGTGGGCGATGCCGCGGCGACACTGGTCTCGCTGTTCGAGGCGCAGGTCGCGCGCACCCCGGACACGGCGGCGGTGACGTTCGAGGGGACAAGTCTGTCCTACGCCGAGTTCGCCCTCCGGGTGCACCGCCTGGCGCGCTGGCTCAAGAGCAACGGCGTCGGTCCGGAATCGTATGTGGCCCTTGGCATGCGCCGCTCGATCGACCTGGTGGTCGGCATGTACGCGGTGAATGCCGCGGGTGGAGCGTACGTGCCGCTCGACCCGGACCATCCGGCCGAGCGCATCGACTACATCCTGGAGACCGCGCGCCCGGTGTGCCTGCTGACCTCCGGCTCCGATCTGGCGACCACCGTCTCCCGGCAGGTGCGCATCGATCAGCTGGACCTGTCGGAGTTCTCCGGCGAGCCGCTGACCGACGCCGATCGGCACAAGCCGCTGCGTCCGGCCAACACCGCGTACGTGATCTTCACCTCCGGTTCGACCGGCCGCCCGAAGGGTGTGGCGGTGTCGCACGCGGCGATCGTCAACCGTCTGGTGTGGATGCACGCCGAGTACGGCTTGGCGGCCTACGACGTGGTGTTGCAGAAGACCCCGGCGACGTTCGACGTGTCGGTGTGGGAGTTCTTCTGGCCGTTGCAGGTCGGTGCGCGACTGGTGGTCGCGAAGCCGGACGGTCACCGCGATCCCGCGTACCTGGCGGGCCTGATCGTGGACGAGCAGGTCACCACGGTGCACTTCGTGCCGTCCATGCTGTCGGTGTTCGTCGCGGAAGAGCGCGCGGCCGAATGCGTCAGTCTGCGTAATGTTTTCGCCTCCGGTGAGGCGTTGCCCGCGGTGACCGCGCAGAAGTTGCGCGAGCTGACCGGCGCGCGGCTGCACAACCTGTACGGCCCGACCGAGGCCGCCGTCGACGTCACCTTCCACGAGGTGACCGAGGACGACGTGGTGTCGGTGCCGATCGGTGCTCCGGTGTTCAACACCCAGGTGTACGTGCTGGATTCGCGGCTGCGGCCGGTCCCGGTCGGCGTGCCCGGCGAGTTGTACCTCGCGGGCGCGCAGCTTGCGCACGGGTACGTGGGCCGCCCCGACCTGACCACCGAGCGCTTCGTGGCCAACCCGTTCGGCGCCGCCGAGCGCATGTACCGCACCGGTGACCTGGTGGCCTGGACCGAAGACGGTGAGCTGGAGTACCTGGGCCGGACCGACTTCCAGGTGAAGGTGCGCGGTCTGCGTATCGAGCTGGGCGAGATCGAGTCGGCGCTCACGGCGCTGGAATCGGTGGCGCAGGCGGTCGTGCTGGTGCGCACCGATGAGCGGACCGGCGACCAGCTGGTGGCCTACCTGGTGACGGACCCGGACCGGGTGGTGGACGTCGCGTCGGTCAAGGCCGCGCTCGGCGCCCGGCTGCCCGGGTACATGGTGCCCGCGGCCTATGTGGTGCTCGACGAGTTCCCGCTGAATGCCTCGGGCAAGCTGGACCGCAAGGCGCTGCCGGAACCGGTCTTCGAGGCCAAGGTGTTCCGCGCGCCGGCGACGCCGGTGCAGGAGATCGTGGCCGACACCTTCGCCGAGGTGCTCGGCGTGCAGCGGGTCGGCCTGGACGACGACTTCTTCGAACTGGGCGGCAACTCGCTGGTCGCCACGCAGGTCGCGGCCCGGCTGGGCGAGGCGCTGGACACCCAGGTTCCGGTGCGCGCGCTGTTCGAGGCGTCCACTGTCGCGGCGCTGGCCGCGAAGGTGGAATCGGCTGCCGGACAGGGCGGCCGGGCGCCGCTGGTGGCGCGGGAGCGGCCCGAGCTGGTGCCGCTGTCGCTGTCACAGCAGCGGATGTGGTTCCTCAACAGGTTCGACAACCAGACCGCGGTGAACAACATCCCGGTCGCGCTGCGGCTGACCGGTGATCTCGACGTGGCCGCGCTCGGCGGGGCCCTCCGTGACGTGCTCGCGCGGCACGAGGCGCTGCGCACCGTCTACCCCGAGGTGGAAGGCACCGGCTACCAGCGTGTGCTTCCGGTCGGCGAGGTCGCCTTCGACCTGGTCGCCGAACCGGTGGCCGCGGACGAGCTGCCCGCGCGGATCGTCGAGCTGGCGAGTGTCGGTTTCGACGTGACCGGCGAGGTCCCGTTCCGGGCCGGCCTGCTCGCGCTGTCGGAAACCGATCACGTCGCGGTGCTGGTCATGCACCACATCAGCGCGGATGGTTTCTCGCTGCGGCCGCTGCTGCGCGACGTGGTGCTCGCCTACATCGAGCGCGCCCGCGGCGAGGTCCCCTCCTGGGCGCCGCTCGAGGTGCAGTACGCCGACTACGCGCTGTGGCAGCGCGAGGCGCTCGGCGCCGAGGACGACGCGAATTCCGTCGCCGCGCGGCAGCTCGCCTACTGGACCGACCAGCTGCGCGACCTGCCCGACCAGATCGAGCTGCCCGCCGACCGGCCCCGGCCCGAAATAGCCTCCAATGCCGGTGGCACGCACAACTTCTCGGTCGACGCCGAGGTGCACGACGCGCTGACCGAGCTGGCCCGCGCCCGCGGCGTGACGCTGTTCATGGTCGTGCACGCCGCGCTCGCCGCTTGGGCGGGCAGGCTGTCCAACAGCACCGACATCGCGATCGGCACCCCGATCGCCGGTCGCGGCGAACGCGCGCTCGATGACGTCGTCGGCATGTTCGTCAACACGCTGGTGCTGCGCAGCCAGGTCGAACCGGGCGCCCGCTTCGGTGAGCTGCTCGATCAGGTGCGCCGCACCGACCTGGCCGCCTTCGCCAACGCGGACGTGCCGTTCGAGCGGTTGGTGGACGTGATCAGCCCGATGCGCTCGCAAGCGCACCATCCGCTGTTCCAGGTCGCGCTGACCTTCGAGGCCGCCTCGGCCGCCGACCTGGGCGCCGTCGCGCTGCCCGGTCTGGACGTCGCGGTGGTCGACTTCGACCCGGGCACGGCGAAATTCGACGTGCAGCTCACCGTCGGCGAGGCCGCCGACGGCGGGCTGACGCTGTCCTGGAACTACGCCACCGACCTGTTCGACCCGGAAACGGTGGCCGCCTTCGCCGACCGTTTCGTGCGCATCCTGCGCGGTATCGCCGAGGATCCGGAGATCGCCGTCGGCGACATCGATCTGCTCGGCGAGGGCGAGCGTCTCGACGTCTCGCAGCGCTGGGTGTCCTCCGGCGCCGACGCCGCCGGTACTGGCGCGTTCACTGCCCCGAACGCCACCCTGGTGAGCCTGTTCGGCGCCGCCGTCGCCGCGCACCCGGACCGCGTCGCGGCCCGCTTCGGCGTGGAGACGCTGACCTACGCCGAGCTGGACCGGCGGGCGAACGTGCTGGCGCGCAGGCTGATCACCGACGGCGCGGGACCGGAGACGCTGGTCGCGGTGATCCTGCCGCGGTCGCTGGACCTGGTGGTCGCGATGCTGGCCGTGGTCAAGACCGGCGCGGGCTACGTGCCGGTGGACCCGACCTACCCGGCCGACCGCATCGCCTACGTGCTCGCCGATTCCCGGCCGACCAGCGTGGTACTCGATTCCACGGTGCAGGTGGCGGTTCCGGACGGGCTGCCCGCCGTGGTGCTGGACGGTTTCGCGGTGGAGACCGGCAATGTCGAGGACGCCGACGACGCGCCGATCACCAACGGCGACCGGAACGCCGCGCTCACCCCCGACAACGTCGCGTATGTGATCTACACCTCCGGCTCGACCGGTCGCCCGAAGGGCGTCGCGGTCGCGCACCGCAATGTGGTGCGGCTGTTCGCGAACACCGACCGCGACTTCGGTTTCGGGCCCGATGATGTGTGGACGCTGTTCCACAGCTACGCCTTCGACTTCTCGGTGTGGGAGCTGTGGGGCCCGCTGCTGTTCGGCGGCACCCTGGTGGTGGTCGACTACTACACCTCGCGCTCGCCCGAACAGTTCCTGGAACTGTTGCGCGCCGAACGCGTCACGGTGCTCAACCAGACCCCGTCTGCGTTCTATCAGCTGGCGGAGGCGGACCGGAACGCCGCGCCGGAAGCCGCGCCGCTGGCGCTGCGCTACGTGGTGTTCGGCGGTGAGGCGCTGGAGCTGCGCAGGCTGTCGGACTGGGTGGCGCGCCACGGTGACGGCAGTGCCGATGCGGCGTCCGCCGTTACCCGGACCGCCGCCTCCGGCCCCGCCGCTGCCGCCGGGCCGGTGCTGGTCAACATGTACGGCATCACCGAGACCACGGTGCACGTGTCCTACCGCGCGCTGGACGCCGCGACCATCGCCGCCGCCTCCGGCAGTGTGGTCGGCCGCGCCATCGCCGGTCTGCGGGTGTACGTGCTCGACAACAGGATGCGTCCGGTGCCCGTGGGCGTCGCGGGCGAAATGTATGTGGCGGGCCCGCAATTGGCTCGCGGCTACCTCGGCCGTCCCGACCTGTCGGCCACTCGCTTCGTAGCCAACCCGATGGGTGACGCGCCGGGCGAGCGGCTGTACCGCTCCGGTGACCTCGCGCGCTGGAACCGTTTCGGTGAGCTGGAGTACCTCGGCCGCGCCGACGACCAGGTGAAGGTGCGTGGCTTCCGCATCGAGCTCGGCGAGATCGAATCGGCGATCCTCGCCCAGCCCGGCATCGCCCAGGCCGCGGTGATCGTGCGCGAGGACCAGCCCGGCGATCAGCGGATCGTCGCCTACGTGGTCGCCGAACCGGGCGTCGAGCCGGTGCTCGACGCAGTCCGCGACGGCGCCGCCGAGCAGTTGCCGTCCTACATGGTGCCCTCGGCCATGGTGCGGCTGGAGTGGATTCCGCTGACCGTCAACGGGAAGCTGGACCGCCGCGCGCTGCCCGCCCCGACGGCGCAGGCGCGTGCCTTCCGCGCGCCGGTCACCCCGGTGCAGGAGATCGTGGCCGCGGTGTTCGCCGACGTGCTCGGCCTGGAGCGGGTCGGCGTGGACGACGACTTCTTCGACCTCGGCGGCAACTCACTGATCGCGACCAGGGTGGTCGCCCGCATCGGGGCCGCGCTCGGCGCCACCGTCGCGGTGCGTACCCTGTTCGAGGCCTCCACCGTGGAAGCCCTTGCCGCGAGGGTGGAATCGCACGCCGACGGCGCCGCCCGTGCCCGCCTGGCCGCTCGCGAGCGGGCCGCCGACGAACTGGTGCCGCTGTCGTTCGCGCAGCAGCGCATGTGGTTCCTGAACAAGTACGACACCGCCTCGTCGGCCTACAACTTGCCGATCGCCATAAGGCTCACCGGCGCCCTCGACGTCGAGGCGCTGCATCTGGCGGTCGCCGACGTGGTGCGCCGCCACGAGTCACTGCGCACCCGCTACCCCGAGCACGGCGGCACCCCGGTCCAGGTGATCGTGCCCGCCGAGGACATCACCCTGGACCTGCATCCGGTCCTCGTGGACCCGGCGCGGCTGACCGCGGCGGTGACCGAGTTCGTCACCACCGGATTCGATGTGGCCGAAGAGGTTCCGCTGCGTACCCAGCTGTACGCGGCCGGGCCCGACGAGCACGTGCTCGTCGTCGTGGTGCACCACATCGCGGCCGACGGTTTCTCCATGGGGCCGCTGACCCGCGACGTGATGACCGCCTACACCGCGCGCAGCACCGGTGCGGCCCCCGGTTGGGCGCCGCTGGCGGTGCAGTACGCCGACTTCGCCGTGTGGCAGCGCGAGATCCTGGGGTCGGAGGAGGATCCCGACTCGCTCCTGGCGAAGCAGGTCGCGCACTGGCGGCGCGCGCTCGATGGCGTCCCCGACGAGCTGGCCCTGCCCTCGGATCGCCCGCGTCCGGCCATTGCCTCGCACCGCGGCGCGACGCTGCATCGTGAGCTGCCCGGCGAGCTGATCGCCGCGCTGGAGGAACTCGCGCGGCAGCGCGGGGCCTCGCTGTTCATGGTCATGCACGGCGCGCTGGCCGTCCTGCTGTCGCGTTTGTCCGGCGGCGACGACATCGCGGTCGGCACCCCGATCGCGGGCCGAGGCGAAGCCGAACTCGACGACGTAATAGGCATGTTCGTCAACACGCTGGTGCTGCGGACCGGGATCGAGCCCGGCGAGTCGTTCGCCGAGCTGCTCGACCGGGTGCGCCGCACCGACCTGGACGCGTACGGCAACGCCGACGTGCCGTTCGAGCGGCTGGTGGAACTGCTCGCGCCGGAACGCTCGCAGGCGCGCAACCCGCTGTTCCAGGTGATGCTGGCGTTCCAGAACCTGGAGCGCACCACCTTGGAGCTGCCGGGTCTTTCGGTGTCCGCGCTGGACCTTGAAGAGAACGTCGCACGCTTCGACCTGCAGTTCACTCTCGCCGAATCCGGTTCGGGCGCCATGGCTTTGGCGCTCACCTACGCCACCGAACTGTTCGACGAGTCGACCGCGGTGGGCATCGTGGACCGGTGGGAGCGCGTGCTCGATGCCGTCGCGGCCGATCCGGCGATCGCCGTCGGCGCCATCGATGTGCTGGACGCGGCGGAGCGCGCCGATCTGGTCGCCCGCACCGGTGCGGCGGCGACTCCGGCGCGGACTCTTCCCGACCTGATCGCCGAGGCCGTGGCCATCGACCCGCAAGCGCCCGCGGTGGTGTTCCAGGGGAGAAGTCTCTCTTACGGCGAGCTGGACGAGCGGTCGAACCGCCTGGCCCGCCTGCTGATCGAACGCGGCATCGGCACCGAGGATCTGGTCGCCGTCGCCGTGCCGCGGTCGGACGTGTCGTACCTCGCCGAATGGGCGGTCACCAAGTCCGGCGGCGCGTTCGTGCCGATCGACCCGACCTACCCCGCCGACCGCATCGCGCACATGGTCACCGACTCCGGTTCGCCGATAGGTCTGACCGTCGCGTCGGTGCGCGCCGACCTGCCCGAATCGGTCGAGTGGCTGGTGCTGGACGAGCTGGAGCTCTCCCAGTTCGACAGTGCCGCGGTCACCGACGCCGATCGGGTGCGTCCGTTGCGGCCAGAGCATCCGGCCTACGTCATCTACACCTCCGGTTCCACCGGTTTGCCCAAGGGCGTCGTGGTCACCCACGCGGGCCTGGCGAACTTCCGGGACGAGCAGAACGCTCGCTACGACGTCGATTCCGACACGCGCGCATTGCATTTCGCGTCGCCGAGCTTCGACGCCTCGATCCTGGAATTCCTGCTCGCGATCGGCCGCGGCGGCACCCTGGTGGTCTGCCCGCCCGGCGTCTACGGCGGCGAGGAACTGTCCGAGCTGATTCGCGCCGAGCGGGTCACGCACGCCTTCATCACCCCGTCGGTGCTCGCGTCGCTGGATTCGGCCGCGCTGGCCGGTATGCGGGTGATCGTGGCGGGCGGTGAAGCCGTGCCCGCCGACCTGGTCACCAAGTGGGGTGGCGCGCCGGACGGTTCGGGCCGCCGCTTCCACAACGGCTACGGCCCGACCGAGACCACGATTATGACCAACATCAGCGACGCGCTCGCGCCCGGCGATCTGGTCACCATCGGCGGCCCGACCCGCGGCATGCAGTCGCTGATCCTGGACGCCCAGCTGCGGCCCGTTCCGGTGGGTGTCGCAGGTGAGCTGTATCTGTCGGGCATCCAGCTGGCGCGTGGCTACCACGCGCGACCGGGCCTGTCGGCCGAGCGGTTCGTCGCCAACCCGTACGTCCCCGGCGCGCGGATGTACCGCACCGGCGACGTGGTGAGATGGCTGCCTGGATCGCGAAGCGATTCGATGGGAGGCGGTGGCCGGGCGACGGGTGGGCCGCGCACCGGCGAGGTCGAATACGTCGGCCGCTCCGACTTCCAGGTGAAGGTGCGCGGTTTCCGCATCGAGCTCGGCGAGATCGACGCCGCGCTCGCCGCGCACGAGACAGTCGACTTCGCGGTGACGCTCGGGCACAAGAACGCCGCGGGCGCGGTGTCGCTGGTGTCGTATGTCGTTGCCGCGCAGGGTCATTCGATCGACGTCCCGGCGCTGACCGCGCATGTCGAGGAGCGCCTGCCCGCCTACATGGTGCCCTCGTCGATCATGGTGATCGACCACGTTCCGCTCACCCCGGTGGGCAAGCTGGACCGCAAGGCGCTGCCGGAGCCGGTGTTCGCGACCGAGGTCGTGTTCCGCGCGGCGCGCACGCCGGTCGAGCAGACCATCGCCGAGGTGTTCGCCGAAGTGCTCGGTGTGGAGCGCGTCGGCGTGGACGACTCGTTCTTCGCGCTCGGTGGCGACAGCATCGTCTCCATCCAGCTGGTCTCGCGAGCCAAGGCGCGCGGCGTGGTGTTCACCCCGCGGCACGTCTTCGAGCAGCGCACGGTGGCCGGGCTGGCCGCCGTCGCGGAAACCGCCGAGGCCGCCGAGGCGTCGGCCGTGACGCTCGCCGAGCCGCCTGGGGGCGGTATCGGCACCATGCCGTTGACGCCGGTGGTCCGGTTCATGGCCGAGCGGCGCGGCTCGTTCGGCCGGTTCAACCAGACGCTCGCGCTGGAGCTGCCGGTCGGCATCGATCGATCGGGAATCGTGGCGACGGTAAGCGCTGTCATCGATCGGCACGACATGCTGCGGGCGAGCCTGCGCCGCGACGGCGACGACTGGGTCGTCCAGACCGCCGCGCCGGGCACGGTCGAGGTGGACGCGCTGATCGACCGCACCGAGTTCGACGCGGGCGTTACCGATGCCGAGCTGGTCGAGATCGCCTCGGCCGCGCTGGACGAGTCGCTGGACCGGCTCGATCCGGCTGCCGGCGTGGTCATCCGGTTCGTCTGGCTGGAGCCCTCGTCCGCCGATCGCGCCGGACGACTGATCGTCGTCGCCCACCACCTGGTGGTGGACGGCGTTTCATGGCGCATCCTGGTGCCGGACTTCGTCACCGCGTGGGGTCAGCGGACCGCGGGCCAGACGCCGGAGCTGGTCGCGCCCGCGACCTCCATGCGCGCCTGGGCGCACGCCATGGAACGGGAGGCCGCAAGCCCCGAGCGGGTGGCCGAACTCGACTACTGGCGTTCGGTGGTCGGCACGCCCGATCCACTGCTCACCGAGCGTCCGATGGATCCCGCCCTGGACACCTCGGGCGTCATCGAGAAGCTTCAGGTCGAGGTGTCCGCCGAGGTCACCAAGGCCCTGCTCACCACGGTTCCGGCGCTGTTCCACGGCGGCGTGAACGACGGCCTGCTCACCGCGCTGGCGCTGGCCACCGCGAAGTGGCGGGCGCGCCGGGTTGGCACTCGCGGCGAGGACTCGCTGCTGGTCCGCCTCGAGGGCCACGGCCGCGAAGAGGACGTGGTGGCTGGTGCGGACCTCTCGCGCACCGTCGGCTGGTTCACGGCGATCTACCCGGTGGCCTTCGACCTGACCGGCATCGACGTGGACGCGGCGTTCGCCGGCGGCCCCGCGCTGGGGATGGCCGTCAAGGCGGTCAAGGAGCAGCTGCTCGCCGTGCCGGACAAGGGCCTCGGCTACGGCCTGCTGCGCTACCTCAACGCCGAGACCGCCCCCGAGCTGCCGCGCGAACTGCCCGGCCAGGTGAGCTTCAACTACCTCGGCCGCGTCTCCGAAGGTGACGTGCCCGAGTCGCTGCGCGGCTTCGGCTGGATCCCGGCGCCGGAACTCGGCGCGCTGGGTGGCGCCTACGACGCGGACATGCCCGCGATGGCGCCGCTGGACGTGAACGCGATCGTGGTCGGCGACAAGCTGACCGCCAATATCGGCTACCCGTCGACCCTGCTGACCGCCGCCGACGTGCGCGAGTTCGGCGAGCTGTGGACCGCCGCACTGGAAGCCGTTGCCCGCCACGTCAATTCGACCGGAGCGGGGGGACACACCCCGTCCGACTTCGCGCTGGTGCGCAGTACCCAGCGGGACATCGACGGTTGGGAGCAGCGCTTCGGAGCGCTGGCCGACGTCTGGCCGCTCTCGGCGTTGCAAGCCGGACTGCTGTTCCACGCCCGCTTGGCCGCGAGCTCGGTGGACGTCTACACCGCGCAGGCGGTGCTGACTCTCACCGGACGGGTGGACGCCGCCCGTTTGCGTTCGGCCGCACAGGCTTTGGTGGACCGCTACGAGAACCTGCGTACCGCGTTCGTCACCGACCGTGACGGCAACCCGGTGCAGATCGTGCTGGACAGTGTCCGGGTGGCGTGGGCCGAGCACGACCGCACCGAAGACGGTTCGGCGGCCGACCTGATCGAGGCCGACCGCATGCGGCGGTTCGACCTGACCGCACCGCCGCTGATCCGTTTCACGCTGATCCAGGTCGCGCCCGACCGCTGGCAGTTCGTGGTATCCAACCACCACATCCTGCTCGACGGCTGGTCCATGCCGCTGCTCATGCGTGACCTGCTGGTGCTCTACGCCGCGCACGCGGACAGCTCCGCGCTGCCCGCCGCCCGGTCCTACCGGCACTTCCTGGACTGGACCCGGCAGCAGGATCACGCGGCGTCGCTGGCCGCGTGGGCGGACGCGCTGCGCGGCGTCGGCGAGCCGACCCTGCTGGCCCGCCCGGACGCCGGTCGCGAGATCACCTCGCTGTCCGGTGAGTACTTCTTCGACCTGGACGAGAGGTCCACCGCGCGGCTGACCGCGCTGGCCGGTTCGCTCGGCGTCACGCCGAACACCGTCTTGCAGACCGCGTGGGGCATTCTGATCGGCCGGATGACCAGCCGCGACGACGTGCTGTTCGGCACCACCGTCTCTGGGCGTCCCGCGCAGCTGACCGGCGTGGAATCGATGGTCGGCCTGTTCATCAACACCGTTCCGGTGCGGGTGCGGTTCGATCCGTCGGAGTCCGTGCGCGAGTTGCTGACTCGGACTCAGGGCGAGCAGGCCGACCTGCTCGACCACCACTACGTCGGGCTGGCCGATATCCAGTCCGCCGCGGGCGTCGGCGGGCTGTTCGACACCCTCGTGGTCTTCGAGTCCTACCCGGTCGACGCGGCGGGTCTGCAAGCACAGGCCGCGGACATCGACGGCATGGCGGTGGTCGGCCTGGACGCGGCCGACGCCACGCACTACCCGCTGACCCTGATCGCGCAGCTGGATTCGCGGCTGCGGGTGCGCGCGGGCTATCTGCGCGACCTGTTCGACGAGCAGACGGTGCGCCGCATCGCCGACCGCCTGATCCGGGTGCTCACCGCGATCACCACCGAGCCCGACGTCTCGGTGGGCGACATCGAACTGCTGGACGCCGCCGAGCGCGAACTCGTGGTGTCCGGCTGGAACGACACCGCGCACCCGGTGGACTCGGCCGCGACGCTGGTCGCGATGTTCTACGACCAGGTCGAACGCACGCCCGACGCGACCGCGATCTCGTTCGAGGGGACAAGTCTGTCCTACGCCGAGTTCTCCTGGCGGGTGAACCAGCTGGCGCGCTGGCTGATCGCCCGCGGGGTCGGCGCCGAATCCTATGTGGCGCTGGGCATGCGGCGCTCCATCGATCTGGTCGTCGGCATGTACGCCGTCGCCGTGGCCGGTGGTTCTTACGTGCCGCTGGACCCGGATCACCCGGCCGAGCGCACGGAATACATTCTCGCCACGGCCGATCCGGTCTGCGTGCTGACCTCCGGCAGCGATCTGGACATCGACACCGCGCAGGTGCGCATCGACCTGCTGGACCTGAAGGGCCTGTCGGAGGCACCGATCACCGACGCCGACCGCCGTGCGCCGCTGCGTGGGTCGAACACCGCGTACGTGATCTTCACTTCCGGTTCGACCGGTCGCCCCAAGGGTGTGGCGGTCTCGCACGAGGCGATCGTCAACCGTCTGGTCTGGATGCAGACCGCCTACCAGCTGCGTGCCGACGACGTGGTCTTGCAGAAGACGCCCGCGACGTTCGACGTGTCGGTGTGGGAGTTCTTCTGGCCGTTGCAGATCGGCGCGCGCCTGGTGGTCGCGAAGCCGGACGGGCATCGCGATCCGGCCTACCTCGCCGAGGTGATCAGCGCGGAGGGGGTGAGCGTCACCCACTTCGTGCCGTCCATGCTCGCGGTGTTCGTGAGTTCGATGGCGTCGCACGCGGGTCCCTCCGTGGTTACGCAGGCTTCCTCCTCCGGGCCCGTCGCTCCCGCCGCGGCGGATGCCGCTGCCGCGCGGTGTGCTTCGCTCCGGTTGGTGTTCGCCTCCGGTGAAGCGCTGCCGCCGAAGCCCGCGCACCGGTTGCGTGAGCTGACCGGTGCCGCGCTGCACAACCTGTACGGTCCGACCGAAGCCGCGGTCGACGTCACCTTCCACGAGGTGGTGGATACCGACACCGACACGGTTCCGATCGGCGCGCCGGTGTTCAACACTCAGGTCTACGTGCTGGATGCGCGGCTGCGTCCGGTTCCGGTGGGTGTCGCGGGTGAGCTGTACCTCGCGGGTACCCAGCTCGCGCGCGGTTACGTCGCGCGGCCGGACCTGACCGGTGACCGGTTCGTCGCCAACCCGTACGGACAGCCCGGTGCGCGGATGTACCGCACCGGTGACCTGGTGGCCTGGACCGAGCACGGTGAGCTGGAATACCTGGGCCGCACCGACTTCCAGGTGAAGCTGCGGGGGCTGCGCATCGAGCTCGGCGAGATCGAGTCCGCGCTGGCCGGACTGGACGAGGTCGCGCAGGCGGTCGTGGTGGTGCGCTCCGACGCGCACACAGGCGATCAGCTCGTCGCGTACGTCATCGCGGCGCCGGACGCCCAGCTGGACACGGATCTGGTCCGCGAAGACCTCTCCCGTCAATTGCCCGCGTACATGGTGCCGTCGCTGGTGATCGTGCTCGACGAGTTCCCGCTCAACGCCTCCGGCAAGCTGGACCGCAAGGCACTGCCCGCGCCGGTCTTCGAGGCCGCGGTCTTCCGGGCCCCGACCACGCCGGTCGAGGAGATCGTCGCCGCCACCTTCGCCGACGTGCTCGGCCTGGAGCGAGTCGGCCTGGACGACGACTTCTTCGCCCTCGGCGGCAACTCGCTGTCCGCCACCCAGGTCGCTGCCCGGCTGTCCGCCGCGCTGGACACCGACCTCGGCGTCCGTGAACTGTTCGAGGCACCCACGGTGGTCGCGCTCGCGGCCCGCGCGGAGACCAAGGCGGGCGCTGGCGCACGGGCGGCGCTGGCGCCGCAACAGCGGCCCGAGCTGGTCCCGCTGTCGCTGGCGCAGCAGCGCATGTGGTTCCTCAACCGTTTCGATCCCGATTCGGCGGTCGACAACATCCCGGCCGCGGTGCGGCTGTCCGGTCTACTGGACCGGCAGGCGTTGCAGATCGCGGTCGCCGACGTGCTGGCCCGCCACGAATCGCTGCGCACGTTCTACCCCGAGGTGGACGGCACCGCGCACCAGCAGACCGTGCCCACCGCCAAGGTCATCCCCGACCTCTCCCCGGTCGATGTCACCGAAGCCGAACTGCCGCAGGCGCTTTCGCAGCTGGTGGGCACCGCGTTCGACGTGACCGCCGAGGTGCCCTTCCGCGCCAGGCTGTTCGAGATCAGCCCGACCGAGCACGTGCTCGCGCTCGTGGTGCACCACATCTCGGCCGACGGCTTCTCCATGGGTCCGCTCACCCGTGACGTGATGACCGCCTACGGCGCCCGCGTCGACGGCGGCGAGCCCGCCTGGCGTCCGCTGGAGGTGCAGTACGCGGACTTCGCGCTGTGGCAGCGTCAGGTGCTCGGCGCCGAGGACGATCCGAATTCGGTGATCGCCCAGCAGATCTCGTTCTGGTCGGACACCCTGCGCGGACTGCCCGAGCAGCTGGATCTGCCCGCCGACCGGCCGCGCCCGGCGGTCGCCTCCGGCCGCGGCGCCACACACACGTTCGAGATCGACGCCGAAACCCACGCCCACCTCACCGAACTCGCCCGCACCAAGGGTGCGACGCTGTTCATGGTCGCGCACACCGCGTTGGCCGTCCTGCTGTCCAGGCTGTCTCGCGAGGACGACATCGCCATCGGCACCCCGGTCGCCGGGCGCGGCGAGCGCGCGCTCGACGACCTGATCGGCATGTTCGTCAACACCCTGGTGTTGCGGACGCCGATCGAGAGCGACGCGACGTTCACCGAGCTGCTGCGCTCGGTGCGCGCCACCGATATCGCGGCCTTCGGACACGCGGACCTGCCGTTCGAGCGGCTGGTGGAGATCCTGAACCCGGCGCGGTCGCAGGCGCGGCATCCGCTGTTCCAGGTGATGCTGTCGTTCCAGAACACCGGCCAGAACACCCTGGAGCTGCCCGGTCTGACGGTGAGCGGTGTCGATCTGCCGATCGACGTCGCCAAGTTCGACCTGCAATTGGTGCTCTCCGAGCGCGGCTCCGCGCCCGCCGGAGCGACCAACGGCACAGGTCCGGCCCCCGCCGGCATCACCGCCGAGCTGATCTACGCCACCGATCTGTTCGATCCTGCCACCATGGTGGAGTTCGGGCGGCGCTTCGACCGGCTGCTGAAGGCCGTCGCCGCCGAACCGGATCTGCCGATCGGCGATATCGCGCTGCTGGACGAGCACGAGGCCGAGCAGGCGCTGCGCGGCTGGAACGACACCACCCGCAACCTCGGCCCGGTGGGCACGCTGGTCGAGGAGTTCGCCGCGCAGGCCGAGGCCACACCGGATGCGATCGCCGTTGTCGACCCGGCCACCGGAAAGTCGCTTACCTACGCCGAATTCGGCTCCCAGGTCCGGCGCTTGGCGCGTCGACTCGTCGAGTCGGGCGTCGGCCCCGAGACGCTGGTCGCGCTGGGTATGCGCCGATCGGTCGATCTGGTCGTCGCGGCCTACGCGGTGCACGCCGCCGGTGGCGGCTACGTGCCGCTGGATCTGGACCAGCCCGACGAGCGCGTGCACTACGTGCTGGATTCGGCCGACCCGATCTGCGTGCTGACCACCGCGCGCGACGCATTCGACGGCACGGGCCGCGTCACGCTGCGCGTCGACGAGCTGGACCTGTCCGGGTACTCGGACGCGCCGATCACCGACGCCGAGCGCACCGCGCCGCTGCGGCCGCAGCACCCGGCGTACGTGATCTTCACCTCCGGCTCCACCGGCCGCCCGAAGGGTGTCGCGGTGCCGCACGTCGCGGTCGTCAACCAGATCCGGTGGATCACCGGCGAATACGGCATCGGCGCGGACGACGTCGTGCTGTTCAAGACCCCCGCGACCTTCGACGTCTCGGTGTGGGAGCTGTTCGGCCCGCTGAGCACCGGCGGCCGCATCGTCGTGGCGAGTCCGGACGGGCACCGCGACCCGCAGTACCTCGCCGAGGTGATCGCGGCCGAGCAGGTCACCATGACCTCGTTCGTGCCGTCCATGCTGACCGTCTTCGCCGGCGGCATCGACCCGGCCGACGCGGACGCGCTCGCCTCGCTGCGGACCCTGTTCGTCGCCGGTGAGGCGTTCACCGCGGACGCGGTCGTCGCCATCCGGCGGGTGAGCGACGCCGCGCTGTACAACCTGTACGGCCCGACCGAGTTCACCGTGCACGCCACGCACGGCCCGGTCGCCGACCGGGTCGAGGGAGCGGTCCCGATCGGCCTGCCGGTGTGGAACGCGCAGGCGTATGTGCTGGACGCGCGCCTGCATCCGGTGCCGCCGAATGTCGCGGGCGAGCTGTACCTCGCCGGCGACCAGCTGGCCCGCGGCTACTCCGGCCGCGCCGACCTGACCGCGGATCGCTTCGTGGCCAACCCGTTCGGCGCGCCGGGCGCGCGGATGTACCGCACCGGTGACCTGGTCAGCCGGGATGCCACCGGCTCCATCGAGTACTTGGGCCGCACCGACTTCCAGGTGAAGCTGCGCGGTCTGCGCATCGAGCTCGGCGAGATCGAAACCGCGCTCACCGCACACGAATCGGTCGCGCAGTCGGTCGCGCTGGTGCGATCCGAAGCGCACACCGGTGACCAATTGGTCGGGTACGTGGTGCCCGCGAACGGCGCGACGGTGGACGTCGGGGCGCTGCGTGCGCACCTGTCCGCGCAGCTGCCGTCCTACATGGTGCCCGCCGCGATCGTGGTGCTCGACGCCATGCCGCTGAACCCCAACGGCAAGCTGGACCGGCGCGCGCTGCCCGAACCGGCCTTCGAGGCGCGGGAATTCCGCGCGCCGTCCACCCCGGTCGAGGAGATCGTGGCCGACACCTTCGCCGAGGTGCTCGGCTTGGCGGACGCCGAACGCGCGGTCGGCTTGGACGACGACTTCTTCGATCTGGGCGGCAACTCGCTGATCGCCACCCAGGTGGTTGCCAGGCTCGGCGCGGCGCTGGACACCAGGATCCCGGTCCGTGTGCTGTTCGAGGCTCCCACCGTGGCCGCGCTGGCCGCGCGGGTGGAGGCGCACCAGGGCAGCGGTCGCCGCCGCGAGCTCGTCGCGGGTCCGCGCCCGTCCCGGATTCCGCTGTCGCTGGCGCAGCAGCGGATGTGGTTCCTGAACCGGTTCGACAACCAGACCGCGGTGAACAACATCCCGCTCGCGGTCCGGCTCACCGGAACCCTGGACACCGACGCGCTGCGCCAGGCCGTCGCCGACGTGGTCGACCGGCACGAGGTGCTGCGCACCGTCTACCCGGAGACCGCCGACGGTCAAGGCGTGCAGGTCGTGCTGCCCGCCGGGCAGAGCACCCTCGATCTCACCCCCGTCGAGGTGTCCGAGGACGAGATCCAGGAGCGGATCAGCGACCTGGTGCTGACCGGCTTCGACGTCACCACCGAGGTCCCGGTGCGGGCGCGGCTGTTCCGCATCGCGGGCTCGATGGACGGCTCGCAGCCCGACACGCACGTACTGGTGTTCGTGGTGCACCACATCTCCGGCGACGGTTGGTCGGTGCGGCCGCTGGCCCGCGACGTGATGGTGGCCTACTCGGCACGCTCCCGCGGCGAGGCGCCCAGCTGGGCTCCGCTGCCGGTGCAGTACGCCGACTACGCGCTGTGGCAGCGCGAAACGCTCGGCTCCGAGAGCGATCAGGGCTCGCTGATCGCCCAGCAGGTCGCGTTCTGGTCGCGCAATCTGGCCGGTCTGCCCGAGCAGCTGGATCTGCCGTCCGATCGGTCGCGTCCGGCCGTGGCGTCCAACCGCGGTGGCGTGTACGAGTTCTCGCTCGACGCGCGGCTCATGCGTGAGCTGAACGCGCTGGCCCGCGCGAACGGCGCCAGCCTGTTCATGGTGGTGCACGCGGCGTTCGCCGCGCTGCTGGCCCGGCTGTCCGGCAGCGACGACATCGCCATCGGCACCGCGGTAGCCGGCCGCGGCGAGGCAGTGCTCGACGACGCCATCGGCATGTTCGTCAACACGCTGGTGCTGCGCAGCGCCGTCGATCCCGCGGAACCGTTCACCGAATTGGCGCAGCGCACCAAAGACACCGATCTCGCGGCGTTCGCGCACGCGGACCTGCCGTTCGAGCGGCTGGTGGAGATCATGAACCCGGCGCGGTCGCAGGCGCGGCATCCGCTGTTCCAGGTGATGCTGTCGTTCCAGAACACCGGCGAGGCCGTGTTCGAACTGCCCGGGCTCGACGTGGCCGGTGTGCCGCTGGACGTGGTGACCGCCAAGTTCGACCTGCACCTCAACCTCGCGGACCGGTTCGACGCCGACGGCGCGGCCGACGGCATGACCGCCGAATTCGCTTACGCGACCGACATGTTCGACGTCGATACCATCGCGGGCGTCGCGCAGCGCTTGGTGCGCATGCTGACCGCGGTCGCCGAGGATGCGTCCGTGGTCATCGGGGACGTCGAGCTGCTCGACAGTGTCGAGCGCGCCGACGTCGTCGAGCGGTGGAACGCCACCGCGCACCCGGTCGACCCGGCCGCCACGCTGGTTTCGATGTTCGCCGCACAGGTCGAGCGGACCCCCGACGCGCCGGCAGTGACGTTCGAGGGGACAAGTCTCTCCTATGCCGAATTCGCCGCCAGGGTGAACCGCCTGGCGCGCCACCTGATCGCGCTGGGCGTCGGACCGGACGCGATGGTCGCGCTCGGTATGCGCCGCTCGATCGATCTGGTGGTCGGCATGTACGCGGTGAGCGTCGCCGGTGGCGCGTATGTGCCGCTGGACCCGGATCATCCGGCCGATCGCACCCGGTACGTGCTGGACACCGCCCGTCCGGTGTGCGTGCTGACCACCTCGCGCGACGGGTTCGACGCAGGGACGACCCCGGCGATCGAAATCGACGTGGTGTCGCTGACCGACTACTCGGACGCGCCGGTCACCGACGCAGACCGTCGTGCGCCGCTGCGTCCGTCGAACATCGCGTACGTGATCTTCACCTCCGGTTCGACCGGCCGCCCGAAGGGTGTGGCGGTCTCGCACGCGGCGATCGTCAACCGCCTGGTGTGGATGCAGGACGAGTACGACTTGGACGGCACCGACGTGGTGCTGCAGAAGACCCCGGCCACCTTCGACGTGTCGGTGTGGGAGTTCTTCTGGCCCTTGCAGATCGGTGCGCGACTGGTCGTCGCGAAGCCGGACGGCCACCGCGACCCGGCCTACCTCGTGCAGGTCATCACCGCCGAGCACGTCACCACGGCGCACTTCGTGCCCTCGATGCTCTCGGTCTTCGTCGCTGTGCTGGATGCGACGGCCGCTGAGGAACGCGCTGACGAATGCACCAGCCTGCGCAACGTCTTCGCCTCCGGTGAGGCCCTGCCCGCGGCCACCGCGCAGCGGATGCAGGAGCTCACCGGCGCCCGGTTGCACAACCTGTACGGCCCGACCGAGGCCGCGGTGGATGTCACCTTCCACGAGGTGACCGAGGACGACGTGGTGTCGGTGCCGATCGGTGCTCCGGTGTTCAACACGCAGGTGTATGTGTTGGATTCGCGGTTGCATCCGGTGGCTGTTGGTGTTGCGGGTGAGTTGTATCTCGCGGGGGTGCAACTGGCTCGTGGTTACGTCGCCCGCCCTGACCTGACTGCGGATCGTTTCGTGGCCGATCCGTTCGGTGCGCCGGGTGAGCGGATGTACCGCACCGGTGACCTGGTCACGTGGACAGCCAAGGGTGAACTGGAATACCTGGGCCGCACCGACTTCCAGGTGAAGCTGCGCGGTCTGCGTATCGAGCTCGGCGAGATCGAGTCGGCGCTCACGGCGCTGGATTCGATCGTGCAAGCGGTGGTCGTGGTGCGCTCGGACGAGCGGCTCGGCGACCAGCTGGTGGCGTACGTCATCGCGGCCGCGGGCCGTTCGGTGGACATCGACGCCGTGCGCGCGGAACTCGGCGGCGAGCTGCCCGCGTACATGGTGCCCTCGGCGTTCGTGGTGCTGGACGCGTTCCCGCTGAACGCCTCCGGCAAGCTGGACCGCAAGGCGCTGCCCGCGCCGGTGTTCGAGGCCAAGGTGTTCCGCGCGCCGTCCACTCCGATCGAGGAGATCGTCGCGGGCACCTTCGGTGACGTGCTCGGCGTCGCGCGGGTCGGCCTGGACGACGACTTCTTCGAGCTCGGCGGCAACTCGCTGCTGGCCACCCAGGTGACCGCGCGGCTGGGTGCCGCGCTGGACACCCGCCTGGCGGTGCGCGACCTGTTCGAGGCGTCCACCGTGGTGGCCCTGGCCACCCGGGTCGAGCGCAACGCCGGATCCGGCCGCAACCGGCCGAGCCTGGAGGCGGGGGAGCGCCCGGCGCGTATCCCGCTCTCGCCCGCGCAGCAGCGGTACTGGTTCCTCAACCAGTTCGACACGGCCACCTCGGCGGTGGACAACATCCCGCTCGCCGTCCGGCTGTCCGGCACGCTCGACTTGACCGCGCTGGAGCAGGCCATCAGCGACGTGTTCGCCCGCCACGAGGTGCTGCGCACCACCTATCCGCGCTCGGCGGAGGGGCCGCACCAGGTGATCCGTCCCGCGGCGCAGTCCGCGGTGGCGCTCACCCCGATCGAGGTCGCCGAGGAGGATCTGCTCGGCACCGTCATCGGCTTCGCGCTGACCACCTTCGACGTCACCGTGGAGGTGCCGTTGGCGGTGGCGCTGTTCCGTATCATCCCGGGTGGGAGTAGGGCGGAATCGGATACAGCCGACCATGTGCTGGCGTTCACGGTGCACCATGTCGCGGCCGACGGCTCGTCGATGGGTCCGCTGGCGCGCGACGTGATGGCCGCGTACGTGGCCCGCGTGCAGGGCGAGGCGCCGCAGTGGCAGCCGCTGCCGGTGCAGTACGCCGACTACGCGCTGTGGCAGCGTTCGGTGCTCGGGTCCGAGGACGATCCGGAATCGCTGGCCGCGCAGCAGGTGGCGTACTGGAAGACGGCGCTGGCCGACCTGCCGGATCAGCTGGAGCTGCCCGCCGACCGGCCACGCCCGCCCGCGCAGTCGTTCCAGGGCAAGGCGATTCGCTTCGAGATCGACCCGCGACGGCACGCCCGCCTGCACGAGCTGGCGCGCGCGCACAACGCGTCGCTGTTCATGGTGGTGCACGCGGCGCTGGCGGTCCTGCTGTCTCGGTTGTCCGGCACCGACGACATCGCGGTGGGCACCCCGATCGCGGGTCGCGGCGAACGCGAACTCGACGACCTGATCGGCATGTTCGTCAACACCCTGGTCTTCCGCACCCGGGTGCAGCCCGCCGAACGCTTCGCCGATCTGCTCGGCGACGTCAAGGAACGCGACCTGGAGGCGTTCGCCAACGCTGATGTGCCGTTCGAGCGCCTGGTCGAGGTGCTCAACCCGGTGCGTTCGACCGCGCGCAACCCGCTGTTCCAGGTGGGCCTGTCGTTCCAGAACCTGGCCGAGACCACCTTCGAGCTGCCCGGGCTCACGGTGAATCCGGTCAACTTCGACTCTCAGCTGGCCAAGACCGACCTGCACGTCACGCTGTACGACCGGTACGCCGAGGACGGCACCCCTGCCGAGGTCATCACCGAATTCGGTTACGCCACCGACCTGTTCGACGAGAACACGGTGCAGGGCTTCGCCGACCGTTTCCTGCGGGTGCTGGACGCCGTGCTGGCCGACGCCACGGTGCGGGTGGGCGAGATCAACCTGCTCGCGCCGCAGGAGAGCGAGCGCATCCTCACCGCGTGGAACGAGACCGAGCACGCGGTCGATACGAGCGCCACGCTGGTGTCCTTGCTGGACGCCACGGTGGCCGCGACGCCGCGGGCGGTGGCGCTGGTCGCCGACGAGCCGACCGGTCAGCAGGAGCTGACCTACGCCGAGCTGGACGCGCGGGTCAACCGCATGGCGCGGTACCTGATCGGCCGCGGCGTCGGCCCGGAGGATCGGATCGGGCTGGCGATCCGCCGCAGCAGCGATCTCGTGGTCGCCATGTACGCGATCGCGAAATCCGGTGCGGCGTACGTGCCGATCGATCCCGATCAGCCCGTGGAGCGGACCAAGTACGTCCTGGAGATCTCTCAGCCTGTGTGCGTGCTGACCACCGGACGCGACGGCTTCCGCACGTCCGTGGCCGACATCGTGCAGATCGACGCCCTCGACCTCGCCGAGTACGCGGACACCCCGGTGACCGCCGCGGAGCGGGGCGGCGCGCTGGTCCCGGCGAACACCGCGTACGTGATCTTCACGTCCGGTTCTACCGGTCAGCCGAAGGGCGTCGCGGTCCCGCACGCCGCGATCGCCAACCAGTTGCAATGGAAGACGAGCGTTTTCGGGCTCGGCGCGGATGACGCGGTGCTGCTGAAGACCGCGGCGACGTTCGACCTCTCGGTGTGGGAGTTCTGGTCGGCCGCGGCATCCGGTGGCCGCCTGGTGATCTCGTCCGCCGATGGGCACCGCGACCCGGCGTACCTGAACGAACTGATAGGTGCCACCGGCGTCACCACCCTGCACGCGGTGCCGTCCATGCTGGACGCGTTGCTCACCGAATCCGGTGGCCGCCTGGCGACGTCGCTGCGGCGGGTGCTGGCCATCGGTGAGGCCCTGCCCGCCTCGACCGCCCAGCGGTTGCGGCACAACAACTTCGCGGAACTGCACAATCTCTACGGTCCGACCGAGGCGGCGGTGTCGATCACCAGCCACCTGGTCACCGATGCCGACCAGGCAGCGGTGTCGATCGGCGCGCCCGAGTGGAACAGCCGGGTCTACGTGCTCGACTCCCGCCTGCGGCCGGTGCCGGTCGGCGTCTCGGGTGAGCTGTACCTGGCGGGCGCGCAGCTGGCGCGCGGCTACTTCGGCCGTCCCGAACTGACCGCGGACCGGTTCGTCGCCGATCCGTTCGGCGCGCCCGGCACGCGGATGTACCGCACCGGCGACCTGGTGGCGTGGAACGCCGGCGGCGAGCTGGATTACCGGGGCCGCACCGACTTCCAGGTGAAGATCCGTGGTTTCCGTATCGAGCTCGGCGAGATCGAGGCCGCGCTGCTGCGGCAGGCCACGGTGAGCGCGGCCGCCGTCGTCGCGCACCACGATCCGAGCATCGGCGACCGCCTCGTGGCCTACGTGGTGCCCCGGACGACGGATGCGCTGGACAAGCGTGCCCTGCAATCCGCGCTGTCGGCCGAGCTGCCGTCGTACATGGTGCCGTCGGTGCTGATCGAGCTGGACGCGTTGCCGCTCAACGCGAACGGCAAGCTGGACCGCAAGGCGCTGCCGCGCCCCACCTTCGAAAAGGCGGTGTTTCGCGCTCCGGTCACGCCGATCGAGCAGATCGTGGCGAACACCTTCGCCGAGGTACTGCGGATCTCCGATCGCGAAGGGGCCCCCGGCGGGCAGGAGCGTAGCGACCGGGGGAACAGCGCAGGCAAGCGGCTCGGCTTGGATGACGACTTCTTCGCCTGGGGCGGCAACTCGCTGCTGGCCACGCAGGTCGCCGCCCGCCTCGGCGAGGCGCTCGACACCCGGGTGCCGGTGCGCCTGCTGTTCGAGGCCTCCACCGTCGCCGCGCTGGCGGTGCGCGTGGAGCAGCACGCCGACCTGGGCGGTCGCCGAGCGCTGACCGCGGGACCGCGGCCGGAGCACATTCCGCTGTCGCTGGCGCAGCAGCGCATGTGGTTCCTCAACCGGTTCGATACCCAGTCGGCGGCCTACAACGTGCCTATCGCGGTGCGGTTGTCCGGCTCGCTGGACGTGGCCGCGCTGCGTGCCGCGATCGCCGACCTGGTGAGCAGGCACGAGATCCTGCGCACCGTCTACCCGCAGACCGATTCGGGTCCGGTCCAGGTCATCCTGCCGCCCGCGCAAGCGGTGCCGCGGCTGGAGGTGCGGGTGGTCGCGCCCGACCAGATCGAATCCGCCGTGGTGGCGCTGACCTCGACGATCTTCGACGTCACCACCGAGGTGCCGGTGAAGGTCGCGCTGTTCCAGATCGCCGATGGCGCGCAGGCCGCGCCGGACGGCTCGGTGGACTACGTCCTGGCCATGGTCGTGCACCACATCTCCGGTGACGGCTCCTCGGTCGGCCCGCTGACCAGGGACCTGATGATCGCCTACGCCGCGCGGTCGGCGGGCGAGGCGCCGAACTGGGCGCCGCTCGCGGTGCAGTACGCGGATTACAGCATTTGGCAGCGTGAGCTGCTCGGCAGTGAGGACGATGCGGATTCGCTGGCGTCCAAGCAGGTCGCTTACTGGAAGCAGGCGCTGGCCGACCTGCCCGACCAGCTGGACCTGCCGTCGGACCGGCCGCGTCCGGCGGTGCAGTCGTTCGCCGGTGGCAAGGTCGAGCTGCGGGTGGACGCCTCGACTCATCAGGCGTTGATCGAGCTGGCGCGTGCGGAGGGCGCGACGCTGTTCATGGTCGTACATACCGCGTTGGCGGTGTTGCTGGCTCGGTTGTCCGGCACTGACGACATCGCGATCGGCACGCCGATGGCGGGTCGTGGTGAAGCGGTGCTGGACGATCTGATCGGCATGTTCGTCAACACCCTGGTCTTCCGGACCCGGGTGGATCCGAACGAGGCGTTCACCGATCTGCTGGCCCGTCAGCGTGAGACCGACATCCAGGCATTCGCCAACGCGGATGTGCCGTTCGAGCGCCTGGTCGAGGTACTCAACCCGGTCCGCTCGACTGCCAGGCATCCGCTGTTCCAGGTCGGCTTGTCGTTCCAGAACCTCGCCCAGGCCGCGCTGGAACTGCCCGGCCTGAGTGTGTCCGGGCTGGATATCGACACCGAGCTGTCGCAGTTCGATCTGCACCTGATCGCGACCGACCGCTACAACGACGCGGGCGAGCCGGAAGGCATCACCGGGTTCTTCACCTACGCCACCGACCTGTTCGACCGGGATACGGTGCAGGGCTTCGTCGACCGGTTCGCGCGTTTGCTCGGCGAGATCATCGCCGCGCCGCGCACTCCGGTGGGTGACCTCGAACTGCTCGGCACTGTTGAGCGGACCCAGCTGATCTCCGGGCGCAACGCGACAGAGCAGATGGTGGACACCTCCGCCACGCTGGTATCGCTGCTGGACGCCACGGTCGCGGCCGGGCCGAACGAAGTCGCGCTCGTCACCGACGAGGGCGAGTCGATCACCTACGGCGCGCTCGACCGGCGGGTGAATCATCTTGCGCGGCATCTGATTTCGCTCGGTGTCGGCCCGGAGTCGCGGGTGGCGCTCGCGTTGCGCCGTTCGGTCGATCTGGTCGTGGCCATGTATGCCGTGGCCAAGTCGGGCGGCGCGTACGTGCCGGTGGATCCGGATCAGGCTGCCGAGCGCACGAGCTACATTCTCGAGACGGCGGCACCGGTGTGTGTGCTGTCGAATGCCGACGCCGAGTTCGTCACCGATGTCGCGCCGGTGGTGTGGGTCGATGAACTGGATCTCGGGGCGCTCGACGCGTCGCCGGTCAGCGATGCCGACCGTGTCGCGCCACTGCGTCCGGAGAACACGGCGTATGTGATCTTCACGTCCGGTTCTACCGGTCGGCCGAAGGGTGTCGCGGTGCCGCACGGTGCGATCGCCAACCAATTGCAGTGGAAGAACATCGAGTTCGGTCTCGATGCCGCCGACGCGATTCTGTTGAAGACTGCGGCGACGTTCGATCTGTCGGTGTGGGAGTTCTGGTCGGCCGCGGTGTGCGGTGGTCGCCTGGTCATCGCCTCGCCCGACGGTCATCGGGATCCGGCGTACTTGAACGAGTTGATGGCGCGAGAGTGGGTGACCACGCTGCACGTGGTGCCGTCGATGCTCGACGCTTTGTTGACGGCGGGGATGCCGAATTCGTTGTGGCGGGTGTTGGCGATCGGTGAAGCTCTGCCGGGTTCGGTGGCGCAGCGGTTGCTGCGGGAGTATCCGCGTACTGAGCTGTTCAACCTGTACGGTCCGACCGAGGCGGCGGTGTCGATCACCAGCCACCGGGTCACCCTGGCCGACGAGACGTCGGTGTCGATCGGTGCGCCGGAGTGGAACAGCCAGGTTTATGTCCTGGATTCCCGGTTGCGGCCGGTCCCGGACGGTGTTTCCGGTGAGCTGTATCTCGCGGGCGCACAGCTGGCGCGGGGTTACTTCGGTCGCGCCGACCTGACCGCGGACCGGTTCGTGGCCAACCCCTTCCAGCCTGGCGGGCGGATGTATCGCACTGGTGACCTGGTCGCGTGGAACACCAATGGTGAACTCGAGTACCGGGGGCGTACGGACTTCCAGGTGAAGATTCGTGGTTTCCGTATCGAGTTGGGTGAGATCGAAGCTGCTTTGTTGGCGTTGCCGCAGGTCGCGCAGACGGCGGTGATCGCGAAGTCCGATCCCAAGACCGGTGATCGTTTGGTCGCCTACCTGGTAGCTGCCGACGCCGATGCGGGTGTCGATGTGGCGCGGGTGAAGTCCGCGCTGACCGCTGGTCTGCCGTCATACATGGTGCCGTCGGCGTTCGTGGTGCTGGATGCTTTGCCGTTGAACGTCAACGGCAAGCTGGACCGTAAGGCGTTGCCGGAGCCGGAGTTCGAGGTTCAGGCGTTCCGTGCCCCCTCGACTCCGATCGAGGAGATCGTGGCCTCGGTATACGCCGACGTGCTGGGCATCGAGCGTGCGGGTGCCGACGACGACTTCTTCGCCCTCGGCGGTAATTCGCTGTTGGCGACGCAGGTCGCGGCGCGGATCGGCGCGGCTTTGGATGCTCGTGTCCCTGTGCGCGTGCTGTTCGAAGCCTCCACCGTCGCCGGTCTGGCCGCGAAGGTCGAGCAGCATGCGGGCGCTGGTGGGCGTCGCGCGTTGGTGGCCGGTCCGCGCCCGGAGCGGGTTCCGTTGTCGCTGGCGCAGCAGCGGATGTGGTTCCTCAACCAGTTCGACACCGCATCAGCGGTGAACAACATCCCCGTGGCCGTGCGCCTGACCGGAGACCTGGACGTCGCCGCGCTGCAGTCGGCCGTCGCGGACGTGATCGCCAGGCACGAGACCCTGCGCACGATCTACCCCGAGCAGGGTGGCACGGCGCATCAGGTGATCGTGCCCGCCGAGCGGGCCGTGCCGGACCTGACGCCGGAAGCGATTGCGCCCGAGGACATCCGGCATCGGATCGTCGAGGTGGTCTCCGCCGGATTCGACGTGACCACCGAGATTCCGTTGCGGGCCAAGCTGTTCCGCGTCGCGGACACCGAGTATGTCCTCGTGTTCGTCGCGCACCACATCAGCGCGGACGGCTGGTCGATGGGCCCGCTGACCCGCGACGTGATGCTGGCCTACGCCGCTCGCTCGGCCGGGGTGGAACCGGGCTGGTCGCCGCTGCCGGTGCAGTATGCCGACTTCAGCCTCTGGCAGCGCGACGTGCTCGGCTCCGAGACCGACCCGGAGAGCCTGATCTCGCAGCAGGCCGAATACTGGCGCGCCGCGCTGGCCGGTCTGCCCGACGAACTCAACCTGCCGTCGGACCGGCCACGCCCGACCACGCAGTCGTTCGCCGGCGGGCGCGTGGTGTTCCCGATCGAGGGCGAGCTGCACCGCATGCTCACCGAGATCGCCAGGGAGCAGAATGCGACGCTGTTCATGGTCGTGCACGCCGCGCTCGCGCTGTTCCTCGCCAGGATGTCCGGCACCGACGACATCGCCATCGGCACCCCCATCGCGGGCCGCGGCGAAGCCGAACTCGACGACGTGATCGGCATGTTCGTCAACACCCTGGTGCTGCGCTCGCACGTGGACGGCGACCTGACCTTCGGCCAGTTCCTGGCCCGGACCAAGGACGCCGACCTGCGGGCGTTCGCGCACGCGGACCTGCCGTTCGAGCGGCTGGTGGAGCTGCTCAACCCCGAGCGTTCCACCGCACGGCACCCGCTGTTCCAGGTGGCGCTGTCGTTCGAGAACCTGCCCGAGAGCAGCTTCGAGCTGCCCGGACTGCACGTCGGCGCGGTCGATTTCGACGTCGACACGGCCAAGTTCGATCTCTCGCTGACCATCCGCGAAGCGGGGGAGAACCCCGACGACGCGGGCATGTACGCGGAGTTCTCCTTCGCGCGCGACCTGTTCGACGACGAGACCGTGCGGGTGTTCGCCGAGCGTTTCACCAGGCTGCTCACCGCGATCGTCGCCGACCGGGAAACCCCGATCGGTGACCTGCCGCTGCTCGACTCCGCCGAGTACCACCTGCTCACGCACGTGCACGGCGAGGATGTCATGGCCACCGGCCTGCTGCCCGACCTGCTCCAGCGCGGCGCGCGACTGGATCCGGAGCAGATCG
The DNA here is from genome assembly GCF_040681325.1 of Nocardia sp. NPDC051787. Taxonomy (NCBI): domain Bacteria; kingdom Bacillati; phylum Actinomycetota; class Actinomycetes; order Mycobacteriales; family Nocardiaceae; genus Nocardia; species Nocardia sp. NPDC051787. Next base: position 229,786 of record NZ_JBFAYO010000005.1, read on the forward strand.
CGGTGCGCTACCAGGGCCGCTCGATCACCTACCGCGAGCTGGACGAGTACTCCTCGCGCCTGGCTCGGGTGCTCATCGCGCGCGGTGTGGGACCGGAGCGCATCGTGGCGCTGTCGTTCCCGCGTTCCTACGAGATGGTCGCCGCGTTCTGGGCGGTGGCGAAGGCCGGCGGCGCGCACGTGCCGATCGACCCGACCTACCCCGAAGACCGCATGCGGCACATGGTCGACGACTCCGGCGCGGTCATCGGTATCACCGCGAGCGAGTACGTGGACCAGCTGCCGCGCGAGGTCGAATGGCTGCGGATGGACGATCCGGAGTTCGGTGCGGTCGTGGAGAGCCAGTCCGCCGCGCCGGTCACCGACGCCGACCGGACCTCCTCGCTGGCGATGCGGCACCCGGTGTACGTCATCTACACCTCGGGTTCGACCGGTATGCCCAAGGGCGTCACCGTGACCCACGCGGGCATGGGCGGCCTGGTCGGCGTCGCGACCGATCTGTACCAGCTCGAGTCGCACCACCGGTTCCTGCACATCTGCTCGCCCAGCTTCGACCCGTCGGTGCTGGAATGGCTGTGTGCCGCCTACACCGGCGCCACGCTGGTGGTCGTGCCGTCGACCATCATCGGCGGCCCGGATCTGGCCGAGTTGCTGCGCACCGAGCGGGTGACGCACACGATCATCACCCCGGCGGTGCTGGGCACGGTCGACCCCGAAGGCATGGAGGCGCTCGAGGTGGCCTCCGTCGGCGGTGACGTCACCACGCCGGAACTGCTCGCCAAGTGGTGGCCGGGCCGGAAGTACTTCAACGCCTACGGTCCGACCGAGACGACGATCATCTCGTCGTACGCCTCCCTCACCCCCGGCAGGCACATCACCATCGGCCGCCCGGTGCGGGGTATGTCGGCCCTGGTGCTGGACAACCGCCTCAACCCGGTTCCGCCGGGCGTCGCGGGTGAGCTGTACCTGTCCGGTGGCGCGCTGGCGCGTGGCTACCACAACCGCCCCGACCTCACCGCGGAACGGTTCGTCGCCAACCCGTGGAGCGACGAGGGCGCGCGGATGTACCGCACCGGTGACGTGGTGCGCTGGTACGCCGAACCCGGTGCGCGGGCGGGCAACGCCGCGCTGCCGTCGGTGCGCTGGGAGCTGGACTACGTCGGCCGCTCGGACTTCCAGGTGAAGATCCGCGGCTTCCGTATCGAACTGGGCGAGATCGACACCGTGCTCGGCAGGCACGAAGACGTCGAGTACGCGATCACGCTCGGCCGCCAGACGGCGGCGGGCGCGACGATTCTGGTGTCCTATGTGCTGGCCACGCCGGGTCGCGAGATCGACACGGCGCGGCTGACCGAGTACGCCTCGCGCAGTCTGCCGCCGCACATGGTGCCGACGGCGATCGTGGTGATCGACGAGATCCCGCTGACCCCGGTCGGCAAGCTGGATCGCAAGGCGCTGCCGGAACCGGAGCTGGCCCCGCGCGAGTTCCGCGCGCCGGCAGGCGAGGTCGAATCCGTCATCGCCGAGGTGTTCGCCGAAGTGCTCGGTGTCGAGCAGATCGGTTTGGACGACTCGTTCTTCGCGCTCGGCGGCGACAGCATTCTGTCCATCCAGCTGGTCTCCCGGGCCAAGGCGCGCGGTGTGCTGTTCACCCCGCGTGACGTGTTCGAGCGGCGCAGCGTGGCCTCGCTGGCGGAGGTCGCCACGTTCGGCGTGGGCACCGAGCAGGCGCGGCTGGAGGAACTGCCGGGCGGCGGTGTCGGTGAGATCCCGCTGACCCCGATCATGCGGCAGATTCTCGGGAGCGGCTCGTCCTACCAGCGGTTCTCGCAGACCATGGCGCTGCGGCTGCCCGACGGCATCGACCGGGAGACCCTGGTCGGCACCATCGCGGCGGTCTTCGACCACCACGACGTGCTCCGGTCGCGGTTGCGCCGCACCGGCGCGGACTGGACGTTCGAGGCGCTGCCGAAGGGCGCGGTCGACGTCGACGCCTTGGTGCGGCGGGTCGACCTGGCCGCCGACGCCGACGACGCGGAGCTGGCGCGGGTCGCCACCGAGGCGCTGGACACGGCGATGGGCGGGCTCGATCCGGCGAATGCCGCTATGGCGCAGTTCGTTTGGTTCGCCTTCTCGGCGGGAGCGACGGGCCCGGAGGAGGCAGCGCGCGTAACCACGGAGGGACCCGCGGACGCCGACGGTGGACACCGTCAGCGGCGCGATGTGCTGCTGATCGTCGCGCACCACTTCGTGGTCGACGGCGTGTCCTGGCGCATCCTGATCCCGGACTTCGCGGTGGCCTGGTCACAGCTGGTCGCGGGTCAGCCGGTCGCGCTGCCTGCCAATGGCACCTCGATGCGGCGCTGGGCGCACAGCCTGGTCGAGGCGGCGCGCGCGCCGGAACGGGTCGCGGAACTGCCGTTCTGGCAGCAGGTTTCGGCCACGCCGGATCCGTTGCTCGGCTCCCGGCCGTTCGACCCGGCCGTCGATACGTTCGCGACCGTCGAGCGGGTCGAGGTCACGGTGCCCGCCGAGGTCACCGACGCGGTGCTCACCGCGATCCCCGGCCTCTACCGCGGCGGCGTGAACGACGGCCTGCTGTCGGCGCTGGCCATGGCGGTCGCCCGCTGGCGCGGTGAGGGTTCGGCGGGAGCGACGGGCCCGGAGAAGGCAGCCGGCGTAACCACGCAGGGCCCCGCGGACGCCGCCATCGAGCACAGCGCGGTGCTGATCAAGCTGGAAGGCCACGGCCGCGAAGAGGACGTGGTGCCCGGTGCGGACCTGTCCCGCACGGTCGGCTGGTTCACCTCCGCCTACCCGGTCCGGCTCGACGTGGCCGGTGCCGACCTCGCCGACGCCTTCGCCGGCGGCGCCGCACTGGGCGAGGTGGTGAAGTCGGTCAAGGAGCAGTTGCTCGCGGTGCCCGACAAGGGCATCGGCTACGGCCTGCTGCGGCAGCTGAATCCGGAGACCGCGCCGAGCCTCGGCTCGTCGGGCCAGATCAGCTTCAACTACCTGGGCCGGATGTCGGCCGGGGAGATCCCCGAACAGCTCGCCGAGATCGGCTGGGTGCCGGTGGCCGACCTCGGGCAGCTGGATGTCGACATGGACCTCGACATGCCCGCCAACGCGACGATCGACATCAACGCGATCGTCACCGAGGGGGCCGACGGCCCGCAGCTGAGCGCGTCGTTCGCCTTCCCTGCGGGTCTGCTGACCGCCGACCGGGTCCAGGAGTTCGCCGATCTCTGGGTCGAGGCGCTCACCGCGCTGGCCACGCACGCGCGGCGACCGGACGCGGGCGGCTTCACCCCGTCGGACATGCCGCTGGTACGGGTGGGGCAGCACGACCTCGAGCTGTGGGAAGGGACCTACCCGGCGCTGACCGAGGTGTGGCCGCTCTCGCCGCTGCAGTCGGGTCTGCTGTTCCACGCGCTGATGACCCAGTCCACCGTGGACGTGTACACCATGCAGGCCGTGGTGGACCTGGGCGGCACGCTGGACGTGGCGCGGCTGCGGGCGGCGGCCCAGGGCATCATCGACCGGTACCCGAACCTGCGCACCGCGTTCGTCACCGACTCCGACGGCCAGGCCGTGCAGGTGGTGCTGGAGCGGGTCGAAGCCCCGTGGCGCGAGGTGGATCTCACCGAGCTGCCCGCCGAGCAGCGGACCGCGGAACTGAAGCGTCAGGTCGCGGTGGAGCGGGCCACGCACTTCGATATGGCCACCCCGCCGCTGATGCGGTTCACCCTGTTCCGCAGCGACGCCGAGCAGTGGCACCTGGCCATCACCACCCACCACATCCTGCTGGACGGCTGGTCCATGCCGCTGCTCATGCGGGACCTGCTGGTGCTGTACGCGGTGCGCGGCGATCAGACCGCGCTGCCGCGGGTGGCCTCCTACCGCAACTTCCTCGGCTGGCTGGCCGGGCGCGACCGGGACGCTTCGCTGCGGGCCTGGGCGACGGCGCTGGACGGCGTCACCGAGCCCACCCAGCTCGCACCGCAGGCCCGGGGCGCGGAGGACTACGAGATCGGCACGCTGACCACCGAGTTCGACGCCGACCGTGCCCGCGGGATCACCAAGCACGCCGCCGAACTCGGCGTCACAGTGAACACGCTGGTGCAGGCGGCGTGGGGCATCCTGCTCGGACGTCTCACCGGCCGCGGTGACGTGGTGTTCGGCGCGACGGTGTCCGGCCGTCCCGCCGATCTGCCCGGCGTCGAGTCGATGGTGGGTCTGTTCATCAACACGCTGCCGGTGCGGCTGCGCATCGATGACCGCCAGACCATCGGCAAGCTGCTGGAACGGCTGCAACGCGAACAGGCCGACCTGCTCGAGCACCACTACGTGGGCCTCACCGAGATCCAGCGGGTGGCGGGCACCGGGTCGCTGTTCGACACGTTGATGGTGTTCGAGTCGTATCCGATGGACAAGGAAGCGATTTCGGCCGCCAGCTCGATCGACGGCATGTCGGTGACCGGTGTCGGCGTCAACGACGCCACGCACTACCCGATGACGCTGCTGGTGATGGCGGAGTCCACCATCGAGCTGACCCTGCGGTACCTGAGCAGCCGGTTCACCGCCGACGAGGTCCAGATCCTGGCCCAGCGCCTGGTCCGGGTGCTGGATGCGCTGCTCGGTGACCCGGACGCCCTGGTCGGCGACATCGACATCCTGGACGCGGACGAACGGGCCCGGCTGCTGGTCGAATCCGGCGTCGCGGCGACGTCTTCCGCGCCGGAGCCGGTCGGCCGGGTCGGCGCGCACACGGTGGCCAAGGTGCTCGCCGAGGTCGTCGAGGAGGACCCGGAGGCGCCCGCGCTGCTGGCCGGGGACGACGAGGTCGCCTACCACGTGCTGGATCGGCGTTCCTCGCAGCTGGCCAGGTTGCTCATCGATCGCGGTGCCGGACCGGGCGACGTCGTCGCGGTGGCGCTGCCGCGCTCGGTGGACGCGGTCGTCGCGGCGTGGGCGGTGCAGAAGGCCGGTGCGGCCTGCCTGTTCGCGGGCGACCTCACACCGGAGCAGCTGGCCGCCGCGGGCACCGGATTCGGGATCACCCGGCAACCGGTGTCCGACAGCGACATCCGGTGGATGGCCCTCGACGACCCACAGGTGCGCCAGGACCTCGCCGAGGCCCCGTCGCACCCCGTGTCCTACGCCGACCGAGTACGCCCGCTCGGCGAAGAGCACCCGGCGTTCGTTGTCAGCACGGCAAGCGAGGTCGTCACCCTGTCCCAGTCCGAGGCGCTGGCCCGGGCCGAACAGGTACGCGAGGAGTACGAGCTCACCTACGAGTCGACCACGTACACCACCGCCACCTCCGGCCACCCGGCCGCGCTGGAGTTCCTGGCCTCCGCTACCGCGGGCGCCCTCTCGGTGCTCCCGACCGGCGACCTGGCGGCGGACCTCGCCGAAGCGGAGGTCACCCACTGGTTCGTCGCACCGGGCGACCAGACGGACGCGGCGGACGACGCGATCACGATCGTGATCACGGAGTAGGGGCAGCGCGGGTTCCGGGTTCGAGGAAAGCCGCTCGTTTGCGACACGCGCTACCGCACTCGCTCCACTTGCGCCGTCCAGGCGGCGACCTGCGCGCGCGATGAGAAGCCGAGTTTGCCGAGGATGTTCTCGAGATGCCGGTCGACGGTGCGTGGTGATACCACGAGCCTTTCCGCGATCTGCCGGTTGCTGAGGCCCTTCGCGACGAGTTCGGCCACCTGCTGCTCGCGTGTCGTCAGCACGTCGTGCTCCTGCTCCGCGGCTGCGGCGGCGCACTCGTGCCGGTCGAGCGCGTAGGCGATGGCCTGTTCGTGGTCGAGGTCTTCGCCGCGTGCTTTTTCCGCGCGCCGCACCGGCTCGGGCAGGGACGCGGCGGCGGTGCGCTCGCAGGTGTCGTGCCGCTCCACCAGGTGGGGTCCGAATGCCGCGATCGAAGTACCGATTCGCCGCCATTCCGATCCGACCACTCCGAGCAGCCGCGCCGCACGCCGGTGTTCGCCGCCTGCGGCGGCGATCCAGGCCAGTAGTTCGATCATCAGCGCCGTACCGACCCGGTCGTTGAACCGGCTCTGGATCTCGAGCGCGGCGCAGGTCGATACGGCCGCCTCGCCGTGCTCGCCGTGGACATGCCGGTCGAAGCCGAGTGCCCACAGAGCGTACGACTTGCTCCACTGTTCGCCGCATTCGTCGGCCAAGCGGATCGCCTGCCGCGCCGTCGCCTGTGCCCTGCGGTCACCGGCATGAGCTTGCGACATGGCCAGCTGGAACAGAGTCAGCCGAATCAGATCGGCATCTTCGGGGTAATCCGTGATGACGCTCTCGAAGGTCGAGATGGAGTCCGCGACGCGGCCACGGAACAGCGCTAATGTGCCACGGAGGCTGTTCACCCAGCCTATGCTGCGATGGTCGGCGACGGATGCGGCGTGAGTGGCGCACTCGTCCAGTGCCTGCTCGGCCTGGGCGTGGTCGCCTTGCAGCAGCATCACCCATGCCGCGACCCACAGCGCCGGGACCCGATCGGGGCTGTACCGGTCGGCGTTGCGCAGTGCTCGGTCTATCCATCGTCGTCCGTCTCCGAGGAACCCATCGGCGCACCAGTGGTAGCGCAGTGCGGTGACCAGAGCCAGCGCCTCGCGTGTGGCGGTCGGCTCACTGGTCGCCCAGTCGAGTGCCGCCTGGAGGTTGCCGTGCTCGGTGCGTAACTCGGCCAGACCGGCCGGCTGGGTAGGTCCGTTCCACTCCCCGGCGATTCGCTCGGCGAGTGCGAGGTAGTAGTCACAATGCCGCTTTCGCAGGGTGTCGCTCTCACCTAGCTCGGTCAGCCGGTGCCATCCGTACTCGCGGATCGTTTCCAGCATCCGGTACCGCGGCAAGCCGTCGGTCGGTGCGAGCAGCACGATCGACTGCGCGACCAAGTGGTCGATCAGGTCCAGAATCTGTTTGCGCGGCAGGTCGGGATCAGCACACACCCCTTCGGCGGCGGCCAAGGTGAATTCTCCGGCGAACACCGACAGACGCGCCCACAGCAGCCGCTCCGCCGGCCGGCTCAGCTCGTAGCTCCAGTCGATCAGCGCCCGCAGCGTCCGTTGCCGCGGCGCCGCGGTCCGCGCGTCGGCGGTCAGCAGGGTGAATCGGTCGTCGAGTCGCTCCAGAAGTCCGTTCAGCGTCAGTGACCGAAGTCGGGACGCGGCGAGTTCGATGGCGAGCGGGATACCGTCCAGCCGGTGGCACACCCTCGTGACCGCGTCCATGTCGCCTTCGGTCACCGTGAGTTCCGGACGTACTGCTCGGGCGCGTTCCAGCAGGAGTGTCGGCGCTTCGAAAGCAGTCAACCCCGTCGGGGTGATCGTCGTGCCAGAGCTGGGCATCGACAATGGGAGGACTGGGTACACGTGCTCACCCATGATTCCCAGCGCCTCCCGGCTGGTGGTCAGAATCCGCAGTTCGGCGCACGATTTCAGCAGGCGGTCGCACAGCGCGCTCGACGTCTCCACCAGGTGTTCGCAGTTGTCCAGCACGAGCAATGCGTGCAGGTCGGCGAGGCGGTCGACGAGCTGCTCTTCGGCGCTGCGGTTCGACATATCGACAACGCCCAGACTGGTCACGACCGCGTCCGCCACCAAGTCCGGGTCACCGACGCGGGACAGATCCACCAGCCACACTCCGTCCGGGTACGACTGGCGGGACGCGGACGCGACCTCGGTGGCCAGCCGAGTCTTGCCGACTCCGCCCACGCCGGTGAGCGTGACCAGTCGTGCGGTCGCGAGCATTTCCCGGACCTTGCGGATATCCCGCTGCCGCCCGATGAAGCTGGTGATCGGGAACGGCACGTTGCCGACCACGCGAGGCTTACGTGGCGCCATGACTCAAATCTAGTCCCCCGGAAAGCGCGGGTGGACTATTTCGATGCCGGTCGGGGCCGGGGCCCGCACTCCGGCCCGGTCCAAGGGCCGACCGATGGATCCGACCGGGATCCGTACGTACCACCGCGCCAGCTGGACGCATAACGACGCTCGGTCGAACCTCCTACCCGGCAGGTCGGCGCATGCGCGGCGACGTCTCTATTCGGCTCCCATATCCCCTATGAGGTGATTTCTGCCGGGGATGAGCCAAGCGGTCACAACAGTCCAATCTTCCGGAGTCAATCGCGCGCTTGCGCGTTCCTCCAGCTGGAGACAGGGTATGTGCACGCGTCGATACCGATCCATTTCTGATCGCAATGTTCGTCCGCATCGAAAGCAATATATGTCGGTCATGCCGTGAACCTGTTCGTGCGTATCTCCTGGTATTGTTTATTGCCCATCTCGAGGTCCACGTCGTTGTGAACCGCCGTCGGCGCCGTTGCCGGGCGGCGTGGATCCGAAGATTCCGCACCTCGGACGGGCTGTTTCCGGAGCGCGGCAGCACGGAGGCGCACTCCGCGGCTTTATCCCATTGGCTTCTGCGGCAGTCGCTTCTCGCTGCGGACGCACCTGCGACACCAGTGTCCTAGGTGCATCCTGAGATCGTGTCCGTTTTCTGTGTCGGCGACTTCCGGCGGGTCGGAATGAGTTCTTTCCAGAAGTCGCGGCGCACCGCGTCCCACAAATTCGCCAAGTCCGGAAAAAGTTCTCGTGCTTGCGCGAGATCCGGATAGATCTCGGGGCCGAAGGACACGATCGCCGTGGCCTCGGATGCATTGTGCACGGCGACGATCGAAATATGATGATTCTGCGACAAACGCCACGACACGCACATTCCGTCGACTTCGATCCGGCGCATATCAGCCATCTCGGATCACCTGTCGCCGTACGTGGAGTTCCTGCCGGGTGCGGCCGCCGTCGGCACGCACCGCTCGAGGATGCGTGACCGACTCGGCCGACGATCCGGCGCGCATGAGCCGCGTACCGTCCGGACTTGCTTCACACCATCATCGACTGCTTGCATCGTCGACCTCCTGCTTGCGACTGATGACACAAGCCTCACCGGTGCGGCCCTACGCAGACATGCGTGAAGATACCCACTTGCGCACCCATATCCGCAGCTGGCGGCCCTACTGGGTGATACGGAGTCCGCAGCCGAATGAGCTCATTCATCCATCGAGTTCGTCTCGGTGATTCGGTTAGACTCGAACAGAATCGGGGGCCTTCGCCGTCGTTCGACGAGGTTGGAGGTGGATTCCATGGCGATGCCGGTTCCTCGTGCCGACAGCTGGACGGCTGCCGACCTCGACCGCATACCCGACGATGGATTGCGTTACGAGGTGTTGAACGGTCAGCTCGTCGTGAATGCCGCGCCGAAGCCTCGGCATCAGTTGCTGATCAGATGGCTGGGGCGCGCGCTCGACGCGGGGTTGCCAGCAGATCTCCTCGTGCTGGAAGGCGTCGGGGTACTGATCGGTGACGACGAGCCGATACCCGATCTCATGGTGGTTGCCGACTCGATCGAATTGGACGCGCGGGGGGTCCCTGCCCATCAGGTAGAACTCGTGGTAGAGGTCGTTTCCAGGTCTACCACGTTGCAAGACCGCATGGTCAAGCCCGTGGTTTACGCGGAGGCAGGGATCCCGAACTACTGGCGGTTCGAGCCCAACCCGTTCAAAGGGCAGCTGCCAGGCGAGTCTCTCCCCGTTCTATTCGCACACGAACTCGGGGCCGACCGCACCTACCAGCTGACGCGCCGGGTGGCCGCTGGTGACGCGGTCACCCTGCGCAGTCCTTTCGAGTTCACGATCGATCCCGGATCGCTGCTCCCCTGACCGCTGTCGACAGCTCTGCTGACACACGTCAGAGGGGGACGGCGCGCTCCTCGGCGAAGATCTTGCGGCAGACCGGGGCGCAGAAGGCGTAGTCGGTGCCGTCGTGGGTGAGGGTGAAGCGGGCGGTGGACAGCTCGACGGTCATCCCGCAGATCGGGTCGAGGGCGTAGCCCTCCGGAGCTTCGGCGCGCTCGCCGGAGGCCCGGTACTCCTCGGTCATCAGTTCGGTGATCTGGGTGATGCTGAGCGGCCGGCCGAAAGTGCCGACGTTGTGTTCGCGCAGGCCGACGATCTGGACCACGCAGTGCGGCTCCCGGGTCAGTCGGTGCGGATCTGTCTCGGACTCGGCGATGGCGTTCGTGATCAGGGGGATCACATGGTTGCCGAATTCGCTGTTGCCTGCCCATGCTCCCGGGACGGTGAGTCGCGCCAGATAGCGAGGCTCGGTGGCCAGGTCGGACCCGCCGGTCGCCCATACTTCGGGGCTGCGCACCAGAACATGCGTCATCTCACGGGCTTTCGCCAGCACCGAGTCCGGTGCACCGGGTTCGGTGGTCAGGTTGCGCAGGATACCTTCGGCAAGGGATCGTTTGCGCTCGGCGGTCAGCGTGTCATCGGAGACGAACAGTTCGACGGTCATCATGGGCGTGCTCCTTTCGCGTAGCGCAGGGTGGTCAGCACGACGAGCAGGAAGGCCACCAGAGCACAGGCGGTGCGCGCGAAGTGGAATGCCTCCCATCGGCTGAGGATTTCGGCGTAGTCGGCAGGAGGGCCACTGACGGCCCACACCTTGATGTGCTGGTTGATCGGCACGTTGCCGAGGCGGGTGATCAGAAATGCCGCGACGGCCAGCACGGCCGCGCCGCCCGCGAGCAGGCGTGACCGGCCGGTGGAGCGGACGGCGAGCACCAGCGTGCTGAGGATGGTCAGACCCATCAGCGATTGCATGACCAGGCCGTTCACGCTCATCAGTGCCGTGTGGAAGGTGAAGCGCACCGCCAGCGGCACCCGGCGGAAGGCATACAGGACGTTGACCGCTCCATACCCGAAGGCACCAGCAAGCAGTCCACCGAAAAGCAAGGCGAATGCCCTTGCCGGAAAAGGCCTTTCAACGATCTTCATGCACGGTGCTCCACCGCCGGTACGAGCGCGAGCAATTCGTCTACCGACCATTGGTCGTAGACGTGCGCGCCGAGCTTCGCGGCGCGGACACGTCCGCCGGGAGCGATCAGGAAGTCAGCGGGCAATCCGAGACTGCCGCCCTCGGGCTTGGCAGGCGGCGCGGCCTGCTTGCCACGGAGCGTCGCCCAGGCATCGTGGGCCACGCCGCGCAATATCGCGGGCCAGCCGCGCGGGTCGAGCAGCGCGCGAGGCGAGGTCTCCACACCGAACTCGCGGTAGAGCTCTCGGCTCGGATCGGCGATCACGTCGAGCGGCAGCTCGGCGGTGTACTTGCGCAATTCCTCGGCGCTGGAATGGAAGGCGACCACCTCGCGAATGTTCGCCGCGGCGATCTCCTGCTTGCGAGCCACGATCGAGCGCAGGTGCACGTTGCATACCGGACATCCGGCGAATCGGCGGAATTGCAGATGGATCAGGCAATCCGGGTCCGGCACCTGGACTTGCGCACCGGAGACGGTGACCAGGGTCCGGTCGGGGACATGGGTCGGTAGCGACATCGAAGCTCCTCTCATAGGTGTACTGCGTACGCCTACGACCAGTATGCGCGTAGCTTGTACGCTGTCAACCCGTGCCCCGTCCTCGCTCGCTGACCACCGCCGATCTCGCCTCGGCGGCCTTGGCCGTGCTCGACCGCGACGGCTTGCCCGCGCTCACCATGCGCGCGGTGGCCAAGGAGCTCGGAGTGGCCACCATGGCGCTGTACCGCTACGTCCGCGACCGCGACGAGCTCGAGGTATTGGTCGCCGACCACGTGTTCGCCTCGATCGATACGACGCTGCCCGCCGGCACCGACTGGAAGGCGCGGGCAGCGCTGCTGCTCGAACACATCCGAGCCGGATTCGCGGCCCATCCGGCGGCCGTGCCGCTGGTGCTGCGGCATCGGCAGTCCTCGGTCGAATCGCTGCGCGTGATGGAAGCGATGCTCGCCGTGCTCACCGAGGGCGGTTTCACCGGACGCGCTCGCGTGATCGCCCAACGCACGCTGGTCGCCTTCCTGATCGGCTACCTGCAGAACAAGCACTACGCGCCGCTGCCGGGGCGGGGGACGATCGCGATGGCCGAACTGTCCCCTGAGGACTACCCGCATCTGGCGCAGACCGCAGGGCAGGCCAAGAACATGTCGGCCGATGACGAATTCCGAGGTGGTGTCGAGATCGTGCTGCGCGGCTTGCGTCCTTAGCGGGCGATAGGGTTGCAGCGGCAGTGATCCGAGCGCGGATCTCAACCGAAAAGCACGGAGACATCGACGCTCTCGGCCATCGCGCGGGCGCCCGCGTCATTGAGGTGCATGCCGTCACCACTATCGAATTCGGGGCGGATGAAATCGGGTCGCTCCGGATCTTCGACGGCCCGCGCTACATCGAACACCGAGTCGAAGACGTCGGTACCGCGCAGCCATTCGTTCACACGGCGGCGGGTCGGCAGCGTTTCGGCGACGGTCACACCCTCGTAGATGCAACCGGCATAAGGCCCGATCGTCGCGGCGTGAATGGTGAGTCCGGCCTCATGGGCGCGGTGCGCGAGGGCGGTGTAGCCCGCGATCAGTTCCTCGGCGGTCGCGGGTGGCTGGCCCGCCATGCCGCCGAGGATAAGGTCGTTGATCCCGAAGTTCACCAGGACGCTCGTCGCGCCCGGCACGGCGAGCGCGTCGCGGTCGAAGCGCTCCAGACCTGGCTCGCCGATCTCGGGGACGAGCAGCCGATTTCCCGTGATGCCCTGGTTGACCACCCAGCCGCGGTCCAGCCGCGCGTCGAGAAAATCGACCGAGCGGCTATTGGTGCCGACGGTGGTACCGAAACCTTCGAACCAGGAATCGCCGAAGGCGACCGCCACCGGCGTTCCCTCGGGCGCGAGCACGTCGACGCCGACGACGTAGAACCGTGCGGTCACCTCCTCGGCGGCGGAAAGTACGGCGTCCGATGCGACGTTTCCGGCTGCGACGTAGGCGATTTCGCCGGGCTGCTGGGCGAAGGTCGCCAGCCCGGTGGGACCGGGCAGATACAGGCTCAACGCCAGGTCCGCGCCCGCCGACGCGGCGAATTCGACCGGATCGCTGATGACCTCGCCACCGGCCGGGATGACGACCCGCTCGGCGCCGTCGAATCGCAGCGCGGTGTCCGTCTCGGCGACGATCTCGCTGCCCGTCTTGCGGATCGCCACCCGGGCCGCGTCGATGACCAGCGGAGTCTTCCCGTAGCGGTTGGTCAGCCTGAGCCGCAGCTGCGCACCACCGCCGGCCAAGTGCAGCGCTTGTCGCACGGTCTGGTCGGTGAACCCGCGCGACTCCGCGAGTTTGATCTCCTCGTCCGGGCTGATCACTCCGGAGCGGAAACCGGCGATCCAGGCGTTCGGCGACATGAGAACCTCCATTAGTTGACGTGAGGAATAATGCGTGGGCATATTTATACAACGGCTTATTCCTCGTGTCAACTATCCCCGCGTCAAACGCCCCGGGTAGTCTGCTCGGCATGGACGTGACCGATCTGTTCGAGGATCCACGCCTGACCACCATGGGCTTGCTGTTCGAGGCGCATGCCGGCGTGGTGGCCAAGCTGGAGCCGGTCTGGAAGGCGCACGGGTTGTCCGGACTGGACTTGAACGCGCTGACGCGTTTGAGCCGTTCGCCGCGGCGGCGGTTGCGCATGTCGGAGCTGGCGGTGCAGACGTCGCTGTCCACCAGCGGGGTCACCCGCTTGGTCGACCGGCTGGCCGGTGCGGGTCTGGTCGAACGCGAGCCGGATCCAGAGGATCGGCGCAGCGCGTACGCGGTGCTCACCGAGGCGGGCGCGGCACGGCTCGCGCAGGTGCTGCCGGACTATCTCGCCGCCGTCGACCGCTGGTTCGTCGGATTGCTGACGCCCGCGCAGGTCGAGGCGCTGGTCGAGGCACTGCGGATCGTTCGTGACACGTCCAATCCGGAGGCCACGTTCGGCGCGGGCTGACCGTCAGTACGCGGCCGTGGTGAGCAATCGTTCCAAGCCGTCGAGAATCAGCTCGGAGGCCGAAGGAGAAGTCCGCGATCCCCGTGTGCCTCCCGTCGATCACCAGCTGGGCGAGCGCGTTCATGTGGGGATATCGGTCAGCCGGGATGAGCGGCAGGAATTCACTTGCGGCGGAGGCGTATTCGGACGGCACGAGTGGGAAGTTCAACTCCTGCAAGGTGAAGCCGTAGAGGTGGCTGTCCAGGGCGTTCCATGCGCGATCGGCCTGTGGCAGCGAGAAGCCCGCCGCACGTAAGCAGCCCACCTGGCGGCCCAGCGTGCCGATTCCGCCGGTGATCAGGATCTTCGTGGTTATCAGTGGCGGAGCTTTTCGGCTGGTGACGAGAACCTAGAAGGTGAGCTCGCCTGCCGATCGCCAGGAGTTGCGTTCGGCGGCGAAGGCTTCCGCCTGCCTCGCGCGAAAGACCTCGATGGATTCCGCATTGCCTGCGAGGAACTTCCGGTAGTCCGCCAGGCGGAATTCCCCGTCCTCGGCCCGCACCCGGGCGTTGCCCGCGGCGAACTCGGCGCGCAGGTCGAGGAGTTCGTCCGCCTCGACCGGATACCACCGGATGCGGTCGAAATACCGCAGCAGCCACGGTGTTCCAGTGTCAGAGGCGGCCCGATCGACGCCCGGCGGCAGCGCGGACGTCGCCGCGGCGCGGTGATTCCACACCTGGGTGGTACGCCCGACGAACTGATAGCCGCCCGGTCCTTCCATGCCGTACACGCACAGGTAGGCGCCGCCGATGCCGACCGCGTTCTCCGGGGTCCAGGTACGGGCGGGGTTGTACTTCGTCGTGACCAGCCGGTGCCGGGGGTCGGTGGGTGTGGCCACCGGCGCGCCGAGGTAGACGTCGCCGAGTCCGAGCACCAGGTACTCGGCCCCGAACACGGTGTCGTAGACATCGGAGACGGTGTCCAAGCCGTTCATGCGACGAATGAACTCGATGTTCCACGGACACCACGGCGCGTCGGCGCGCACGCCGTGCATGTAGCGGGTGATGGCCTCGCGCGTGGACGGGTCGTCCCAGGACAGCGGCAGGTGGACGACGCGGCTCGGCACCACGAGCTGATCGGAAGCGGGCAGCCGCGCCTCGGCCTCGGCGAGCAGGGCGAGCAGCGCGGGCACCGGCAGGACGTGCGGATCCACCCGGATCTGCAACGAGCGGATGCCGGGCGTCAGTTCGGTCACCCCACGCACGCGAGCCGCCAGCAGGTGCTGGTGCAGGACGTGCACGCGGGCGCGCAGGCCCAGATCCAAGGTCATGGCGCCGTATTCGACGAGCACCCCGTCGTCGCCCGCGCGGCGGTAGGTCACGGCGGTCTCGTCCTCCACGTCGGCGCGGCGCAGCACGCCGTCGTCACCGTCGCCGCCCGTCGACAGCACGGTCGGCCACGCGGCGCGGCGCGCGGTACCCAACTCCCGGATCGAGGCGGCGCGGTCGCCGCGAACGAGCACGAAACGCACGGAGTCGCCGGGAGACAGCTGGCCGAGCTTCCAGCGGTCGGCCGCCACAACGGTGACCGGGCAGACGAAACCGCCCAGGCTCGGTCCGTCGGGGCCGAGCAGGATAGGAGTATCGCCGGTGAAATCCAGCGCGCCCACCGAATACGGCGTGTCGTGGATATTGGACGGGTGCAGTCCCGCTTCGCCGCCATCGGTGCGAGCCCATTCCGGTTTCGGGCCGATCAGCCGGACGCCGGTGCGATCGGAATTGAAGTGCACCTCGTAATCGGTCCCGACCACGGTGTCGAAGTCGGCGCGGGTGAAGAATTCCGGTGCGCCGTGCGGTCCTTCGGTGACCGCGAGTTCCCAGCGCCGGGCCAGCACGGGCTGTTCGTCCATCGGTACGGCCGCCACGACCCTGCCGTGGTGCGGGCCCAGCGGCAGCGCTTCACCGGCGCGCAGCGCCCCGCCGGTGCTCCCTCCGAACCGGCCGAGCGTGAATGTGGCGGCGCTGCCGAGATATTCGGGCAGAGCAATGCCGCCCCCGATCAGCACGTAGCAGCGCATGCCCGGCCCGCGTACGGCGCCCACGTCCAGCATGCCGCCCGCGGGCACCCGTACCGTGCGCCACTGCGGCACACGGATGCCGTCCACGGTCACGTCGGTCGGTGCGCCGGTGACGCACACCCAGGTCGCCGCGGTGAATCGGAGCGCGGGACCGGCGAGGGTGCATTCCAGGCCGGCGGCGCCCTCGTCGTTGCCGACCGCGCGATTGCCCAGCCGGAACGACAGATCGTCCATCGGTCCCGACGGCGGGACGCCGATATGCCAGTACCCGACCCGGCCGGGCCAGTCCTGCACCGTGGTCAGCATCCCGGGACGAACGACCTCCACCGTGTTCGGTTCCGCTGCTCCGGGAAGCGATTTGGTGACCACCGGGAACTGGGCGACGGTCATCGCGACACCACCATGCGCACCGGGGTCGGATCGAAGCCGTTGCACGGATTGTTGATCTGCGGGCAGTTGGAGACCAGCACCAGCGTGTCGATCTCGGCGCGCAGGGTGACCCGCTTGCCCGGCGCGGACAGACCGTCCACGATCCCCAACGTGCCGTCCGCCTCGACCGGGACGTTCATGAACCAGTTGATGTTCGACACCAGATCCCGCTTGCCGAGCCCCCAGCGCAACCCTTCCGCGACGAAGTTCTCCACACAGGCGTGCTGGTGCCGGGTGTGATGGCCGTAGCGCAGCGTGTTGGACTCCTGCGAGCAGGCGCCCGCGATGGTGTCGTGATTGCCGACCTCGTCGGCCACGACGGTCATCAGCGCCGTTCCCGCGTCGGTGCGCAGCACGCTGCCGGTGGTGAGGAAGATATTGCGCTGCGCGGTGACCGTGGCCTGCGCGCTGTAGCGTTCGGTGTGGTCGGCCGCCGAGTAGAGCAAGCAGTCCACCGCCTGGTTGCCGTGCAGATCGATGATCTCGAAGTGGTCGCCCGCGCGGACCACGGTGGACCATGGGGAGCGTGCGGGGACGGTCTCGTCGAGCACGATGGTGCGAGCCGTGGTCATGCGGTTGCCTCCAGAGTCAGTGCGGCCGTCCATGCCTGTTCGGTGTTCTGCACCGCCCGTCGGTATTCCGGGTCCTCATTGACAGTCACGGCCAGGTCTTCCGGCGCGGCCCACGCCACCACATCCAGATCCGTTGCGGGCCGCTCGTCGAGCGGGTGTGCGGAGTTGGCTACGAGCACGGTGACCGGAAGGTGCACGAGCAGATCCACCGAAGCGCGGGGGGCGGCGCTGCCGGTGGCGGTGAGTGTTCCGTCCGGCTCCACCCGGACGCCACGGAAGAAGGAGACCGTCGGTCCGATGTCGCGCGGTTCGAGTCCATGTTTGGCGCCTGCCAGCCGCAGCTGAGTGCGGGCCGCGGCGGTGGGGCCGCAGAGCGTGTCATGGTGGCCGGAGGTGTCGGCGAGCACGGTCGCCAGGATGCGTCCCTGGTCCGACAGCAGCGGGTGTCCGCCGCTCAGGTACGCCTGCCACGGCACCTTGACCGTGTCGGCGATGTTCAGGCGCTCCCATGGCGCCTCGGTGCGCACCAGCAGCAGGTGCGCGCAGGCCGCGCCCATCGGGTCGGACAGGCGGACGCGAGTACCGCGGCCGAGCGCGACGTTCGCGTAGCCGCCAGCCGGAATACGCTGGGCAAAGGTGACTTGCGAGGCCGGAACGGCGGCGGGCAGGTCGGGACCCGCGATGGCCGCCGCCGCGGCCTGCGATCGTGCGTGCGCCCGCGCGCCGGACGTGTCCGCAGTGCTTGTCACGGTTCTTCCCTTTCGTGCGCTGGTTGTGGTGGTTGTGTGGTTCATCAGTTATTTCCGGCCACGTCTGGCGTCATGGTGCGGCTCGCGATCCCTGCGGGGTGCGGCGTTGGCCTGGCATGCCCATCGCCGCACCCGGTGCTGATCAGGCGGGTTGTGCTGCGGGCTCAGGGCTTTGCACCTTCTGCGTGACACCCAGCACGCTGCGATGCACCAGCGCACCGATTCCCAGTACCAGCACCACGAAAAGCGGTGCGGCCCAGAGCATCCACCAGCCGCCACCATCCGGTGTGTAGACCTCCGCGCGTGGCCAGGCCAGGTTTACCACCATGGCGATGCCCCAAGCCACGGCGATGGCATTGATCGGAATGCCGAAGCGGCCCAGGCTGAACAGGCGCGCGTCGGTGCCCGAACCGGGCAGTCCCGTAAACCGCCGGACCAGCAGCGGCACCGTCACCAGCAGGTATGCCAGGTACAGCGTGACGATGCAGACGCTGGCCAGTGTCGCGAAAATGGCGGCGTTGCCGAGGTTGAGCAGCAGCAGGCCGATGCCCGAAGCGCCGATCACGATGGCGGGCAGCACGGGCGTGCCGTAGCGCGGGTGCACCGCGGCGAGCCTGCGTGCGAACGGCAGTTTCCCGTCCCGAGCCATGGAGAACATCAGCCGCGAGCCCGCGGTCTGAATGGCCAACGTGCACACGGTGATCGCGACTGCGACGCAGCCCAGCAGCACCTTGCCCGCCGGGCTGTCCAGCTTGGCGGTGAGCACATAGGCCAAGCCGTCGGCGGCCAGGGCGCCATCGGACAGGCTCGGCGCGGCCATCAGCGCGCCGAGCAGCATCAGACCGCCGCCAAGCGCCGAGACCGACAGCGCGGTGAGAATGGTGCGCGGTGCGACGTGGCGCGGGTTCTTGGTTTCCTCGGAAAGCTCACCCGCGGAATCGAATCCGACCATCACATACGCGGCCATCAAACCCGAGACCAGGAATGCGGCCCAGTAAGGACCGGGCGCGGCCTGATCGGTGTGCAGCACCACGCCGGGGCCGCGTTCGGTGGTGGTGAAGAACAGCGCGATGATCGCGAGGACGCCGACGATCTCGACCGTGACGCCGATCGAGTTGATCCGTGCCATTAGATCGATGCCGATCACATTGATCACCGTGGTGAGCGCCAGCAGAATGCTGCCGAGCACCACGGCATTGGTCGCGCCGGACGGCGAGGTGAGCGCGGTGTCCGTGCCGACGAGCTGGAATCCGCTCCAGATCGAGGGCAGCACCACTTGCAGCGCGATCGCCGCCGCGGCGGCCGTGACGATCTGCGCGATGATCATCATCCAGCCCGCGAACCAGCCGACGAGCTCGCCGCCGAGCCGCCTGGACCACTGATAGATGCAGCCCGAAATCGGGTAGCGCGCGGCGAGTTCGGCGAAGTTCAGCGCCACCAGGAACTGTCCGGCGAACACGATCGGCCAGGTCCAGAAGAAGGCGGCTCCGCCGAATGCATAGCCGAAGCCGAAGAACTGGAAGATCGTGGTGAGGATGGAGACGAACGAGAAGCCCGCCGCGAACGAGGCGTAGCGGCCGAGCTTGCGATGCAAGACGGGCTGATACCCGAACTTGGCGAGGTCGGCGCTGTCGCCGCTGAGGTCGGAGGAGGGGATCGGGGCGAGGGTGGTGGCCATGGGCGGTCCTTCGGCGTGCGGCCAATAACTATCAGACGACAGTTTTACGGTCACGATCGCGCTTTCGGTGACCTCCGTGTATCGCTTCCGGCAACCGCGGTAACTTCTGCGTTGCCGGTATTTCTATCAAATGACAGAAAACGCACCGCATTCCGCGGGCAAACCGACCGGACGGCTACCGCACCGCGGCGCCCCTGCGACTACCTGCCAGAATGGCGGCGTGACGAACCTCGGTCCCGGCCGTCCGCGCGTCGCCCAGCGCCGCCGCCGCGGGCAGACGCCGCGTGCCGAAATCCTGGACGCCGCAGGCGAACTGTTCACCACCAACGGCTACGCCAACACCTCCACGCGTGCGGTTGCCGACGCCGTCGGCATCCGGCAGGCCTCGCTGTATCACCACTTCGCCGCGAAGGACGACATCCTCGACGCGTTGCTCGCCGAAACCATCGCACTGCCGATCGCGCTGGCCGAACGGCTGCGCGAGGCGCCCGAGCCGGTGCAGGTGCGGCTGTACGCGCTGGCTCTGTTCGACGTGCGGCAGCTGTGCGCGTCCCGCTGGAATCTGGGTGCGCTGTACTTGCTGCCGGAGCTGCGCACCGAGCGTTTCGCCGCGTTTCGCCTGCGCCGCGACGAATTGCGCGGGCACTACGAGACATTGGCCGCGCAGGTGCTTGCCGGAGGCGGCGGCGCGAGCACACCGGGCGCGGAGCTGTTGCCGTTCCGTTTGGTGGAGACCGTGATCAGCATCCGCTCCGACGAGGGCGCCGCGCCCGCCTACGCGGAGCAGACCATCCCGGGGGCGGTGCTGCGCACGCTCGGCTGGCTCGGCGACCTCGAAACGATCAGTGCCGAGGCAGCCGAGCTGCTCGACCGCGTGGCGCTGCCCGCCCGGTGATCAGGACTTGCCCTCGCCCCGTACCCAGTTCAGGCCCCAGCCGTAGATCTTGTCCACCTCGGTCACACCCCAGCGCGGGCGCCGCGGTGGCGGCGGGACGAACCGGCCTTCGCGGCGCACCACCAGCTGCGTGCCGGTGTTCTCGATCAGCGCGAGCACCACGTCGCGGGAGTCGTCCGCGCAGCCTTGCACGCTCACCTCGATCGGCGCGGTGCCGACGGGGTACAACGTCGCGGTCAACCGGATGCCGCGGAAGTCGGCGGCGCCGTCATAGAGGGTGACGAAGACCAGGATTCGGCGGAATTCAGTCGTGTGGTCGAGGTTGATTTGCAGGTTCTCCCCGGCCACCGCACCGGACCGGTCGTCGGCGTCCAGCCGGATGAACGGCGCTTGGTCCAGTGCGCCGAAGTTGCCGACCGGACGGATATCGCCCTTACGGCCGTCGACCAGTTCCCAGAAGCAACAGAGGTCGAGATCCAGCGCCACCTCACTCGGCCCCGCGACCGTGGCGGTCCAGTCCAGGTTGATCCGCATGATGCGGGAGGTCGCGCCCCGCTCGGTCAGCGAGACCGAAGGGAAGTTCTCGGTCAGCGAGAGCTTGCTCATGCCGTGCTGTCCCGTGGGTGCGGCGTGCCCGAGCTGAGGCGGCCATCCCGCCGGTGACGGGGTCGCGTACCGGCCCGGCGCTGGCGTTCGGTCGCCTGGCGGTGCGTACTGGCTCGGTGGCGTTGGAATTCGGCCAGGTGGCGCAACTGCCTGACCCGCAGGCATCGGGTTGAGGTGGCCTTGCCAGGTTGTCGGGCCGGACGGATCCGGTGCGGCCGCCGAACCGGACGCGGCGAACTGGCCTGGATCCGGCGGAGCCGGTGCCGTTGGCGGCGCGAGTCGGTTCAGCTCGGCCGGTACGGGTGCTGGTGGTAGCGAGGAGAATGGATTCGCGTCGGCCGGAGTCGGCCCGGAAGGTGATGACGGAGCGCCGAACCGGCTCGGTTCGGGCGCAACCGGCGCGGACGGTGGTGGCGGCGTGAACCGGTGCGGCGGTGCGGGTGTGTCGTCGACGGAGATGCCGTAGTCGGCAGCGAGCCCGGCCAAACCGGAGGCGTAGCCCTGGCCGACCGCGCGAAACTTCCATCCGCCCTGGCGCCGGTAGAGCTCGCCGAGCACGACCGCGGTCTCGGTCGTCGCGCCGACGTCGTCGAAACGCGCGATCTCCGCTCCGGTGCCCCAGTCGACGATCCGCACGGACAGTCCGTCGAGCTGCCCGATGGAGCCGCCGTCGGTGGACGCCGCGATCACGATGGCGTCGATCTGCGGCTCCACTCGCGCCAGGTCCGATGACAGCACGTCCAGCAGCGCCGGACCCGACCGCTTGCCCTCGTGCCGGACCGCGCCGGAAGGGTGGACGGGCTGGTTGTAGAAAACGAAATCGCGGTCGGATCGCACCTTCCCGGACACCACGAGCAGTGCGGAGGCATCGGCGGCCGGTACCCCCGTCCCCGCCCGCCAGCCCACCTCGATCCGGACCGCGGACGCCGGCACCGGCACGTTGGCGCCCTTCAGCATCGACACATCTGTCAACGTAACCGAAACCAGCGCATCGCGTCTCGCATGCGATCAATCCACCCCCGCCCGGACGCGCGGCAATGAACGTCTGGGTGGTGTGGTCACGGCGGTGGCCTTCGCGGTGTGTCCGGCCCGCACCCCGCGGACCTCAGTGCGTCGGCGGCGCGATCTGCCAGTGCTCATGCAACGCGCCCGCGATCTGCGGAAGCACCGTCACCGGAATCCGCTTGCGGCGCAGGATCGCCCGGATCTCCGTGACCTGATCGCGTTTGCGCATGTCGTAGGCACCCGCGACTGGGCGGACCACCGGCGGTATGGACAGCAGAATCAGCTCGCCGTGCGGTTCGTCACCACCGGACAGGTCCAAGGCCAGCGACCAGCGGGCGCGGTCGTCGAGGGTGAAGCGACCGGCCACTACCCGATCCCAGGAGATGCTGGCGACGGTCCACGGTGTGCGCCGGTAAATGGCGTGGTCGGTGAGCACGACCGCGTCCCTGGTGAACAGCGCGGCCAGCACCGCGACGCCGACCACCGCACCGGCCAGCAATCCGGTGAACACCCGGTTCACGCCGAACGCGACGACGAACGAGGCGCAGATCGTTACGGTCGCCAGGATGCCGAGCACACTGTAGAGCGCCGCCCGCTGCGTAGGGACCACACCTGCCCGCACCGTTGTCATCTCATCTACCCGCCTCTGGTGCATTTCCGGCACACGCTACCGCCCCGGGCGCCGGGGCACACCTGGCGATTCCCACCTGTGGCCGAGCCAGGCGCCGCCGTAGCGTTCTCACACGGTCAGCGCGACCGCCGCTTCCGCGGTGTACACCAAGAACGTCAGGCTCTGCTGGAAGTAGAGCTGGACCGAGGTGGCGTCGTGCGACAGGTAGCCGATGGACAGGTCCTGCCCGATGCGCAGATCGAAGTCGCCGCCGCGGGTGGTGAGCACGATCGCGCCGGTGATGGCGGGCGCCCAGATGATCTCGCCCTCCGGGATCAGGCGTTCGATGTGGGTGCGGATCGGATGGCCGTGATCGGAGGTCTCGCTGACCGCGGTGTACAGGTCGGCGCTGAGCAGCACCGAGTACGGCCCGTCGACACCGGCCAGCCGCAATGCGCTCAGCGCCTGGGCGATGGCCTCCGGCACCTGCCGCGGGTCGCTGGGCACCGTGATCGCCTGGTTGGAGCTACTGGACCGGATGCCGGTGATGTGCGCGGCGGGGTACCCCTCGAAGATCGCGCGATCCTCGGCGAAGGCGATCTTCTTCGCGGCGTCCTTCATCGGGTCGAGGTCGGTGTCCTTGGCGCCGCGCTCGACATTGTCGAGTTCCTCGCGGGTGAGGATGAACGGCACCCGCAGTTCGACCAGTGGCGCGACCACCCGCCGTCGGGCGAACACGCCTTCGCCGGGCGCCTCGATCGCGGTGGTGTGCCCGGTGCCGACCCCGGAGTAGTCGGTGCCGTGCGGACCGGACAGGTCGACGACGCGGCGGCCGGCGATGTGCCGCCGGAACGTGCGCGTCGCCTCCTCCTCGATGGCCGCCCATGCCTCGGAGGTGATCGGCGCGAGTTCGCGATGGAGGTTGTTCATGACCGGGTGCTCCTTTTCAACGTGCCGATGCCGAGAGAACCGTCACCGGTCAGCGCCGGACCAGCGCCGTCGAGGGATACCGCGGCTTGCGCCGTCTCCCACGGTGCGGGTGGCAGATCATCGAGGAAATCGACGGTAGGGGCGAAGAACGAGGTGCCGGTGACGGCGACGGAGAAATCCAGGAGACGGTCGTAGGCGGCCTGGTCGGTGCCGAGGAACATGCGGGTGAGCATGCGTTCGATGACGCTCGAGGTGGCCGCGTAGGCGATGTAGTAGGTGCCGAACTCGCCGTCACGCACGCTGCCGAACGGCATGTTGGCGCGGACGATCTGCCGCTCGGTGCCGTCCGGATCG
This sequence comes from Nocardia sp. NPDC051787, assembly GCF_040681325.1. Taxonomy (NCBI): domain Bacteria; kingdom Bacillati; phylum Actinomycetota; class Actinomycetes; order Mycobacteriales; family Nocardiaceae; genus Nocardia; species Nocardia sp. NPDC051787. The sequence continues at coordinate 253,535 of NZ_JBFAYO010000005.1, forward strand.
ATCAGCGTGTTGACCGCGACGTGCGAGTCGGCGGGCTTGTCCTCGTCGGACAGCTCGAAGTCGTCCAGCTTGGTGCGGCCGATCACGCGCTCCTGCTCTTCGACCGACAGCGCCCGCCAGTCCGCCAGCGGGTGCGTGTACTTCTGCACGGTCACGTAGCTGCCGCCGGCGAACCGCGGATCCTCGTCGCCGACCAGCGCGGCGGCGGCCGCGGCGCGCCCTTCGGGGTTCTCGGTGCCGTCCACGAAGCCGAGCAGGTCGCGCTGCTCGAAGTAGCGGAAGCCGACGGTCTCGTCCACGATGGTCGCCGCGCCCGCGAGCCGGTCGGCGATGGCCATGGCCAGCTCGAAACAGGCGTCCTGCACCTGTGCCCTGAGGTGGAACAGCAGGTCGCCCGGTGTCGCGGGCGCGGAGTGGCGCTCGCCGGCGAAACTGGGGAACTCGTGCAGCTCAGCGGGTTTCGGCCCGGCGAAGAGCCGGTCCCACGCGGCGGAGCCGATCGACGTGACGCAGCTGAGGCCGGCTCCGGGCAAGCGGAAGCCCACCGAGCGGCGCAGGCCGTTGATGTCGGCGAGCAGATCGCGCACTACCGCTTCGCCACCCTCATCGATCGTGGCGACCAGGAAGATGGCGGCCGGTGTGAGCGGTTCGAGGATCGGCTGCGGCTCACCCATGATCGAACACACTAGCGCTCGACGGGCACCGCCGCCGGGCTGGGCCCACACTCGTGGCTACTATTTGGCTACCGTCAGCAGGAACGCGACGTCGTCGACCGCCTTGACGCTGTGCCGCGCCTTGGGCACCACGATCAGGTCGCCCGCCGACCCCTTCCACTCGTTGGCGCCGCTGATCAGCGTCAGCGTGCCACTGAGCACCAACAGGGTGGCCTCGCCGTAGTTGTCGTGCTCGGCCAGGCTCTGCCCGGCCGTCAAGCCGACCACCGTTTGCCGCAGGGCATGCGTATGACCGCCGTAGATGGTTTGTGAACTGCGTCCGCTCGTGGCGGTGGCAGCCAACTTCAGTTGTTGGCGCGCGACCGCAGTCAGCGATTTCTTGTCCATGGACCGCCTTTCGCAGATCACCACAGCCGATGCCGGGCTGATGGCAACGGCTCGAGGCGCTCGGACGGACGAAGGTCCGGCCGCCGCATATCGAGGAGTATGCCCGACACTGCCGCGGCGCGGGTCCGGTTTGACGGGCGCCGTGGCCGTGCGGTGTGTTGCCCGGGCCGCCCGTTGCGGTGCCGCCGGCCCATTTACGCCGACTCCGCACGGGTGTAGTGGCGGATGCGGAAGCGCAGTCCCGTGGTCGACGTACGCCAGGGCTCCGGCTCGTCGGGCCGCCATTCCGGCCCGATCGAAGGTGCGTAGGCGTCGCCCTCGACCGCGGTGTCGACCTCCGTGACGCACAACTCGGTCGCGAAATCCAACGCGGCGCGGTAGATCTCGCCGCCTCCGGCGACCCACACGGGATCGGGGGCACACCGGGCCAGCGCCTCGGGCACCGACGCGACGCGCTCGGCGCCTTCCGCCGACCAGTCGGACTGCCTGGTCACCACGATATTGCGGCGTCCGGCGAGCGGACGGAACCGGGGCGGCAGCGAATCCCAGGTGCGCCTGCCCATCACCACGGGATGGCCCCAGGTGACCTGCTTGAAGTGCGCCATGTCCTCGGGCACGCGCCAGGGGATGGTGTTGCGGAAGCCGATCACTCCGTCCAGCGTCTGCGCCCAGATCAGCCCGATCGTGCGCTCGGCTCCATCGTGCGCCGCCGCGCGTTCGGTCTCCGGTTCACCGCTCACGACTGCGCCTCGCTGACGCTCGGCTCCGACGCTCGCTCACACGGCCACCGGGGCTTTGATGGCCGGATGATGCTGGTAGCCGACCACTTCCACGTCCTCGTAGCGGTAGTCGAACAGCGTCGGCGCTGGACGCAGCCGCAGTGTGGGGAACGGGTAGGGCTCGCGGGTCAGCTGCTCGGTGACCTGGTCCAGATGGTTGTCGTAGATGTGACAGTCGCCGCCCGTCCAGATGAAATCACCGGGTGTGAGCTCGGTCTGCTGCGCGACCATGTGGGTGAGCAGCGCGTAGCTGGCGATATTGAACGGGACGCCGAGGAACAGGTCGGCGCTGCGCTGGTACAGCTGGCAGGACAGCTTGCCGTCGGCCACGTAGAACTGGAAGAACGCGTGGCAGGGGGCCAGTGCCATCTTGTCCAGGTCGGCCACGTTCCACGCGGACACGATGATGCGCCGGGAATCCGGGTCGGTGCGCAGGGTCTGCAGCACCTGGGCGATCTGGTCGATGTGGGTACCGTCCGGCGTCGGCCAGGACCGCCATTGCACGCCGTAGACCGGGCCGAGCTCGCCGTGGGCGTCGGCCCATTCGTCCCAGATGGAGACGCCGTGCTCGCGCAGCCAGCCGATGTTGGAGTCGCCGCGCAGAAACCACAGCAGCTCGTAGACGATCGACTTCAGATGCACCTTCTTGGTGGTGACCAGCGGGAACCCGGCCGAGAGGTCGTAGCGCAACTGATGGCCGAAGACGCTGCGTGTTCCGGTCCCGGTCCGGTCGGCCTTTCGTGTGCCGGACGTGAGCACCAGCCGCAGCAGGTCCTCGTACTGGGTGTCGGGGGTGGAAGCCGGATCGAGCGCGTCAGGGGCCACGCCTGGCAACTCTAGTCGTCCTGGCAAGCTCGCCCGCATGCGCAAGCTCTACGTGATCGGCATCGGCGCCGGAGATCCCGACCAGGTCACCCTGCAGGCGGTCGAAGCGATGCGGCAGGTCGACGTGTTCTTCGTGATCGGCAAGGGCGAGGCCAAGCAGGAGTTGATCGACGTGCGAACCGCGATCCTGGACCGGCACATGGACCGGCCGTACCGGATCGTGCCGATCGCCGACCCGCCGCGCGACCGTACGCCCGCCGAGTACCTGGACGTCGTCGAGGACTGGCACGACCGCAGGTCGGCGCTGCTGGAGTCGGCTTTCGCCGAGGTCGACGGGGTCGGCGGCATCCTGGTCTGGGGTGACCCCGCGTTGTACGACAGCACGCTGCGGATGATCGAGCGGGTGCTCGCCCGCGGCGTTGCGCGCTTCGACTACGCGGTGATTCCCGGCATCACCAGCGCGCAGGCGCTGGCCGCCCGCCATCGCATCGTGCTGCACGGAATCGGGGAGCCCCTGCGCATCACCACCGGCCGCCGCCTGCGCGAGGAGGGCCTCGGCGCCGAGAACGCGCTGGTCATGTTGGACGGCGACACCTCGTTCACCGCGATACCCGACCAGGGTGTGCACATCTGGTGGGGCGCCTATCTCGGCATGCCGGACGAGACGTTGATCGAGGGGCCGCTGCCCGCGGTGCGGGACGAGATCATCCGCCGCCGGGCCGAGCTGCGCGAGCGCAAGGGCTGGATCATGGACATCTATCTGCTGCGCCGCGGCGGGGGAGCGTCGTAGCCTCGATCGACCGGCCGGATTGTCGGTGCCGCTGGGTACCCTGGACCGCGTGCCCGAGCTACCCGAAGTGGAGGCGTTGGCGCAGTTCCTCCGAGAACATGCGGTCGGCGCGGTGGTAGGGCGTGTCGACGTGGCCGCGTTGAGCGCGGTGAAGACGTTCGAGCCGCCGGTGACGGCACTGTCCGGGCGGGACGTCACCGGGGCGGGGCGCTGGGGCAAGTTTCTCGGCATGGCATGCGACGGGCTGTGGCTGATCACGCATCTGTCCCGGGGCGGGTGGCTGCGCTGGATCGACGAACCGAGCCCTACGCCGCCGAAGCCGGGCGGCAAGAGCCCGCTCGCGCTGCGCGTGCATTTCTTCACACCGGAAGGCGCGACGCCCGCGTTCGACCTCACCGAGGCGGGCACGAAGAAGCGGCTCGCGGTGTACGTCGTGGAGGATCCCAAGGCGGTGCCCGGCATAGCGCGTCTGGGCCCCGACGCGCTGGAGGTGACCGAGGCACAGTTCGACGAGATCCTGCACGGCACCTCCCAGCGGATCAAGACCGCGCTCGTCGACCAAGCGTTGCTGGCCGGAGTCGGCAACGCCTACTCCGACGAGATCCTGCACGTCGCGCGGGTCTCACCGTTCGCGAACACGAAGACCCTGCCCGCCGACAAGCTGGCCGAGTTGTACGCCGCGATGCGCGAGGTGCTCACCGACGCGGTTCGGCGGTCGGTCGGCCAGGACGCCGCCCGCCTCAAGGGCGAGAAGCGTTCCGGCATGCGGGTGCACGCCCGCACCGGGCTGCCCTGCCCGGTCTGCGGCGACACCGTCCGCGAGGTTTCCTACGCCGAGCGGTCTTTCCAGTACTGCGCCACCTGTCAGACCGGCGGCAAGGTGCTCGCCGACCGGCGGATGTCCCGGCTACTGAAGTAACGTCCTGGCGTCTCAGGTCAGCGTCGGCACCTGGACGCCTTGCCAGGCGAGCCTTTTCGCCCGGTCCGGATCCTGTTCCACGCGCGTCGGGTAATCGATGATCAGGGTCGACCTGCGTGCCTCGGTATAGGCGGGCCAAGAGGACAGCGGAGCGCCGGTGTTGGCGAAGGCGAGCCAATTGTCCTGGAACTGCTCGGTGACCGCCCGCAGCCCGCGTCGACCGCCCGCGGCGGTCAGCGCTCGGCCGAAGGGGGAGTCGGCGGCGCCGAAGACCGGGATGAGGTCGGTGGCGTGCGTGGCGCCGAGACCGGCCAGATGCAATGCGCGTGGGGCGAAGTCGTAGCGGTAGGCGTAGGTCCGCGCGTGTCTGCTGTGGCCTTCCATGACGGTCAGCGCAGGACGCCAGAAGGTGAAATCGCCGCCCGCGCGTATCGCGGCCCTCGGCTGCGGATAGCCGGGATATGCCGCGGCGATCCGGGATTCGACGCCCTCGCCGGAGCGTGCGAGCGCGGCGCGCAGCCGCCCGGGTGTGGTGGGCAGCTCGTCGACGAACCTGGCGAACAGCGTTCCTTCGTCCCGGTTCGTGCCGATGATCAGTGGCACCCGCTGGGCGGAGCCTTCGATGATCGCGTCGATCGGGGAGTGCGGCAGGAAGTCTCCGTCCACGACCGGACAAGCGGGGAAGACGCCCGGTTGTTCGCGCAGCACCTGGCCCAGGGTGCGGTCGACCGCGCGGCGGATGTCGTTGGCGCCCACGGTGCGCAACGCGTCGCCCGCGTTCTCGGGCGTGGCACCCAGCGCCGCGACGCAGCGGCGGGCGAAGGCGCGAGCCTCCTCGGCGCTCACCGCCCAGTCGGCTGGCGGGCTCTGTGAAATGGCGCGGTGGAACAGGCCTTTCGCCGCGGGAGTGGACATGAGGCCGAGCACGGCGTGCGCGCCCGCCGACTCGCCGAAAATCGTCACGTTGCCGGGGTCGCCGCCGAAGGCCGCGATATTGGTGCGCACCCACTCCAGTGCGGCGACCTGGTCGCGCAAGCCCAGGTTCGTGTCGAACGGCTGCCCCGGCGTGCCGAACGCACTGAAGTCGACATAGCCGAACGCGCCGAGCCGGTAGTTCATCGACACCACGACCGCGTCGCCGCGCACCGCGAGCCGCGCACCGGAATACAGCGCCAGCGCGGAGGTGCCGATCAGGTAGCCGCCACCGTGGATGAAGACCAGCACCGGCCGCGGACGCGTGGCCGGCGTGGCGGGCGTGGTGACATTCAGTGTCAGCGCGTCCTCGCTGGTCGCCTGATAGGCGCGCGGCCCGATCCGCGCCCCGGAGCGATGCTGCATCGCGGCGGAGGTGAATTCCGTTGCCGCCCGGACACCGGACCACGGCCGCACCGGCTGCGGAGCGCGAAATCGCAAGTCGCCCACCGGAGGTGCAGCGTAAGGAATGGACCGCCAGCGGAGTACGCGGCGGCCACGGTGACCGCGGACGACTCCATCGGCGGTCGTGATATCCGTTGTTGCCACCATCCACCGATGGTAGCTACGCGCGCCGGGCCTCCAACAGGCGCAGCCAGAACTCGCTGACCGCGGGGAAGGCCGGCACCGCGTGCCAGAGCCGGGACAGCGGCACCCCGCCGACCACCGCGATGGTGGCCGCGTGCAGTTGCTCGCCCACGTCGGGACCGACGAAGGTGGCGCCGAGCAGGGTGTCAGCGGCGGTGTCGATCACCAGCTTCGCGTGCCCGGCGTAGTCGTCGCGGGAGAGTGCGGAACCGGCCACCGCGATGTCGAGTTCGACGGTCTCGACCACGTGGCCCGCGTTCCGGGCCGCGGCTTCGGTCAGGCCGACGGAGGCGACCTCCGGCGCGGTGAACACCACCTGCGGCACCTTGCCGTGGTCGGAGCTCGCGACGAACCTCGCGTCGTCCAAAGGCTTGCCCTCGGCACGCGCCGCGATCACGTCACCGCACACCCTGCCCTGGTACTTGCCCATATGCGTGAGCGCCGCGCGGTGGTTCACGTCGCCGATCGCGTACAACCACCCGCCGTCCACGCCCTGGACGGTGAGATGGTCGTCGACCGCCACATAACCGCCGGGCAGTCCGACCGCGGCCAAGCCCAACCGCTCGGTGGCGGGCGCGCGTCCGGCCGCAACCACGAGTTCGTCCACCTCGAGGGTCGATTCGCCCTCCGGCCCGCGCAACCGCACCGTGACCGGATCGCCGTGTATCCACCCTTCGCCGGTGTCCTTCGCCACCGGGCGCTCGACGGCGGTCGGCTCGGTGCCGAACCGCACCCGCGCGCCCGCCGCGGTCAGTGCCGCGGCCACCCGCTCGCCCGCGAAGGGTTCCGCCGCGGCCAGCAACGCCGAGCCGCGCACCAGCACGGTGACGTCGGCGCCGAGCGCGGCCAGCCAGGTCGCCGCCTCGCAGGCCACCACGCCACCGCCGACGACGGCGACCCGGCGCGGGACCTCGTGCAGATTGGTGACGTCGCGGGAGGTCCAGGGCAGCGCGGCGCGCAGGCCGGGCACGTCGGGGACATTGGCGGTGGTGCCGGTGGCCAGTACCACGGCGTGCCTGGCGCGTAGCCGCCGTCCGCCGACGTCGACCAGGCGCTCTCCGGCCAGGCTTCCGGTGCCGCGCACGACGTCGACGCGGTTGTCCTTCGCCCAGTCGACCTGCGAGGAGTCGTCGTGGTCGTGCACGAACGCGTCGCGTCGTCGCAGGACCGCCTCGACGTCGAGGCCGTTCGCCGCGACACCGGGCACCGCCCGCGCGGCCGCCAGCACATGGCCGGGCCGCAGCAGGGCCTTGCTCGGGATACAGGCCCAGTAGGAACATTCGCCGCCGACGAGTTCGCGTTCCACGATGGCGGCCGTGCGGTCACTACCCGCGATGGCGTAGGCGGCGGCGTTCTCGCCCGCCGGTCCTCCGCCGATCACGATGACGTCGTATTCGGTCGGTGTGCTCGACATGGCCGCGGCTACTGCAGGTAGCCTTCGACCTGCGAGACGGAATTCGGCTGGACCGCGTCCGCGGACTCACCGAGGTCGAGCCGCGCCCTGCGGTGGCGGAGCAGGTCCCACGCCTGATCCAGCATCACTTCCAGTTCGGCCAAGCGCTGGCGTTCGGTCTTCGGGTCCAACTCGCCCCGGGTGGCCTGCGAGCGCAGCTCATGCTCCTGGTCGACCAGCTTCTTGATACGCGCCAAGACGTCCTGTTCGCTCATGCGGACAATGCTACGGGCCGGGCCAAGCACTCGGCGGCGATCTGGACGGCGGCGACGAGGTCCGGCCAGGACAGCGCGGTGTAGCCGAGGGCGACGCCGAAGTGATCGCGCCGAGGCCCGAGATGATGCCTGGCCAACCCGTCGAGCGCGACGCCACGACGCTGTCCGGTCGCGATAACGCGCTGCTCGGCGTCGGCCGAGTGCACCGGAACGACGACATGCGAACCGGCGTCGTCGCCGACCACGTCGAGTCCGCGCCTGCGCAATGCGGTCACCACCAGCGCGCGCCGCGGCGGCAGTGCGCGGCGCAGCCTGCGCAGGTGCCTGGCCAGATCGCCGTGCGCGGCCAAGGCCACCAGCACCTGCTGGCCCGCCGGGCTCGGGCCAGTGCCGGTGCGCTCTCGGTGGGCGAGCACGGCCTCGGCGATCTCCGGTGCGGCCAGCAGCCAGCCGACGCCGAGGCTGGGGGACAGGATCTTGCTCGTGGTACCCAAGTGGACCACGACATCGGGAGCCATGGTGGCGAGCAATGGCAGTGGTGCGGTGTCGTAGCGCAGCTCACCGTCGTAGTCGTCCTCGATGACGACGATCCCGCATCGTCGCGCGTGCTCGATGAGTTCGACCCTGCGGGCCGCGGGCATCCGTGCGCCGAGCGGAAACTGGTGTGCCGGAGTGCAATACACCGCCTCGATCCCTGGCGGCAGTAGATCGACGCGCAGGCCGTGCGCGTCCACCGGAACCGGCAGCACATCGACCCCCGCCGCCTCGAACGCGCCCGCGGCCCGCTGATAGCCCGGGTCTTCCATGGCGATGGCAGCGCCGGGCCGCAGCAAGGCCGCCGCCAATTCGCCCACAGCTGAACTGGTTCCAGCGGTCGCCAGCAATGTGGTGGCGCTGCCCGCGCCGAGCCCACGGTGACGCAGCAGGTGCTCGGTGACCGCCGTGCGGAACTCCGGTTCACCCGCGCGGTCTTTGCGTACCAGCGGCGTGTGGTCGGCGGCGGTCCGCCAGGCGCGGCGCCACGCGGCCGGATCGATGGCCTCGATACACGGAGCGCCGGGGGCGAGGTCGAACAGGTTCGATGCGACGTCCGTCTGGTGGGACGCGGCAGACGGCACGGGCGCCACGGCGGGAGCGGTGGTCAGATAGGTGCCGGAACCACGCTTACCGCTGATCCAGCCTTCCGCGTGCAGCTGGTCGTAGGCGGCGGTCACCACCGTGCGGCTGACGCGGAGCCGATCGGCCAGCGCGCGGGTGGACGGTAGCCGGTCGCCTCCGCGCAGCGGTCCATTGGTCGCGGCATGCCGCAGCTGGTCGGCGATCTGCACCGACAGCGGTTGCGGCAGGTCGCGATCCAGCTCGAGCGGAAGGTCGTCCATCATGATTCCTCCTCGATGGACTGCTGGAATTCGGCTGAATTGGCACTTTGATAATGCCACTTATGCTCCGATGCTGGGTTCATGACCGAATCAGCCAGCTCACGGATCCCACTCTCGCCGACACCGCGCAGCACACCGACCCGGTACAAGGACCGCGCGCGCACCGGTCGCGCTGACTTGGACACGGTGCTCGACGCCGGGCTGGTCTGCCACCTGGGGGTCCTGCTCGGCGGCACGCCAGTGGTGCTGCCGACCATCTACGGCCGCGACGGCGACACGCTCTACGTGCACGGCTCCACCGGCGCCGCGAGCCTGCGCGCGGCGATCGCCCACGACATCTCGGTGGCGGTGACCTTGGTCGATGGCGTGGTCTACGCGCGTTCGGCCATGCACTTCTCGATGAACTATCGCTCCGCCGTCGTGCTCGGTCGCGCCGTCGAGGTGACCGGCCACGACGAACGTTTGCACGGACTGCGCGTCATCGTCGAACACGCCGCGCCCGGCGCGTGGTCGCGGGTCCGCTCACCGAACAAAAAGGAACTCGCCGCGACTGTGGTGCTCGCCCTCGATCTCACCGAGGCGTCGGTGAAGGTCCGCGCCGGTGGCCCGATCGACGACGCGGCGGATATCGAGGCGGGCGGTGTGTGGGCCGGTGTGCTTCCGCTGCGTCAGGTGTGGGGAGCGCCGATCGGCTCGGACGATCTGTCGCCGGGTATTGCCGTCCCGGACGATGTCCTCCGGCGGCGCGAATCGAGCCTGGTCCCGATCCACTGACCGGAAGACCGCTCCGGATGTCGGTTCAGAACACGAAGTGGGGGCCGTAGCCCGTCGTTTGCGCGATGCCGTTGGTGGCCTCGACGCGGGCGGTGATGAATGGCATGGCCGAGGCGGGGGAGAGACATCCGTTGACATTCAGCGGGGTATTGCTGTGCGCGAAGGTGAACGGGAAGGTCGACTCGTCATCCAAGTCCGCCTCCGCGATCACGGCAGCGGTCACACTGCCCGGGAGAAGATTTACCGTGATCTCGCCGCCCAGTTCCCCGTTGACACCGAATGTGGTATCCGCACCGAGGGCGACGGTGGGAGCGACAATGACGGGAAGCTCCTCGAGCATGCCGAACTCGTTGAACCCCCCGAAGTCGATCCCACCGAACTCGATTGCGATTCCAGGGGTGAAGTCGACGCCGGCACCGGCGGCTGCGGCGATGGATACCGAGATGCCGTCGGAAATGTCTACCGCGCAGCCGATCAGATATCCGGCGACGATCTGCCCGCCACGCAGCGACGAGGGTCCGTCGGAGACGACCGAAAAATCTCCGGAAACCTTGGCCGCGTGCGCGAACGGAACTCCCAATGCGAGAGCACTGCCAGTGGGCAGGACATGGTTGGCATCCACCGACGCGATCAGGTGCAACCCGCCGGTGCCTACCTCGCCCGGCTCCGCGTCGGCAGCGGTAACAGCACCGATGGTGGCCAGCATCACCGCGGTGATCGCGGCCAGCGTACGCGAATGCTTGCGGTTCATCATGCTCCAGTCGAGTAGCTGTCGGAATGGAACTTCGGACGCAAAAGGCAGTCGCACACCAAGATCGCCGCAGATTCTTTCTCGGCGTGTGCGGCCGAAACTCTACCGGTAGGTGCAGCTCAGGGGCCGGTAATTAGGCCCGGCGCGGCGAGTTGACCGGCGCGACCGGCGTTCGGTCCCCGTCGGCATCGCGGGCAGGATTGTGCACCATAGCAAATCGCGTGCTAACCCGGCGAGTGTTCTGGCGCAGGTGTCGGCTGGATTTCGCCCCGATCGTCGGCATTGCCGGCATTGCCGCAGGGTCGAGCACCATTGCCTGGACGCGGTCGAGGTCATCGTGGAGGGCCTGCCCCGGCTCCGTCGTGAACGGCTGTATCCGGATCGCCGGGCGACGAATTCACCACGCGCGCGTGCGCAGCCCGGCCGAGGCCGCGGTGCGCACCGCCAGTTCACGTAGCGCCGCGGCGGACTCGATGCGATCCGGGTCCAGGCTCACCAGACTCAGCACGTAGTCGTCGCCGATCCGGCACAGGTAGCCAGAGAGCCTGGTGCGCGGCAGTCGCGCGGCGGTCAGGCCAGGGTGGATGGCGCGGGCGGCGACGCCGGTACAGCGATGCGGGCCGAGCGTGCGCAGGGAGGCGGGCAGCGTTCCGATATTGGAGCACAGGATGTCTCGCTCTCCCGCGCCCTTGGACAGGGCGTAGGCCCAGCGGTCCGGGACAACCTGGAGCAGTTCTTCGGGCATGCCGCCGGGCGCGGACATGCGGTGTTCATAGGCCGAACGGGCCAGTGCGCGGATGGTGGCGGGGGTGTCGGCTCGGCCGATCACGATCTGGGTCATGGCGAGGTCGTTGTCCACGCGTGGTTCGGCGCGAGTGTCGACGGGCAGACTGGCCTCGATCGTCGCGGCGGGAAACCCGCTGTTCCACAGCATGGTCGCAACGAGGTGGATGAACAGGCTGTTGGCCGTTCCGCCCTGTCGTGCGGCAGCGCGATCCCAATCCGCGGCGGGACATTGCAGGATCGCGCTGTGGGTCATGGTTTCGTAGGCGGTGTGCGGCCTGTCCTCCCGGAGCAGGGCGGGCGGCTGGTGCGGTATCCCGTGCCGTAACGCCGCGGCGGTGCCGCGCAGGACGATCGCCCATTGCTGCCGGGCATCGCGCCAATCCGATTCCCGCGCGGCGAAATTCGACCTCTGTGCGCGCTCGCCGCCCAACGCGTCGTCCACGGCTAGCGCCAGCGCCCGCCCGTCGGCCAGTGCGTGCGAGCACGTGAGCGAGACGAGCGAACCGCCGTCGTCCAGCGCCGCGGTCGCAAGCCGCCATCCGGGACCGTATTCCGGATCGAGTCCGTCGCCTTGCGCGTCGGCCCATTCGAGCAGTTCCGCGACGGGGAGGATACCCTCGGCGCGAGCAAGCGGATACGCGCGGACGTTCGGTTGCCAGGATCGGCGAGCGCCCGGCACACGCGGTCGGGCCACCCTGCGTCCTAGAGGCCCCGAGCGCAGCGCGTCGTGCACTCGCGCCAGCAGGGCGGGGTCCACCCGGTCGGCCGTCCGCCAGAGGCCTTGCAGCGCGATCGGGGTGCCCAGCCCGCGGTGGGTGCGGAGAAAGATCTCGTCGACGACGCTCAGCCGGGTCATCGGGGTCAGGCGCGACCGCCGTGCCTGCCCGCGCCCGCCGCGAAGCGCTGCGCGCCCTCCAGCGCGCCACCCGCCAGCGCCGTCAGGCCGTGCCGGAACTCGTTGCGCAGCGCGGACTCCTCGCTCATCCCGTCCTGCTCCAGCAGCGACATCCGGTCCGAGCGCAGACACGTCTGGGGCAGCGCGGCCAGTTCCGCGGCGAGTTCCTCCGCTGCCCGGCGCGCTTCCCCGGTGGGCACCACGCGGTTCACCAGACCCATCTGCAAGGCCTCCTCGGCGCCGACCGCTCGTCCGGTGAGAACCAGGTCCATGGCGCGGCCGGTGCCGACGATGCGCGGCAGACGGATGGTGCCCCCATCGATGAGCGGGACGCCCCAGCGGCGGCAGAACACGCCGAAGGTGCTGTCCTGCTCGGCGACCCGCAGGTCGCACCACAGCGCGAGTTCGAGCCCGCCCGCCACCGCGTAGCCGGAGACGGCGGCGAGCACCGGCTTGGACAGCCGCATGCGCGTCGGCCCCATCGGGCCGTCGCCGTCCTCGGTGGCCTGGTTGGAGCGCTCGGTGCCGAGTGCCTTCAAATCGGCGCCCGCGCAGAACGTGCCGCCATCGCCCCACAGCACGGCGACCGACGCGTCGGGGTCGGCGTCGAACTCGCGGAATGCGTCGGCCAGCGCGGCCGCGGTCGGTCCGTCGACCGCGTTGCGTGCCTCGGGGCGATGCAGGATCACGGTCGTCACAGGGCCGTTGCGTTCGATCAGTACCGTCACGAGGTCGACCATACGCCGTAAAAGCACCCTTGTGGGAAGAAATGAATCTGTGCTTCACTTCTTGTGTGGCCTACCGCAGGACCCCCGCAGTGCAGGCCCGCTTGGACGCCCAGGCGGGGCTGATCGTGCAGGCCGCGACCAAGGTGCTGTCCCGCGGCGGATATGCCGCGCTGTCCATGGCCGCGGTCGCGGCCGAGGCAGGAGTTGCCACCGGCACCGTCTACAAGAACTTCGACGGCAAGGCCGATCTGGTACGCGCGGTCTTCCGCAAGGTGGTCGCCCGCGAGGTCGCGGCGGTGGCCGCGGCCGGTGCGCACGGAACGGCGCTGGAACGGGTGACCGCGGCGGTGGAGACCTTCGCCGGCCGCGCGCTGAAGAACCCGAATCTGGCCTACGTGCTGCTCGCCGAGCCGGTCGACGCCATCGTCGACAGCGAGCGCCTGCACTTCCGGCGCTCCTTCGCGGAGACATTCGAATCGGCGGTGGCCGAGGGCGTTTCGCGGGGTGAACTCCCGCCGCAGGACCCGAGGATCAGCGCCGCGGCCTTGGTCGGCGCGATCGGCGAGGTGCTGGTCGGCCCGCTCGCCGACGCACCGCACGGGGAATTCGTCGTTCCCGAACTCATCGCTTTCGCGATACGCGCGCTCGGCGTGCGCGACAACCCGGGCGCCGATGGCGCTCGGCTGGAATCAGGAGTGTCAGATGCAGACGCATGAAGTCTTCAACCAGGTGCCCGACATCGTGCCGTTCGACGCCGCGCGCAACCCGGCGCTGATCGAGGGCTTGCACCGGGAAGGCGCGGGCTGGGCCGAACCCGAGGTGCGCGAACTGGGCGCGCTCGCCGGCGGCGCCGAGGCGCAGGAGTGGGGCAGACTGGCCAACGAGTACCCGCCGGTGCTGCGCAGCCACGACCGGTACGGCTATCGCATCGACGAGGTCGAGTTCCACCCGCACTGGCACGACCTGATGCGCGTCGCCGTCGAGCACGGCCTGCACGGCGCGCCGTGGCTGGACGACCGGCCGGGCGCGCACGTGGCCCGCGCGGCGAAGTTCTACACCTGGGGCATCGCCGACGCGGGCCATATGTGCCCGATCTCGATGACCTACGCGGTGGTGCCCGCGTTGCGGCACAACCGAGAGCTGTCGGCGAAATACGAGCCGCTGCTCGGCTCCCGCGTCTACGACTTCGGCCTGCGTGAGCCGTCCACCAAGGCCGGACTCATCGCGGGCATGTCGATGACCGAAAAGCAGGGCGGCTCCGATGTCCGCGCCAACACCACCACCGCGACACCGCGGCCGGACGGCTCGTATCGGATCGTCGGGCACAAGTGGTTCACCTCCGCGCCCATGTCGGACATGTTCCTCACGCTGGCGCAGGCGCCCGGTGGACTGTCCTGTTTCCTGCTGCCCCGGGTATTGCCGGACGGCACCCGCAACCCCATCCGTATCCAGCGGCTCAAGGACAAACTGGGCAACAAGTCCAACGCCTCCTCCGAGATCGAGTACGAAAACGCCAGCGGTTGGCTGGTCGGCCAGGAAGGCGCCGGCGTCAAGACCATCATCGAGATGGTGAACATGACCAGGCTGGACTGTGTCATCGGCTCGGCCACCGGGATGCGCGCGGGCGCGGTCTACGCGGTGCACCATGCCCGGCACCGGGAAGCCTTCGGCGCCAAGCTGATCGACCAGCCCGCCATGCGCAATGTGCTGGCCGACCTGGTGATCGAGTCCGACGCCGCGACCACGGTGATGATGCGGTTGGCCGGCGCGACCGACCGCACCACGCAGGACCCGGCCGAGGCGGCGCTGCGGCGCATCGCGTTGGCGATCACCAAATACTGGGTCTGCAAGCGGGCGCCGTCACACGCGGCCGAGGCACTGGAGTGCCTGGGCGGCAACGGGTATGCCGAGGAATCCGGCATGCCGCGGCTGTATCGCGAGGCGCCGCTGATGTCCATCTGGGAAGGCTCGGGCAACGTCGCGGCGCTGGACGCGCTGCGGGCCATGGGCCGTCAGCCGGAGACCGTCGAGGCGTACTTCAACGAAGTGTCGCTGGCGAAGGGCGAGAACCCCCGGCTGGACGACGCGATCGCCCGCGTCGGCAAGGAGCTGTCGGATCTCAACGACATCGAATACCGTGCGCGCCGCGTGGTGGAGCTGATGGCGCTGGTGCTACAGGGGGCGCAACTGGTCCGGCACGGCCACCCCGCCGTCGCGGACGCTTTCTGCGCCACCCGGCTGGGCGACGACTGGGGCATCGCGTTCGGCACGCTGCCCACCGGGGTGGGCACGGGCACGATCATCGAGCGCGCATTGGTCTGAGGCGACGTTCCCCGACTGTCGACCTGTCCTGGGGTGGACGTGTTGCGTACTCCCGAGAGCAGGGCTTCGCGCCGGAAAGCCTCAGGCGGGCCGAGTCAGTACGCGTTCGACCAACGCCGTATCGCAGTGCTCGACCACTTCGCGCAGCTTCCCTTCGACGACGCGGAAGAGGAAGCAGTAAGTCTGGTCGTAGGTTTCACCGCGGGTGGTCACGGCGTGGGCGCGAGCCTGCACCACGACGCGATCACCGTCGGCGACGATCACATCGGCGGCACTGCGGTATTCGGTGAACTGGGCCATGAGTGGCTGCAGAAGTTGGTGTAGCACCGCGGCTTTCGGTTCCCACGTGCCGCTCCAGGACCAGTCGCCGGGGAAAACCCACCGGAAGTCGTCGGCCATGGCGTCGCTCAGCGCGCGGGTATTGCCGAGCGCCAGCTGCTCGAAGATGTCCTCGAGCAGCTTCTTGTTCTCGATCGCGGTCGTGTCCAGTGTTGGCTCACCCATGCCGCCGACGCTATGGGCCGGAGATTCATGCGACAAGCGAAACTCTGACATACTTGGTATGAGTAATGCACATGAGCGAGTTCACTGTCGTCGGCCTGCGCGTTGTGCGGGAAGCGGCCATCTGCGGGTCGTTCTCGACCGCTGCGGAGAATCTCGGCTACACGCAGTCCGCGGTGTCGAGGCAGATCGCCTTGATGGAGCGGGCGGCCGGGCGTGCGCTGTTCGAGCGGCACGCCCGCGGCGTCCAACCCACCGACGCGGGGCGCATCGTCGTGCGGCACGCCGAAATAGTGCTCGGCGAGCTGGCGAACGCCCGGCACAGTATCCGCCACCTGGAGGCTCGCCCACCGGGCCGGCTCCGGGTCGGCGCGTTCTCGACCGCGATGGCCGCCCTGGTGCCGCAGGCGATCGCCGCAGCGGTCGGCGACCAGCGTGCGCGGATATCGCTGCGGGAAGGACTGAGTCCCAGATTGCTCACCGCCGTCGCCCGGGAAAAACTCGATGTAGCGGTGGTGACCGCGCCCGACGCCGCTCCTGCTGGAGTCGAGATCGAACCTTTGCTCGACGATCCGTTGCTCGTCGCGCTCGCGCCGGCACACCCCCTCGCGGGCGCCACCAGCGCCACCCCCGCGATGCTGCGCGGCGAACGATGGATCGCCGGAAGCCAAGAGCCCGGCTCCACGCTGCTCGGTTCCTGGCACGATCCTGGATGGGAACCGGATATCGCGTTCGTCGCCCGCGACTGGTTCGCCAAACTGGGCCTCGTCGCGGCGGGGCTCGGTGTCACCGTGGTCCCCGGCATCGCCGTCCCGGTGTTGCCCCCGACCATCGCGCTGCTGCGCATCGATCACCCGTCCGCGGTTCGCCGGACCGGCATCGCCCACCGCCGTGACCGCGACAACTCCGAATTCCGGCAGGCGTTCACCGAAGCGCTGCGCGACCACGCGGCCGTGCTATCCGCCCAGGTACGTCAACGTCTTCGGTAGTCGTGCGCGAGTTCCGGTCGAGGGCCATTTCCCGCGGGTATGCGGTCATGCCGGGACACAGGGCCCCCGGGCTCGGTCGACGGGCCGGACTCGGTATCGGATCGGCTCTGCGCGAGTTGCGCAACGCACTCGACAAGGTGAGGGGCCGTGGAAGGGGGCTTATGCAGCAGGCGGATCGGCCTCTGGAGCGGCGGTAGTGTGGCGGTGGTGGCAGGGGAGTTCGTTGAGAGGCCGTTGAGCTGGCTGGCGCGGCGGGTGCGGGACCGGGCAGGGGATGGACGGTATCTGCTCGGCATCGCGGGGCCGCCGGGCGCGGGCAAGTCCACGTTGTCGGTTGCGTTGCGCGACTTGATCAATGCCGAGGCGGGCGGCGCGGTCGCCGAGATCGCGCCCATGGACGGATACCACCTGATCAACGATGTCCTGCGGGCGAGGGGAAGTCTTGCGCGCAAAGGGGAGCCGGACACATTCGACGTCGACGGGTACGTTGCGGGACTGCGCCAGTTGCGGA
Source organism: Nocardia sp. NPDC051787 (assembly GCF_040681325.1). Classification (NCBI taxonomy): domain Bacteria; kingdom Bacillati; phylum Actinomycetota; class Actinomycetes; order Mycobacteriales; family Nocardiaceae; genus Nocardia; species Nocardia sp. NPDC051787. The sequence goes on from NZ_JBFAYO010000005.1 coordinate 270,773, forward strand.
GTACACCGCTCGGCCAGCCCGTTGCCTGGCCCACCTTCGATCGGACCATCGATGCGCCGGTACCCGGTGGTGTGGTGTTCGATCGGCAGTCCATCGTGATCACCGAGGGCAACTACCTGCTGCTGGACGACTTCGAGACTCGGCAGTGGTCGGCGGTCCGCGCATTGCTCGACGAGTGCTGGTACCTGGACGCGGCGCGGGACGCGATCGAGAATCGCTTGCTGCGCAGGCATATTCGCGGTGGTCGCACGCCAGATGCGGCAGCGAAGAAGGTTCGCGACAGCGACCTGCGGAACGCGGACCTGGTCGCCACCACGAGCGCGCACGCCGATTTGGTGCTGTGCGAGCGTGCTGGGGGCTATGCAGTCCGCGAGCGCTGAAGCGGCAGTGCCTTCACATGCGGTGACACTCGGCCACACCGCACCGGCGGTGTACGAAGGGCAGACCGAGCACGGCCTCGCGCGTGCTGCCATCCGTGCGGCCTACCCGGGCGGCCCATGGAGAAGTAACGGCGTTTCACCGCAGCGGCAGGTCGTTGCACAACGTGCTGGCGATCGTGGGCTGCCTCGATCGCGCTGTGCCCACAGCACAGTCTCCATCGGCTCGGTGACGTGACCGGCGCGCGTACTTTCCAACGGTGCGGGCCAGTGTCACCGGCTGCTGGGTTCAGCGATTCGCGCGGTACCAGCGGATGAGCGCGTCGGTGGACGAATCATCCTGTGGCTCGGGGTCTTCGGCTGCGGTGAGCAGCGGGGCCAGCGCGAGCGCCTGCTGCTTGCCGAGTTCGACGCCCCACTGGTCGAAGCTGTCGATGCCCCAGATGGCGCCTTCCACGAAGACTTGGTGCTCGTAGAGGGCGATGAGCTGGCCGACGACCGACGGGGTGAGCTGCGGCGCCAGGATGGTGGTGGACGGACGGTTGCCGGGCATCACCTTGTGCGGCACCAGTTTCGGGTCGGTCCCTTCGGCGGCGATCTCCTCGGCGGTCTTGCCGAAGGCGAGCACCTTGGTCTGCGCGAACAGATTGCTCATCAGCACGTCGTGCATGCTTCCGGTGCCGTCGCTGGTTGCCAGATCGGCGGTGGGCCGCGCGAAACCGATGAAATCGGCCGGGATGAGCCGAGTGCCCTGGTGCAGCAGTTGGTAGAAGGCGTGCTGGCCGTTGGTTCCCGGTTCGCCCCAGAAGATCTCGCCCGTGGAGGTGGTGACCGGGGTGCCGTCGGCGCGCACCGACTTGCCGTTGGATTCCATGGTCAGCTGTTGCAGGTAGGCGGGGAAGCGGGCCAGATCGTTCGCATACGGCAGCACCGCATGCGACTGCGCGCCGAAGAAATTCGAGTACCAGACCCCCAGCAGGCCGAGCAGCACGGGCGCGTTCGCCTCCAGCGGCGCGGTGGCGAAATGCTGGTCCACGGCGTGCATTCCGGCGAGGAACTCCGCGAAGCGCTCCTTGCCGACGGTCGCCATCACCGAGAGCCCGATCGCCGAGGGCACCGAGTAGCGGCCGCCCACCCAGTCCCAGAAGCCGAACATGTTGTCGGTGTCGATGCCGAAACGCGCCACCCGCTCGGCATTGGTCGAGACCGCGACGAAATGCTCGACGACGGCGTCCTCGCCGAGCGCGGCGACCAGCCACCGCCGGGCCGCGGTCGCGTTGGTCAGCGTCTCCAGGGTGGAGAACGTCTTGGACGCGACGACGAACAGAGTGGTGGCCGGATCCAGCCCGTCGAGTTTCGCGACCAGATCCGTGGGGTCGACGTTCGAAACGAACCGCGCGCCGATGCCTGCGTCGGCGTAGTGGCGCAGCGCTTGATGCACCATCACCGGACCCAGATCCGACCCGCCGATGCCGATGTTCACCACGGTCTTGATCCGCTCGCCGGTCGCGCCGCGCCACTCACCGGAGCGCACGGCGTCGGTGAACTCGCCCATCCGACGCAGCACCTCGTGCACCTCGGGGCCCGCGTCGACGCCGTCGATGGTCAGGCTCTCGCCCTTCGGCAGCCGCAGCGCGATGTGGCCGACCGCGCGGTCCTCGGAGGTGTTGATGTGCTCGCCGCGGTACATCGCGTCCCGGTGCTCCGGCACGCCCGCTTCCCGCGCCAATTCCACCAGCAGGTGCAGGGTTTCCCTGGTCACACGGTGCTTGCTGTAGTCGATGTGCAGGTCCCCCACCTGGACGGTCAGCTCCCCGCCCCGGGCCGGGTCCTCGGCGAAGAACTCCCTGAGGTGTCGTCCGGCGATGGCGCCATGGTGATCGTGCAGTTTCCGCCATGCCGCCGTCGCGGTGATGTCGCTGCTCACGTCCGCCGAGACTACAAGCAGGCAGGGCGGCGCGCACGGGACGTCCGCGGAGAGTCGGCCGGCGCGAGCGCCGCCGAGCTGATCCCGCTGCGTGACACGTATGCGGCTGCCTCGCCTTCGCTCGGCCCGGCGCGGGCGATGGGCGGACTTCGTCCGGCAGTGCCTTCTATGCGGCGCCTCGCCTTCGCTCGGCCCGGCGCGGGCGATGGGCGGACTTCGTCCGGCAGTGCCTTCTATGCGGCTGCTTCACTTCGGTCGGGTCCGGCGCGGGCTTACGCTGGCTGCATGGTGTCCGAACGTGAACTTCTCGAATCCGTACCCACGCGGCTGTGGATCGGCGGACCTGTCGACGCCACCGGCGCAGGCACCTTTCCGGTGCACAATCCGGCCACGGGGGAGGTGCTGACGCAGGTCGCCGACGCGACGCCGGAGGACGCGCTGCGCGCGCTCGACGCCGCCGTCGCGGTGCAGGAGGAATGGGCGGCCACGCCGGCGCGCGAGCGGAGCGAGATCCTGCGGAAGGTGTTCGAGCAGATCACCGCCCGCGCGGAGGAATTCGCGCTGCTGATGACCCTGGAGATGGGCAAGGCGCTGCCGGAGAGCCGCAACGAGGTGCGCTACGGTGCCGAATTCTTCCGCTGGTTCAGCGAGGAGGCCGTCCGGGTGCACGGGCGCTATCTGCATGCGCCGTCCGGCACCGGGCGGATCATGGTGCACAAGCAACCGGTCGGCCCCTGTCTGGCCATCACGCCGTGGAACTTCCCGCTGGCCATGGGCACGCGCAAGATCGGCCCGGCGCTGGCCGCGGGCTGCACGATGATCGTCAAGCCCGCCTCCGCGACGCCGCTGACCATGCTGTTGCTGGCCCAGCTGTGCAGCGAGGCCGGTCTGCCCGACGGCGTGCTTTCGGTGCTCACCACCAGCCGCTCCAGCGCGGTGACCCAGCCACTGCTGGATGATCCCCGGCTGCGCAAGCTGACCTTCACCGGTTCCACCGAGGTCGGCAGGAAGTTGGTGGAGAAGTCCGCGAACCGGCTGCTGCGGACCTCCATGGAACTCGGCGGGAACGCGCCGTTCGTGGTGTTCGACGACGCCGACGTCGACGCGGCCGTGCAGGGCGCGATGCTGGCCAAGCTGCGCAACGGCGGCGAGGCGTGCACCGCCGCCAACCGCTTCCACGTGCAGAACGGCGTCCGAGCGGAGTTCACCGCGAAGCTGGTCGAGGCGATGTCGAACAACGTGCGGCTCGGGCCGGGCACCGATCCCGACACGACACTAGGTCCGCTGATCAACGAGGATCAACTCCAGACCGTCGGCGAACTGGTGGACGATGCCGTCGCGGCAGGCGCACAGGTACTGATCGGCGGCAAGGCACCCGGCGGCCCCGGCTGGTTCTACCCGGCCACCATCCTCGCCGACGTCCCGCCGCAAGCCAGGATTCTGCGCGAGGAAGTGTTCGGCCCGGTGGCCCCGATCATCGGCTTCGAGACCGAGGATGAGGGACTCGCCGCCGCCAACGACACCGAATTCGGTTTGGTCAGCTACGTCTACACCCGCGACCTCGATCGCGCCCTCCGGATCGCCGAAGGGCTGGAATCCGGCATGGTGGGCGTCAATCGCGGCGTCATCTCCGACCCCGCCGCCCCTTTCGGCGGCGTCAAGGCGTCCGGCTTCGGCCGGGAGGGCGGCACCGAAGGCATCGAGGAGTATCTGTCCACCAAATACATCGCCCTCACCTGAGGTGTGTGATGGGGTGGCCGGCCGAGTCGGCTGACCACCCCGTAGTTACGACCGACTTTCGAGTTCGGCCTCGATGTCGGCGTCCGAGGCAATCGCGACGCCGGATTTCGCGGCCAGCCTGCTCAGCGTGATCCGACTTCGGATGACCTCACGATATGTCTCGTACATGATCTCGCTGTAGTTGGTCTCGCTGTCGGTGACGCGACTCTCCAAGGCCGTCACACGTCGGTCCAGATTCATCGTGGTTCCCCCTTCCCCAGGCTCCCGCGGGCTGACCAATGCGGGCGAAGCGTATCCCAGACCACCGGCAGACACCCCGGATCCGGACATGAAACGACCGCCCCGGGGTGTGCCCACCCGGGGCGGCCTTATGGGATGCGACGGTCTCGCGAGCGCGCCGCGCAGTTCTCAGTGGCCGAGGCGACCGCGACCCAGACGAAGCAGCAGCATGGCGAGGGTGTGGCCTTCCTGGCCGAGTTCGCTGAAGCGCTCCAGCACCTTCATTTCCCGACTGTGCACGAGGCGCGGCCCGCCCGACGCCATCCGGGTCCGGCCGATGATCCGGGAGATCTCCGTCCGGCGCTTGATCGCGGCGAGGATCTCGGCGTCGAGAAGATCGATCTCCTTGCGGAGCTTGTCGATCTCGGCCTCGGTCTGCGGCAGCGCGGAATCGGACCCGGTCGCCGTGGCAGGGGTGCTCATCATTCATCTCCTCGTGTCAGAACTTGGATCGGAGCGTGCGCTCGGCTCGTTACCGATCGGTTCTTTCACCGTGAAACAGACCTGGTGGGGCCTTGCATTGTCCCCCCAGACGGTGCGCTCAGGCATAGGCTCCGCGATCCCGACATCCGGCGGGTAACCGAAGCGGAGGTATCGGGAGAGCGCTGAGCATTCCGCCAGTCTGCCACGGGCTGGAAGGTATGCAAAACAACTACATTTGTGAATCGCCCGAGAAGCCCAGGTCGTTTCGCCGCGGCTTCCCAGCACTGGGGGCCTCCCGTTCGCCGAGCCGGTGCCGAACGGATACCGATGCGCCCCGGGGCTTCAGGTCTGTCGGTGCCCGCCGGTAGCGTGGATGGGCGATGGATATCACGGTGGCTCCCAAGACGCAGACGGGTCGGGTCATGCACCCGGATCCGACATCGAAACCGCTGGTCGCGCGGAACGACGCGGAGCGGCCGCAGCAGGCCCCCGTGCCGCAGGCACCGCTATCGGAGGTCGAGCGGGAACAGCAACGGGTCGAGCGCGAGAAGCGGCGTGCCGAGGAGGCCGAACGGCTGCTCGACGGCCTGAATCCGCCACAGCGCGCGGCGGTCGTGCACACCGGATCACCGCTGCTGATCGTGGCCGGCGCGGGGTCCGGCAAGACGGCCGTGCTCACCCGGCGCATCGCCTACCTGCTCGCCGCGCGTGGCGTGACCCCGGGCCAGGTGCTCGCCATCACCTTCACCAACAAGGCCGCCGCGGAGATGCGAGAGCGGGTGAGCGGGCTGGTCGGCCCGCGTGCGAACGCGATGTGGGTGTCCACGTTCCACTCCAGCTGCGTCCGGATCCTGCGTACCCAGGCGGCGCTGCTGCCCGGCTTGAATTCGAATTTCTCGATCTACGATGCCGACGATTCCCGGCGCCTGCTCACCATGATCGGCCGCGATCTGGACATCGACGCCAAGAAGTACTCCGCGCGCCTGCTGGCGACCGCGATCTCGAATTTGAAGAACGAGCTGATCGATCCGGCCCGGGCCAGCGCCGACGCCGAATCCGACGATGCCGAACTGCCCGGCCTGGTGGCCAGGGTCTACACCGAATACCAGCGCAGGTTGCGTTCGGCGAACGCGCTGGACTTCGACGACCTGATCGGTGAGACCGTGGCTCTGCTGCAGAATCACCCGCAGGTCGCCGAGTACTACCGTCGCCGTTTCCGGCACGTCCTGGTGGACGAGTATCAGGACACCAACCACGCGCAGTACGTTCTGGTGCGTGAGCTGGTCGGGCACCATGCCGACGACGGAGAAGACCGGCCGCAGGACCGTGTCCCGCCGAGCGAACTGTGCGTTGTCGGTGACGCCGACCAGTCCATCTACGCCTTCCGTGGCGCGACCATCCGCAATATCGAAGAGTTCGAGCGCGATTTCCCCGACGCGGAGACCATCCTCTTGGAGCAGAACTACCGCTCCACACAGCACATCCTCTCCGCCGCCAACGCGGTGATCTCGCGCAACGAGAACCGGCGCGAGAAGAAGCTATGGACCGATTCCGGCGAGGGCGATCTGATCACCGGCTACGTCGCCGACAACGAGCACGACGAGGCGTCGTTCGTGGCACGCGAGATCGACCGGCTGGTCGACCAAGGCGAGGCCAACTACGGCGACGTCGCGGTCTTCTATCGGACCAACAACAACTCGCGCGCGCTGGAAGAGATCTTCATCCGGATGGGACTGCCCTACAAGGTGGTCGGCGGTGTCCGCTTCTACGAGCGCAAGGAGGTGCGCGACATCGTCGCCTACCTGCGCGTGCTGGAGAACCCGGACGACGCGGTGAGCATGCGCCGCATCCTCAACACGCCCCGCCGCGGCATCGGCGACCGAGCCGAGGCATGTGTGGCGGTACACGCCGAACAGCGCGGTATCGGTTTCGCCGCCGCGCTGCGCGACGCCGCGGACGGGAAGGTGGCGCTGCTGAACACCCGCTCGCAGCGGGCCATCGCGGGCTTCCTGGACCTGCTCGACGAGATCCGGGCGGCGGGCGAACGCGCGGAGTCCGATTTCCCCGATGTGGGCAATGTCGTCGAGGCGGTGCTCGAGCGCACCGGTTATCGCGCCGAGCTCGAGGCGTCCGACGATCCACAGGACGGCGCACGCCTCGACAACCTCAACGAATTGGTCAGCGTCGCACGCGAATTCAGTTCCGAGGCGCACAACAACGCGGAGGCGGCCCGGCAGGAGGGGCTGGTCCCGGAAGTGGGCGAAGGCGAGCCCGACCCGGGTTCGCTCGCCGCGTTCCTGGAGCGGGTCTCCCTGGTGGCCGACACCGACCAGATTCCGGACGAGGGCTCCGGCGTCGTCACGATGATGACGTTGCACACGGCCAAGGGCTTGGAGTTCCCCGTGGTGTTCGTGACCGGTTGGGAGGATGGGCAGTTCCCGCACATGCGGGCGCTCGGCGATCCGACCGAGCTGGCCGAGGAACGCCGCCTCGCCTATGTCGGCATCACCCGAGCACGGCGGCGCCTGTATCTGACCCGGGCGGTGGTGCGCTCCGGCTGGGGTCAGCCGGTTTCCAATCCGGAATCGCGCTTTCTGCAAGAGATTCCGGGTCATCTCATCGACTGGCGCCGCCTCGAGCCGGCCGGATCGCCCGCGAGCAGGGGTATCCGGCGACGCGGCGGTGACGACGACGGGTTGGAGCGGGACTGGACGCGGGGCGACGGCTGGTCGGAGCCACGGCCGGGCCTGCGGGACCGGGGGCCGCGCAGGCCCGCGCCCGGCGGCGCGACGCGCAACAACACGAATTTGGTGCTTGCCGTGGGCGATCGGGTCAGTGACGACAAATACGGTCTCGGCCGCGTGATCGCCGCCGAGGGCTTCGGGCCGCTGGCCACCGTGACGATCGATTTCGGCACTGCGGGCAAGATCCGGCTGATCCCGCAGTACAGCCGAACGCTGGTCAAGCTCTGAGCGTGCGGGCCGCGTCTGACGCGGGCCGGGCCGTGGGAGAGGGTCTTTCGACCCTGCCCCTGCTCCAGCCGCGCCGGTAGGGTCCGCGGCATGGACACGGTCGCGCAGCGCATCCTGTGGTTTCTGCCCATGCTGTGGCTCGGCATGGTGCTGGCCATCTCGTTCCTGGAGGCGCCGTTGAAGTTCCGCGCACCCGGCGTGACGCTTCCGCTCGGTCTGGGCATCGGTCGCTTGGTGTTTCGCGCGTTGAACGCCGTCGAGGCCGCGCTCGCCACACTGCTGGTGCTCGCCGCGCTGATCGTGACGCCCGGTCCGGTCACCTGGTCATGGCTGGGCGTGGCCGTGGCGCTGCTCGCCATCCAGATCCTCGTGGTGCGGCCGCCGCTGACCCGCCGCGCCGACCGCGTTCTGGCAGGCGAGAACCTGCCGCGTTCGCACGCCCACTATTGGTACATCGGTGTGGAGGTCGCCAAAGTGGTCGCGTTGCTCGGCCTCGCGATCGCTGCCGCGCCGTAAAGGTCTGCGTCGCAGGCCATTCGGACAGCGCTGACCGGGAAACCCCTGTGTGGCGCTGCCAGGCGGGTCGCTCAGTCGCGCATCTGGCCGAGGCCGATGCCGCGGGTGGCCAGCCAGGGGACCGGGTCTACCTTGTCGACGCCGTTCAGCCAGACCTCGAAGTGGCAGTGCGGTCCGGTGGAGAACCCGCGGTTGCCCATCGTGGCAATCTGGTCGCCGGCCAGCACGCGCTGGCCCTGCGAGACCGTGGCGGTGTCGATGTGGCCGTAGATGGTGACGGTGCCGTCGTCATGGAGCAGGCGGACCCACATGCCGAAGCCCGCGGCGGGGCCCGCCTCGATCACGGTGCCGTCGGCAACCGCGTAGATCGGGGTGCCGATCGGGCCCGCGATGTCGATGCCGAGGTGCTGCACGCCCCAGCGGGCGCCGAATCCGGAGGTGAAGTTGCCAGCGGCGAAGAACTTGTGGAACAGCGGGCGAAGTTTCGCGGACTCCTGGGCGGCGAGATCCTCCGCGTACTTCTGGCCCTTCTGCAGGATGTCGTTGAACTGGTCCAGGTTGGCGGGCGCCGAGACGTTCAGCACCTGCGGCGATTCCAGTGCGGCGCCGGGATCGGCCACGTTCATCGACTGAGCGGCGATCTCGTGGATCTGCCCCGCGGCTTCGTAGTCGACGGTCTGCGATGGCTGCTCGGGCGAGGCGAACGCGGCCTGTCCGGCGGCGACGACCGCGCCGGCGGCGACGGCGGCGACCGCGGCGCGGCCCTTGAGGGCGGCGGGCGGTGCGGGCACCCGGTGGGCGCCACCGCGCTTGTTCGCGGCGCGGCGCGCGGGTATCACGGTCGGCACGGCCGGGAGCTCGGTCCCGGTTTCGGTCGCCTCGGTTCCGGCGGTCTCCGAAGCCCAGGATTCCTCCGGGGCCCAGCAGCCGGTGTCCTCGGCGACCCATTCCTTCGCTTCCGGCGTCCAGGGCTCCTCTTCGGCCCACGCCTCACCGGAGCTCCACGCGCCACCATCGGACCACGAGTCCTGTTGTGACCAATCCCGTTCGGCCCAGGCGTTGTTCGAGGCCCAGGAGTCGTCGTGGCCCGTGCTCTGGTAGGCCGCGTGGTCATACGCCGTATGGTCGTAGCCCGCGTCGGGAACCGGCGGTTCGAACGACGCGTGCTCGGTTGCGAAGGCGGGACCCTGGTCCGCGGCTGCGTGGTAGTCGTACTGCGATGCCGCGCCGTACTGGGAGTCCCCATGTCCGTCGATCTGGGTACCCGGGTACGGGCTCGCCGCGCCGAAGGACTCGTCGTCCTGGCGGTAACGATGTCCGGATCGCAGGCGATCATCGGAAGCGAAGGTGGAGCGATAGTTCATCGGCGGTGCCACATCGTGAAGCGGGAAGAACTCGAATATCCGCTGGTCAGCGGCGTCGATCGGTCGTATGCGGAGCGGCTCTCCGGCTGCGGAGCGCTGTGCTGCGTCAAAGCTTGCCGTCCTCCTAGTCGTGACCGTGTTGTGACATCGACCGCAATGACGGTAACGAAACGATTGCGCCCCCACAAGCGCTGCGGACATTCCGTAACAAACATGTGAGATTGATCACTTCTATCGTGCTGAATATCTCACCGCGATATGGGCACACGCGAGAGATCTATCGACGACAAGCTGTAGTAGAAAGCTGCCCGATTCCGAGTTCGGCGGCTCTACCTGGCGTGCCGTCAGCAACCTACTCGTCAGTAGTGTTGGCCAGCGGTTTTGCCGAGGCGCAGCACCGGTCCGTGACCTGCGCCACTTAGGATGAACGTGGCCGATTGGCCCTCCATGTGACTGGTTAAAGTCCGACCCGACCCGCTTCCGACGTCGGGCCGCCAACAAAGACGTTGTCATCACAACGCAGACGAGACGGTGAGTACATGGATCTCTTCGAATATCAGGCGAAGGAGCTCTTCGTTAAGCACGGAGTGCCTTCGTCCGAGGGCCGCGTCACGGACACGGCCGAGGACGCCCGCGCGATCGCGGCGGAAATCGGCAAGCCGGTGATGATCAAGGCCCAGGTGAAGGCCGGTGGCCGCGGCAAGGCGGGTGGAGTCAAGTACGCCGCCACCCCGGACGACGCCTTCACGCACGCGCAGAACATCATCGGCCTTGACATCAAGGGCCATATCACCAAGAAGATCCTCGTCGCCGAGGCCAAGGACATCGCGGAGGAGTACTACATCTCCTTCCTGCTGGATCGGGCCAACCGGACCTACCTGGCCATGTGCTCGGTCGAGGGCGGCATGGAGATCGAAGAGGTCGCCGCGACCAAGCCGGAGCGGCTGGCCAAGGTTCCGGTCGACGCGGTCAAGGGCGTCGACCTGGCGTTCGCGCGCTCGATCGCCGAGCAGGGCCACCTGCCCGCCGACGTGCTGGACGCCGCGGCCGTGACCATCCAGAAGCTGTGGGAGGTGTTCGTCGCGGAAGACGCCACCCTGGTCGAGGTCAACCCGCTGGTGCGCACCCCGCAGGACGAGATCCTCGCCTTGGACGGCAAGGTCACCCTGGACGAGAACGCCGGATTCCGCCACCCGGAGCACGAGGCGTTCGCAGACAAGGACGCGACCGACCCGCTCGAGCTCAAGGCCAAGGAGAACGACCTCAACTACGTCAAGCTCGACGGCGAGGTCGGCATCATAGGCAACGGCGCAGGCCTGGTCATGTCGACCCTGGACGTCGTCGCCTACGCGGGCGAGAACCACGGCGGCGTGAAGCCCGCCAACTTCCTGGACATCGGCGGTGGCGCCTCGGCCGAGGTGATGGCCGCCGGTCTGGACGTCATCCTGAACGACGAGCAGGTCAAGAGCGTGTTCGTCAACGTCTTCGGCGGCATCACCGCCTGTGACGCGGTCGCCAACGGCATCGTGAAGGCGCTGGAGATCCTGGGTGACAACGCGAACAAGCCGCTGGTGGTCCGCCTCGACGGCAACCGGGTCGACGAGGGCCGCAAGATTCTCGTCGAGGCCGCGCACCCGCTGGTGACGCTGGCGCAGACAATGGACGAAGGCGCCGACAAGGCCGCCGAACTGGCAGCCGCCCGATAACGACGGCCGAGTAAGGACGAAAACAATGTCTATCTTCCTGAACAAGGATTCCAAGGTCATCGTCCAGGGCATCACCGGCGGCGAGGGCACCAAGCACACCGCGCTGATGCTGAAGGCGGGCACCCAGATCGTGGGCGGTGTGAACGCGCGCAAGGCGGGCACCACCGTCGCGCACACCGACAAGGACGGCAACGCGGTCGAGCTGCCCGTCTTCGGCACCGTCGCGGAGGCCATCAAGGAGACCGGCGCCGACGTGTCCATCGCGTTCGTGCCGCCGAAGTTCGCCAAGGACGCCATCATCGAGGCCGTCGACGCGGAGATCCCGCTGCTCGTGGTCATCACCGAGGGCATCCCGGTGCAGGACACCGCCTACGCGTGGGCCTACAACGTGGAGAAGGGCGCCAAGACCCGGATCATCGGCCCGAACTGCCCCGGCATCATCACCCCCGGCGAGTCGCTGGTCGGCATCACCCCGGCCAACATCACCGGCAAGGGCCCGATCGGCCTGGTCTCGAAGTCCGGCACGCTGACCTACCAGATGATGTACGAGCTGCGCGACTTCGGCTTCTCGACCTCCATCGGCATCGGCGGCGACCCGGTCATCGGCACCACCCACATCGACGCCATCGAGGCGTTCGAGAAGGACCCGGAGACCAAGCTGATCGTGATGATCGGCGAGATCGGCGGCGACGCCGAGGAGCGGGCGGCGGCCTACATCAAGGCCAACGTCACCAAGCCGGTCGTCGGCTACGTGGCGGGTTTCACCGCCCCCGAGGGCAAGACGATGGGCCACGCCGGCGCCATCGTGTCCGGTTCGTCGGGCACCGCCCAGGCGAAGAAGGACGCGCTGGAGGCCGCTGGCGTCAAGGTCGGCAAGACGCCGTCCGAGACCGCCGCGCTGGCCCGCGAGATCCTGGAGAAGGCCAGCATCAGCGCCTGATCCGGTACGCGCCACGCACGAAGGCCGCCTCCGAATTCGGGGGGCGGCCTTCGTCATGTGTGGCGGGTGGGCTCAGGCTTGGGCAGCAGCCGAGCATCCTGACCGGCCACGTGTGGAACCGTTGGCTCTCGGGAACCCGTCGTGCTTTTCTCATCCCTTCACACGAAGGGGCCGCACAAACGGTTCATCGGCATGGTGATTCCCCGTCCTCGAGAAGCCGGACAGTGTGAAAACAGCCACCGCGGGCAACAGTTAGGTAGGCGATGGGCGGTCTCGCTACAAGCTGCGGGTCGGACACGTGTCTCGAAGCGTGCGGCGACCTGCCGGGACGCGGACGATTTCGCTCGTCCCGGCGATTGGCACAGGGTGACCTGGGCCAGGCAGTGCAGTAGCGTCAGAAGTAATCCAGCCGTGAAAACCATGAACGACTCGATTTAGGAGACGACGACATGTCTTACCCGACCGGGGGCTCCGGGTACAACACACCCTCGCCCTCAGCGCCATCCAGCCAGAGCCCTGCTCCCGGTGGCGCCACTTCAGGTTCGAGCGCTACCGGTTCCGATGCCAAAGGTCTGCCGTTCTTCCTGGTGGTCGGCGTAGCAGCGCTCGGCGTGCTCAACTTCCTGCTCGGCTTCCTGCCGTTCCTGGGCAGCAAGCCGATCGATCTCGGCGGCAGGCGGGTCAGCGGGTCGGAGACAGCCAACCTGTTCGAGGTGGCGTCCGGCTCGCCGCTGCTCGGACTGCTGCTGCTCGGCGGCCTGCTCGCCGGGCTGTCGTTGCTGCCGAAGCAGAACTGGATCGGCGCGGCCGCAGCGGCCTCGACCGCGGGCTTCATCGCGCTGCTGTTCCAGTCGTTCAGCTTCGGTGAGGGCAGCGAACTGGCGGTGGGCGCGTACATCGTGCTGGTCCTGGCGTTCGTGCAGACCGCGGTGGCGATCACCGCCGCGCTGTTCGACGCGGGCATCGTGAAGGCGCCCGCGCCGCGCCCGGCCACCGCGCCGAGCGCTTTCGGGCAGGGCGGTTACGGCCAGCAGGCCCCGTCGTTCGGGCAGGCGCAGCAGTCCTTCGGTCAGGGTCAGCCGAGTCAGCCCGGCTACGGACCGAGCGGGCAGTCCGGCTACGGCCAGTCGGCCCCGCCGCAGTTCCCGTCGCAGCAGCCTTCGCCCTACGGGCAGAGCCAGCCGAGCTACGGCCAGGGCCAGCAGGGCCAGCCCTACGGCCAACAGCCTCCGCCCTACGGGCAGAGCCAGCCGACCACGGCCTACGGCGCGTCCCAGCAGCAGGGTTCGCCGTACGGCGCGCAGCCGCGTCCGGACGAGAGCGCGACCCAGCACTTCGGCGGGCAGCCGGCCGGCCAGCAGTCGCCCTACGGTTCGCAGGGCTTCGGACAGCAGCCGAGCCAGCCGTTCGGCGGCGAGCAGGGTGGCGATCCGTCCTCCGACGCCACCCAGGCATTCCGTCCCTCGGACGACAACAACAAGTAACACCGCGCCGCCTTCCCGGCGCGACGGCTGGCAGCTCCTTCCCCGGCGCGCCTGACCCGCTCGCGCCGGGGAAGCTGCCACGCTGAAAAGCCATGAGCTCCCCCAGAACCTCCTCGACGCGCCGAACCCGCGCGTCGCAGCCGCATCCCGATGCGGACGAGGCCGGGTTTCTGTCACTGACTCCGGAGCGATCCAGGGTTCTCGTTGCGGTCGCGGCCCGTCCCGCGGCATTCGGGCTCACCACCTTCGCCGTTCTCGTGCTCGTCACGCTGCTGACCTCGGGCGGTGATCTCGCGGGCGCCTCCGGCGCGGTCGCCGCCAGCTGGCTGGGCGCACACCAGGTTCCGCTGGTGATCGGCAAAACTTCGCTCAGCCTGCTTCCGCTGCTGCCGACCGCGCTGCTGGTCTGGCTGGCTGGGCGGGAATGCGCACAAGCCGCGGAACCGGACTGCACCAAGGCCGATCTCGGGTGGATCGTCGGCGCCGCGGTAGGCGGTCCGCTGCTGGTCACGTCGGTCTGCCTCGCCGTCGCCGAAGACGCATCGGGTGTCATCGCGCTGCAACCGCCGAACACCCTCGCCGCGTTCGCGTGGGTCGCGGTGCTGTATCTGCTCGCCGCTGTTGCCGGCATCGCCATTCGTATCCGGCGACTGCTGTTCGTGCTGTTGCCCGTACCCGACTGGGCCGTCTCGGGGCTGTACGGCGCGGGCCGGTCCGTCTTGCGGCTGCTGGGCTGCGCCACCGCGGTGGTGGTCGTGTCGTTCCTCGCGCACGTCTCGCGGGTCGATGACACCTATCAGTCGGCGGGTAACGCCGTGGGCGTAATCGGACTGACCCTGCTCGCGCTGCTCTATCTGCCGAACCTGGTGGTCCACACGGTCGGTGTGCTGGTCGGCTCCAGCGCGCATATCGGTGCCGCCTCGTTCGGCGTGTTCTCGGTGGTCGGCGGCCCGATTCCGGCTTTCCCCCTGCTCGCCGCGGTACCGACGGGGCCGGCGGCGGGATGGTGGCTGGTGCTGTTGCTCGTCCCGGCCGCGGTCGGTGTGCTCGGCGGGTTGGATTGCGCCCGTACCTCGACCGACCGGATCACCGCACCGTGGGCGACGCTCAGCTCGGCCGCGCTGGCGTCGCTCGCCTTGGCGGTGGCGGGGGCGGTCGCGGGCGGCGAACTCGGCACGTTCGGCCGGGTCGGGCTGGATCTGCCGATCTTCGCGCTGATCACCTTCGCCTGGCTCGCGATTCCCGGCTACGCGGGCCTGGTGTTCGCACGCTGGTTCCTCGTCCCGGTCGGCGTCCCGCCGGCCGACTACACCGATCCATACGACGACTACGACGATTACTACGCCAGCTCCGACCACGCCGACTACTACGCGGACGACGACTACTACGACTACCGCGACGATCGCTCCCTCGGCTACGACAGGCCGGAGCTGGAAGACGCACTCGACGCCGAGCTCCTCGACGAGCCAGCCGCGATCGAGACAGACGACGCGCGCCACGACGACCCCATGGCCGACATCGTCGACGCCGAGGTGGTCGAGACGGACCTGCCGGACAGTGACCGGGTGGACGGTCGTTAGGCTCTAACCCGGCGGTGCCGCATCCGGACGCCATACCGATCGATCGCAGGAGTATTACGCTGACGTCCTCGCACGCCCCGTGGAAGCCCGCAGCGGCGCCGGCAACCGTCGTCGTGCTGGCATCGGGCACCGGCTCGCTGCTGCGCGCACTGTTGGACGCGGCGTCCGCTCCCGGCTATCCGGCGAAGATCGTCGCCGTCGGCGTCGACCGCACCTGCGCCGCCACCGGCCACGCGGACGCCGCGGGCGTGCCGCATTTCCGGCTGGCGCTGAAGGACTTTCCCGACCGCGCCGCCTGGGATGTCGCGTTCACCGACGCAGTCGCGGCCTACGACCCGGATCTCGTGGTGTCGGCGGGCTTCATGAAGCTGCTCGGCCCGGCCTTCCTGGACCGGTTCGGCGGCCGGATCATCAACACCCACCCGGCGCTGCTGCCCGCGTTCCCCGGCGCGCACGGAGTTCGTGACGCGCTCGCCTATGGAGCGCGGGTCACCGGTTGCACGGTGCATCTGGTGGACGAGGGCGTGGACACCGGCCCGATCCTCGCGCAGGAGGCGGTGGCGGTGCTGCCCGGTGACGATGAGGCCACCCTGCACGAGCGCATCAAGGTTGTCGAGCGACGGTTGCTGGCGGAGGTCGTCGCCGCCGTCGCCACGAGAGGCATTGTCTCCGACGGACGAAAGGCAGTTATCCCAGATGAGCGAGTTCTCCGGTGAGTGAACGCAAGCCGATCAGCAGGGCGCTGGTGAGTGTCTACGACAAGACGGGTCTCGTCGAGCTCGCGACCGGTCTGCACGCGGCGGGCATCGAGCTGGTCTCGACCGGATCCACCGCGGGCAAGATCGCCGACGCGGGCATCCCGGTGACCAAGGTCGAGGACCTGACCGGGTTTCCGGAGACCCTCGACGGCCGGGTCAAGACGCTGCATCCGCGGGTGCACGCGGGCATTCTGGCCGACTCGCGCAAGCAGGAGCACGTCGATCAGCTGGTCGAGCTCGGCGTGGAGGCGTTCCAGCTGGTCGTGGTGAACCTCTACCCGTTCACGCAGACCGTGGCGAGCGGGGCCGGTCCCGACGAGTGCGTGGAGCAGATCGATATCGGCGGGCCGTCCATGGTGCGCGCCGCGGCGAAGAATCATCCGTCGGTGGCGGTGGTGGTCGACAGCCGCGACTACGACGACGTGCTGGCCGCGGTGAAGTCCGGCGGCTTCACGCTCGCCGAGCGAACCGCCTTGGCGGCCAAGGCTTTCCAGCACACCGCGAGTTACGACGTCGCGGTCGCGAGCTGGCTGACCGACGTGCTGGCCGTAGACGGCGAGGCCGACGCGGCGGCGACCCGGTTCCCCGAATGGCTCGGTGGCACCTGGGAACGCTCGGCGGTGCTGCGCTACGGCGAGAACCCGCATCAGGCCGCCGCGCTGTACACCAACGGCGACGGCAGCCTCGGGCTGGCGCAGGCACGGCAGCTGCACGGCAAGGAGATGTCGTACAACAACTACGTCGACGCCGACGCCGCCTGGCGGGCGGCCTTCGACCACGAAGACCCGGCGGTCGCCATCATCAAGCACGCGAACCCGTGTGGCATCGCGCTCGGCGCCGATATCGCCGAGGCGCATCGCAAGGCGCACGCGTGCGATCCGGTCAGCGCGTTCGGCGGGGTGATCGCGGCGAACCGCGAGGTCACCGTGGAGATGGCCGAGCAGGTCGCGGAGATCTTCACCGAGGTGATCGTCGCGCCGTCCTACGCCGACGGCGCCGTGGAGGTGTTGCAGCGCAAGAAGAACGTGCGCATCCTCGTCGCCGAGCCGCCGCGGCGCGCGGGCACCGAGCTGCGCCCGATCAGCGGCGGTGCGCTGTTGCAGCAGCGTGACGTGCTCGACGCCGCGGGTGACGACCCGGCCAACTGGACGCTGGCCGCTGGCGAGCCCGCCGACCCGCAGACCTTGGCCGATCTGGCGTTCGCTTGGCGCGCCTGCCGTGCCGTGAAGTCCAACGCGATCCTGCTCGCCCACGACGGCGCCTCGGTCGGCGTCGGCATGGGCCAGGTCAACCGGGTGGACGCGGTCGGTCTAGCGGTGCAGCGGGCCGGTGACCGGGCCAAGGGCTCGGTGGCCGCCTCCGACGCCTACTTCCCGTTCCCGGATGGACCGCAGACCCTGGTCCAGGCCGGTGTCCGCGCCATCGTCCAGCCCGGCGGCTCGGTGCGCGACCAGGAGACCATCGACCTCGCCCGCGAGGCAGGTGTCACCCTGTACCTCACCGGGGCGCGCCACTTCGCCCACTGACGTAGGGCAGCAGCGAGAAAAGGCCGCGTCGGGCCCTCGGTCCGGCGCGGCCTTCGCTGTGCCCTAGACCCCGCTGAGCACCGTGCGGTTGCCCAGTGGCGCTTTCAGTGAGACCTCCAGCGTGCCGAAAACCGCGATCATCGTGCACATCCGGCCCACCGTGTCGGCGCGGGTGCCCGAGCGCAGTTCGACAGTCACCGCGGAATCAGTCTCGGTGACCGTGGCATCCACGCCATAACACTCGGGGGCCCCGGTTTCGAAGTTCACGGCTATCTTGTCGTCCGCCAACCTGGTCCAGGATCGGAACGGAATCGGATGCGCACCGACGATGGTCGGGTCGGCGGTGAACGGGGTGCCCTGGTTACCCTTCGGGTCCTCGACGGGTGTGCTCGGCGCCGCGGCCTGCGTCGTGCTCGTGTTCGGTTGTCTTTCCGTGTCTTTCGAGTCCCCGCAGCTCGTGGCCGCGAGGCAGGCGAGCACTAGGGCGACAGCTGCGGTGGTGCGTCCGGCCGGTATCCGATCCATGCCGCAACCCTAGTCCGGGCGCTCATTCGCAAGCGTTGCCTCGTGTGGAAACGACAGAGACCCCCGAGTTCCTCGGGGGTCTCTCGCGTATCGAAAGCCCGACTACCGGCTGGTGAACGGCAGCAGCGCCATCTCACGGGCGTTCTTCACCGCGACAGCGACCTGGCGCTGCTGCTGCGGGGTGAGCCCGGTGACCCGGCGGCTGCGAATCTTGCCGCGATCGGAGATGAACGTGCGCAGCAGGTTCACGTCTTTGTAGTCGACCGTCTCGATACCCGCGGCGATGAGCGGGTTCTTCTTCGGGCGACGGGCCTGCTCGGCGCGAACCTTCTTCGACGGTGCTCGCTTGACTGCCATATGACGGGTTCCTTCTCACGAGATCAGTGGTTGTCTACCAGCTCGATTTGTGCACACCGGGCAACTCGCCCCGGTGGGCCATCTCGCGCACACGCACACGGGAGAGTCCGAACTTCCGGAGATGACCGCGCGGTCGTCCGTCGGCGGCGTCCCGATTGCGCAATCGTACCGGACTGGCGTCTCGCGGCTGCCGCCGCAGTTCGGCCTGCGCGGCCTCCCGATCGGTGTCCGAGGTGCCCGGCTTCCGGATGATTTCCTTCAACTCGGCGCGGCGCTCGGCGTAGCGCGCCACGATCGCCCTGCGCTGCTGATTGCGTGCGATCTTCGACTTCTTGGCCATTTCAGCGCTCCTCGCGGAAGTCGACGTGCTTGCGCACGACCGGGTCGTATTTGCGCAGCACCAGGCGATCGGGGTCGTTGCGGCGGTTCTTGCGGGTCACGTAGGTGTACCCGGTGCCCGCGGTGGACTTCAGCTTCACGATCGGGCGGATGTCGGTCGATTTCGACGCCATGGGTCGCTCCTTTTAGATCTTGTCGCCGCGTGCCCGGAGCCGGGCCACCACGGCCTCGATGCCGTCCCGGTCGATGGTCTTGATGCCCTTGGCGGAGACGGTCAGCGTGATGCGCCGTCCTTCGCTGGGCAGGTAGTAGGTCTTGCGCTGGACGTTGGGGTTCCAGCGGCGGCTGGTCCGCTTGTGCGAGTGCGACACGGACTTGCCGAATCCGGGCTTGCGCCCGGTGACCTGGCAGTGGGCCGACATGCGGACTCCCTCCAGTAGATGACAATCGTTTTCGACAAAGGCTGACCGGGACTGTACCGTTGTGCGACGGCAAATGAAAATCGTTACCGAAAGGGGTTGCCGGTGGTCGGCGCAGATTCCACCCTGTTCCCACCCGAGTCCGACCGGAGGACGCCCGTGGTGGTGCTCGCCGGGTTCGCCGGACTCGCCGCGGCGGGCGTGGATCGCGCGGCCGCGGCGCTGGGCGCGGCGCCGGGCACCGTCGTCGTCCGCCACGACCTCGCCCAGTTGCGCGAAGGCATCGTGCACCGCACGGTGCGCACCGCGACGGAGGAGACCTCCGCCGTGCTCGAACTCGCGCACGGCTGTGTCTCCTGCACGCTGCGGATGGACCTGCTCCCGCTGCTGTGCACACTTGCCCGGCGCGATTCGGTCGACCGCATCGTGCTCGCACTCGATCCCGCGTTCGAGGCCGAAGCGGTGTGCCAGGCCATCGAGGACGTCGTGGTCAGCGGCGTGCACGGTCGCGTCGACGGTCCCGCAGGGCGCGACGTGCGGGTGGACGCGGTGCTCACCTGTCTGGACGCCGGCACCTGGCTCGCCGACGCGACCGGCGAGGATACGCTCGTCGAGCGCGGCCTCGCTCGCGCCGACGACGACCGCACGGTGGCGCAGGTCGCGGTCGGCCAGGTCGACTTCGCCGACGCGGTGATCGCCCTCGGCGCCGTCGAAACCGACGGAGCGCTGCTCAGCGACGCGCGGGCCGATCGAGGAAAACTCGCCGCGGTACTGGCGCGGCTGGTCCCCGGTGCGCCGGTCGACTGGGTCGACGAGCCAGAAGAACTCACGCCCGCCGGGGTCGAAGCGCTGCTCGCGCGCATCTGCGCCGACTCGCGGCGCGGCCGTATCTTCGACGCGCACGCGCCGCTGCTGCGCGGCACCCCACCCTTGACCAGCGACTACGGCGTCGTGCTCATGGAGTTCGCCGCGGGACGCCCGTTCCATCCCGGCCGCCTGCACGAGGCGCTCGACGTGCTGTTCGACGGCGTGGTGACCGCGCGCGGCCGCCTGTGGCTGGCGACCCAGCCCGACGAGGTGGTCTGGGTGGAATCAGCGGGCGGCGGCCTGCGGGTGGGCGGCGCCGGTCGGTGGCTGGCCGCGATGTCCCCCGACGAGCTGGCCGAGGTCCACCCGGAGCGCCGCGCGATGGCCGCGCTGCGCTGGGACGAGCGTTTCGGGGACCGGGACGTCTCGCTGGCGATCCTGGTGCACGACGCCGATCCGGCGGAGATCCGCGAGGCGCTGCATTGGGCGCTGGTGGAGGACGAGGAGCTGCGGCTGGTCGAGCGCGCACCCGAGCTGGTGGCCGAGTGGGAGGACCCGTTCGGGGAGTGGCACGCCGATCCCTGCGCGGACGGCGACGCCGCGGACCGAGCAGTCGAAGACGTGAAAAGCCCGAGAGGAGAGGCGAAATGAAGAAGGGAATCCATCCCGACTACCACCCGGTGGTCTTCGAGGACGTGAGCACCGGCAAGCGGTTCCTCACCCGTTCCACAGCCACCAGCGCGCGCACCGTCGAGTGGACGGACGGCAACACCTATCCGCTGCTGACAGTGGATGTGACGGCCGACTCGCACCCGTTCTGGACCGGCGCGCACCGCGTGCTGGACACCCAGGGACGGGTGGAGAAGTTCGAGCGCAAGTACGGCAAGCGTATCCGAGGGGAGGCCTGACATGGCCGTGCCGAAGCGGAAGATGTCGCGATCGAACACCCGCAGCCGCAGGGCGAACTGGAAGGCCGCACCGGTCGAACTGGTACCGGTCACTGTCGGCGGCGTGGTGCATCAGGTACCGCGCAGGTTGGTCGCGGCCGTGCGGCGCGGCCTGATCGATCTCGATCGGCTGTAATCCTCGGTAGCGCCTGCGGCGCTGCGTGTTCGGCGGTGACGGCTTGCTACTGTTCAACGTTTCTATCGAGGCGGGCAAACGTGGCGCTGCTGGTCGGTTGTCCGAAAAACCAGTGGTGACGTGACCTTATAGCGAACCGCCCCTCGCCACGGCTATTCTTCAGCTACCGATATGGCCTGCATCACGTCGCACTATTGCGTCCAGTGCGGTTGCGACCGGATAGCTACGCCATGAAATCGATACCGCCGGTTGGTTTTTGGCGGCGAAAAAGTACGCCGAAATTGATGCGCGCAAGGCCGGACAGCGGTACCCTCGTGCTCGAGGGCGGGTTCTCCTGGTTCCCAGGAGAACCCGCTCATCGCCAATCTGAACGGCGTCTCGCCGATCCGGCTCTCCCGATTTCCTTCTCCCACCGCGGATCCCCGCGTGCTTGACGGTGCGGCGGTGTGCCGCTCAGTTTTTCGAGGTCAGCTCCGCGGGTCCGGCCTTGTCGTCGGTCTCGTGCCGCTCGGCGCCGTCGTGGCCCCGCAACCCGGCCAAGTCCGCCCACAGTGCCTCCAACCGCGCCAGCTGCTCACCGACCAGCGCGGCGGGACCCTCGATCAGCGAGAGCGGCCACGGCAGGTGCGGCCGGTCCAACCGCTGCACCTGCTCGGTCAGCTCGGCTGTCGTCGCCTCCAGTTCGCTGATCTCGGTCCGCAATTCGACTATTTGCGTTCGCAATTCAGCGTATTGGCGCTCCAGCTCGCCGATGCGCGCCAGCGCGGCGGCCAACCCGTCCACCAGCGTGCGATGCTCGCCGTCCGCGTCGGTGCCGAGCTGCGGCCAGCCGGACAAGCCGGGCCCGCGCAGCTGAACCTGGATGTCGCGCAGCACTGCCTCTTGTTCCGGCGTCACGTCCGGATCCTCCCGTTCAAAAGAAATCCACTGTCCGAAATCAGGTCTCGGCCTTCACATGGCAGCGCCGCCGACCGTGACCGGGCGATGCTACGGCGGTACGTGAGCAGCTAGCTAGCTGGGCAGGCCTCGGGCACCGTCGGACACCGCGAAGCCGAACTCCACGGCGCACGCTGGACGTCCAGCGGCGAACCCCGGACCGAAAAACATGGCTCCCACTGTAAGTCGGCCGGACGGGTCTTTCCGGGTCATCGCCGAATCCCGCCTCCACCGATCAGCGCGAATCGGGGAGGCGGGTCGACCAGTGTCGCGAAAACAGACCTACTGCTGGGGGATTCGCCGTTCGGGCGGCTGGCGAATCAGCCGACCGGCTCCAGCTTCGGTCGGCGCGGCTTCGGCGGGGTAGCGAATTCGCGGCGGTCCGGAGCGATCAGCACCGCGGAGATCGGCACCGTCAGCGCCAGCAAGCCTATGACGAACATCGGGAACACGAAGTCGAACAACTCCACACCCTCGGGCACCTTCGCCGACCGATCCACGTCGAAATGCAATGCGGCCATCGCCGTGTAGTAGGTCGCGATCACACCGACGCCGAACAGCAGCACCGTCGCGGCGCGGGCCAGCGGGAAACGCACCGCCTGGAACGACCAGAGCGTCGCGGTCGCGGTGATCACCCCGATTACCGCCGAAACGGCGGCCAGCCAGATCGTCACGTCGACCGAACCCTGGATCGCGATCGAGCCGATGCCGAGGTAGTGCGTGAGAGCGATGCCGAGGCCGAGAACCAACCCGCCGGGCAGCAGCAGCGTCAGGCGCGGTTTGCGGCCGATGGTCAGCAGCGCGGCCAGGACCGTCACGATCGACACCACCAGAGCCGCGACCAAGCGGCCCGAGTCGTAACGGATCGCGCTACCCGGCACCCGCAGGCCGAGCATGGCCACCGACGTGGCCAGCCACGCCCCGACGCCGCCGAGCGAGATGGCCGCGGAAACCAGCCAGACGAGCCGGAACTGGACCGAGCGCGCGCTGTGCACCAGGCATGCGAGGCCGACTACCGCGCCGAGCACGGAGATACCCAAGGTCAGCGCGACCAGCCAATAGCCGAGCGCGAACTGATCGACCGACGCCCCGGCGCCATTGCCCGCAGCCAGCGTCGCGACCTCACGCATGCCGGGCGCTTCCTTCCAGTTCGCTCGCCTTCAGCTGGGCGATCGCGTATTCGGTGACCGCGGCCAGCGCCTGGCGCACCTCGATCGCGTTGCGCGCGTCGATATCCACGATCGGCACGCCCTCGCGGACCGAAAGCGCCTCGCGCAGCTCCGCGATCGGGAAGCGCGGCGCGTCGGGGAACCGGTTCACCGCGATCAGGAACGGCAGCTTGCGCGCCTCGAAGAAGTCGACCGCGGCGAAGCTGTCCTCCAGCCGCCTGGTGTCGATCAGCACCACGGCGCCGATCGCGCCGCGGATCAGGTCGTCCCACATGAACCAGAACCGTCGCTGGCCCGGTGTGCCGAACAGATAGAGCACCAGGTTGCCCGGCAGGATGATCCGGCCGAAATCCATCGCGACCGTGGTGGTTTCCTTCTCCGGTGTCTCGGCGAGATCGTCGATGCCGTCGGAGTAACGGGTCACCATCGCCTCGGTGCGCAGCGGAACGATCTCCGACACCGCACCGACGAACGTGGTCTTGCCCGCGCCGAAGCCGCCGGCGACAACGATCTTCGTCGAGGCGACGCGGTTCTCGAAGCCGTCCGGTCCAGGGGCGTTCCCCGTTCCGATATTCCCACTTGGCCCGGGATTTCCACTGGGCCCCAGATTCCTATAGGGCGCGGAGTCCACGCAATGTCCTCTCCATCAGCGAACGTCGCTCGTCATAGCTCGCCTCTTCGGTCAGGGTCGAATGCACGCGCATGGTGCCGTCGACGACGAGGTCGCCGATCACCACCCGGACCATGCCCAGCGGCCGGTCCAGATGCGCCGCGATCTCCGCGACCGACAGCCGATGCGTGCCGAGTCGCAGTATCTCGGTGCGGATGTCGCCGGTCGGCCAGTCGAGATGTGCAGTGTACGACAAGGTTTCGATGACCGCCTCCAGCGGCAGCTCGATCGCCGGTTCGGTACGCCCGGAGGTCAGGGCGTACGGCCGGACGCGGGTGGTTGGTCGTGGTCCAGGGCCGTATGGGTTGGACATCTCACACTCAGACGGCGGTACGGGCGGTGGCGGTGACCACCGAGCCCACCCGGTCGACCAGCAGCGCCATCTCGTAGCCGATACGACCGATGTCGTGTGTCTTGTTCGCCAGCACGGCCAGGTGCGAGCCGTTGCCGACGCTCATCACCAGCAGGTAGCCGCGCTGCATCTCCACGATGGACTGCATCACCTTGCCGCCGTCGAACAGGGAGGCCGCGCCCATGGAGAGGCTGGCCAGGCCGGCGGTGACGGCGGAGAGTTGCTCGGCGCGGTCGCTGGGCAGATGCGGGCTGGTGGCCTGCAACAGGCCGTCCGCCGACACCAGCACCGCGTGGGACACGCCGGGCACATCCCGGGTGAAGCGGGCGACCAGCCAGTTCAGATTCTCGTCCGTGGTGCTGTTGTTCGCGTTGGTCATGCAAGCCCTCCGTCGTTGTACTGCGCATTGGCCCGCCCGCTGCGGACCCCACTGAGATGCCTGGTCAAGTTAGTGCGAATTTCGTCTGGATCACGCGTTCCGGCGTCCTCCGCCGGCGCCAGGCCGCCGGGCACCAGCTGGGCGCCCGGTCTGCGGATCGGCAGTCCGCCGACAGTACGCGCCGTGGTCGTCGGATTGCTGGCATCCTCGGCGGCCAGCCAGCCCGCGTCCCCAGGCGAAGACCATGTGCTCTCCGGCGATTGCGAGGTCGAGGGCTCGACCAGCCATTCCGAGACCATGCGTTGATAGATCGGAGTGGGCGAGGCGCCGGCCACCGGCTGTAGCCGGGATGAGGTGACCGTCGCGGGTTCGGATGCCACCTCCTGCGGTGGGTCAGCGGGTGCGGTGGACGGCTTGCGGATCGGAAGACCGGACCGTGCGGTGGTCTGGGGTGCGACGCTCTCCCTGGCCACCGCCGGATTCGGTCCGGTGGCCGGATCGTCGTCCTGGATCTCGGTCCACAGATCGGTGGGCGCGGGCTGTTGTCCGGCGTCGCCGGACGGTTCACTCCCGGCGGACGTCGGCGGACCGAACGGGCCGGCCGGGGTGTGGTCGGTCTCCGTGCGGGGAGTGAGCACCGGCCAGGGCTGGGTGGGCGGCTGATCGGCCGGATTGACCGCGCGGCCGACCGGCGCGGAGACCGCGGGCTGGTCGGACGAATCAGCGACCCGGATGGCCGGACGGCGCTGGGGCAGACCGGAACTGGTCACGCCGAAGCGTGCGGTGTCGCGCTGCGGCAGGCTCGGCACCGGTACGAGATTGCGGGGGTGCGCGCCGGTGGGCGATGCGGCGAGCGTCGGCAGCTGATGCTCGGCGGTGATATCGAGCGGTTTGCCCGCCGGGTCGGTGACGTCCATCGGCGGCGCGACCAGAGCGCCGGGCAGGTGCACGCTTGCGGTGATGCCGGGCTGCTGCGCCATCGTCGAGGTGCGGCGCAGGCTGACCGTGATGGTGTGGCGTTTGGCCAGCCGGCCGACGACGAACAGACCCATTCGGCGCGCCGTCTCGACAGTGACCTCACCACCGGAGGCGAGCCGTTCGTTGGTCGTCTGCAGGTCTTCCAGGGACATGCCCAGGCCGCGGTCGGTGATTTCGATCAGGTAGCCGCCGTCCACCGCGCGCGACACCATCACCGTGACGGGAGTGGTCGGCGGGGAGTAGCGCAGCGCGTTGTCGATCAGCTCGGCGAGCAGGTGCTCGATGTCGACCGCAGGCTCGCCCGCGACGATACCGTCGGGCACCGCGCCGATCTCGACCCGCTGGTAGTCCTCGACCTGGGAGACCGCGCTCCAGAGCATGTCCGACAGGTGTACCGGGTGCAGCTGGCCGCGGCGCAGCGCGGTGCCTGCGAGCACGAGCAGGTTGTCGCCGTTGCGGCGCATACGGGTGGCCAGGTGGTCGAGGCGGAACAGGCTCTGCAGCCGGTCGGTGTCGTCCTCGTCGTGTTCGAGATCCTCGATCAGCGCCAGCTGCTGCTCGACCAGCGATTGGCTGCGGCGGGAGAGGGTTTCGAACATGTTGCCGATCTGCAGGCGCAGGCGGGCCTGGTCGGCGGCGAGGTTGAGCGCCTGTTCATGGATCTCGTCGACGGCGCGGGCCAGCTGGCCGATCTCGTCGGTGGTGTGCACGGCGACCGGGGTGATCTCCGGTGTGGTGCCGCCCGCGCGCACCACGGCCAGCTCATCGGGCAGCTTGATGTGCGCCACCTCGAGCGCGTCGCGCCGCAGCCGACGGACCGGGACGACCAGGGTGCGTGCCACCGACAGAGCCAGCGCCAGGCCCGCGAGCAGCATGCCGATGACGATCGTCGTCTCGCGCAGCGCGCCGGTCTGCGCCGCGGTGGTGCGGTCGGCCAGTGCGCTGTCGATCGTGTCGATCAGCTGCACGGTGGTCTTCTCGTAGGTGTCCGAACTGATCTGGAGCGAATCGAGCACGGCGGGGTTGGTCGCCGGATCGGCGACGTTCTGGCTGAACGTGCCGAGACGGGTCTGCACCGCGTCCAGCAGCGGGCGCATATTGCCCGCGTAGTCCGGCAGGATCTGCGCGTACTGGTAGATCATCGTGATCTCGGCGCCCGCGGCGACCAGCACGCGCGGCCGCACGCTCGTGTTGCGGCCCGCGTCCGGTGAGCCGATCAGCATGCGCTGCTGGGTGAGCACGCGCCGTGCGGTCTGCACCGACGCCAGCTGCAGGAAGTAGCGCTGGATCACCAAGTCGTCCACGGAGGGTGACAGCGCGAGCGCGTTGCCGATGCGCACCATGATCTCGTCGGACTGTTCGCCGACCATCGCGGGCGAGCCGTTGCGCAGGCTGTTGCGCATCGTGGTGCCGGTCGCGATGGCCGAGGCGAGCTCGGAGGTGACCCGGCCGCTGGCCTTGGTGGTCTGCAGCGCGGCTTCCAGCTCGGCCAGCGCCTGGTCGAACTTCGTCAGCGCCGCGTCGGTCTGCGGGTCGGCGGTGTTGCCCCAGGTGGCCGTCGCGGTGACGCCGAGTTGCTCGGTCGCGGTACCGAACTTGACGATCGGGCGGATGATGATGGCTTGTTCGGTGGCCGCGTCCAACTGCGTCATGGTACGCAGTTCGTTGTTGATTCGGAGCACGGCGAAGACGGTGGCCAGCAGCACCGGAAGCACGAGCACCACGCCAACCTTGCGGGTGACCGACCAGTTCGACAGGCTGAATTGCCAGGACCGCGGTGCAGCTTCCATCCGCTTCCGTCGCCTCCGCTTCACCAGTGACCTCGGTTGCGCGTGGCTGTTCAGTATTGATTCAACCCGCAAAGAACCAACTAGAGGTCTTCTTTTTACCGCACGGAACATACCGTGCAGAGTGGTCATCGGCAATCCGGGGGAGTCGGTACGCAAATTGCCGAATATGGCTATAGAGAACATGATTCGCGGCGGAATGCGTCAAGGACGCGTCAACTTCTCGACATTGTCGTGGAAGCCCCTGGTCATCCGGGGTCGGAGCGGGGTGACGCGCCGAACGCTGCACCAGGACTCGCCGCGGCGTGTCGGGGGTGGCCTCTCAGTTACCTCTCAGTCGCTGCGGTCAAACTGGTGGCATGCGCATTCTGGTAGTCGACGACGATCGGGCTGTCCGGGAATCGCTGCGCCGGTCGCTCACCTTCAACGGCTACTCCGTCGATCTCGCGGTGGATGGCGTGGACGCGCTGGAGAAGGCAACCGCGCAGCGACCGGATGCGCTCGTGCTGGACGTGATGATGCCCCGGCTGGACGGGCTCGAGGTCTGTCGCAGGTTGCGCAGCACGGGCGATGATTTGCCGATTCTGGTTCTCACGGCGCGAGATTCGGTCTCCGAGCGGGTTGCCGGGCTCGACGCCGGGGCGGACGACTATTTGCCGAAGCCCTTCGCGCTGGAAGAGCTGCTGGCCAGGCTGCGGGCGCTGCTGCGCCGCACGGCCGCCGATCCGGGTGAGGCATCGGAGGCCATGAAGTTCGCCGATCTGTCGCTGGACCCGGTGACGCGTGAGGTTTCCCGCGGCGCCCGCCCGATCAGTCTCACCCGCACCGAGTTCTCACTGCTGGAAATGTTGATGGCCAATCCGCGCCGGGTACTGACTCGCAGTCGCATTCTCGAGGAGGTCTGGGGCTATGATTTCCCAACCTCGGGAAACGCGCTAGAGGTGTACATCGGTTATCTGCGCCGCAAGACCGAGGCCGAGGGCGAGCCGCGGTTGATCCACACGGTGCGCGGCGTGGGCTACGTGCTACGCGAAACACCCCCGTAGGCCGCTTTCATGGCACGGACAGCCCCCAAGCGACCCGTCGTCGCCGCGCTCGGCCAGCGACCGCCCGAGTCGGCGGACATGCGGCCGCCGATGCCGCTGACCCGATCGGTCTCGCTGCGCTGGCGAGTGACCCTGCTGGCCGCCTCCGTGGTGGCGAT
The DNA here is from genome assembly GCF_040681325.1 of Nocardia sp. NPDC051787. NCBI lineage: Bacteria > Bacillati > Actinomycetota > Actinomycetes > Mycobacteriales > Nocardiaceae > Nocardia > Nocardia sp. NPDC051787. The sequence goes on from NZ_JBFAYO010000005.1 coordinate 299,370, forward strand.
CGCGGTGGCGGTCACCTCGATCGCGGCTTACGCGCTCGTGGCGCGCGCGTTGTACGCCGACGTGGACGCGCAGCTGCGCAGCCGCGCCACCGCCGTGATCGCCAGCAATCCGTACGGATTCAACATCCAGAATCTGATGATCGCCTCGGCCTTCTACGACGACACCGGAATCGCGCTGATCTATCCCGATCTCAAGCCCTATTCGCCACCGCAGTCGACCGATCCACCGGTCGGGGTCGAGGAGATGGACGTCGCGGAGGGGGAGCGGAGTTCCTCGCTGCGCACCGTCGGCAATCAGCGTGTGCTGGCTGTTCACACGAATTCCGGTGCGACACTGGTGATCTCGCAGCGACTGGACCGGACCAGGGAGGTGCTGGACCGGCTCGCCTGGCTGCTGTTCGTGGTCGGCGGCTGCGGTGTCGTGCTGGCCGCCGCGGCGGGCACGGCGGTCGGCCGGACCGGATTGCGACCCATCGCCCGGCTCACCGCGGCCACCGAACGCGTCGCGCGCACCGACGATCTGACGCCGATCCCGGTGACCGGCGACGACGAACTGGCCAGGCTCACCGACAGTTTCAACACCATGCTGCGCGCCTTGACCGAGTCGCGCGACCGGCAGCGCAGGCTGGTCGCCGACGCCGGGCACGAATTGCGCACGCCGCTGACGTCGTTGCGGACCAACATGGAGTTGCTCATCGCTTCCAGCCGCCCGGGCGCACCCCGGATACCGGACGAGGACATGGCCGGGCTGCGCGCGGACGTCATGGCCCAGATCGAAGAATTGTCGACGCTGGTGGGCGATCTGGTCGATCTCGCGCGGGAAGACGCACCGGAAACCGTCTACGAGCGCGTCGATCTCGGCGACGTGGTGGAACGCGCGCTCGAGCGAGCCCGGCGCCGCCGCACCGGCATCGAGTTCGTCGCGGATCTGCGACCGTGGTTCGTGTACGGGCACGACGCGGGGCTGGAGCGCGCGGTGCTCAACGTTCTCGACAACGCCGCCAAGTGGAGCCCCGCCGGCGCGCAGGTCCGCATCGTCATGCGGGAGAGCGGCCCGGGGCTGCTGGAGCTTGCCATCGACGACGCGGGGCCGGGAATTCCCGCGCCGGAGCGCGAGCTGGTATTCGAGCGCTTCTATCGGATCACCTCGTCCCGATCGATGCCGGGTTCGGGCCTCGGCCTGGCGATCGTGAAGCAAGTGGTGACAAAACACGGCGGCACCATCGCCGTCGATACTTCTGAACGCGGTGGCACCGTCGTCCGCATCGTGCTGCCGGGTGAGCCGGGAGCCCCCGCGCCGGATTGACGCAATACCGCCCGATGGGCGTCTATTTCCCGCACAATGGTCAGTTCTGTGCGAAATATTCACCGATAATTCGGACATTGCCTCGATCGGTTTGTCGCATACTTTGAGACATTGACTTGTCGATGGTTCTAATGCTGGCCGCGATGGGCAGATCTCGGAAAACTGAAAGCACGGTCTCAGTCCGCTCTCAGTCACTGGGACCAACCTGGTCGGCACAGCGAACAAATGAACACAGCCGAGCACTCGCTCGTGCCGGAGCCGAGCGTCGGCGAGGTGAGCGAACCGAGGGAGCACGCAGTCGCGAACGGCGGCGCCGAGCGCCGGCGCGGTGACGACGTGAGCAGAAACGAGGATTCCATGAGCGAGGATTCGAAGGACCGACCGGACCCCGGCGCGGCCAGTGCCGGTTCGGGCCGAGAGCCGGCTGAGCATATCCCCGGCGCGGCATCCGGCCCGTGGTCGGCGGGTACGCCGCATGGCGGCGCCTTCGGTCCGGGGGAGGCGCAGGCCCACGGTTACGGTCCGCAGGGACCGCAGCATCCGTCGGCGCAGTACCCGGCCCAGCACAATCCCACGCAGCCGTTCGGCGGGTACGCCGCGCCCCACGGCAAGCCGCACGACGGCGTCTACGATGGGCCGCCCCGGCGTCCGATTCGCACCGGCCTCGTCGCGGGCGCGGTCGCGCTCGCCTTGGTCAGCGGCGGCGTCGGCGGCGCGGTCGGCGCGCTGGTCACTCGCACCGACGACGGCCGCGCCCCGGTCACCAACGCCTTGGATGCGCCGAAACCGAACATCAACAACGCCTCCACCGCCCCGGCCGGATCCACCCAGTCGGTCGCGCAGAAGGTGCTGCCCAGCGTGGTCATGATCAAGGTGGCCAGCAGCAGGGCCGAGGGCGAGGGTTCCGGGGTGATCCTGTCCTCCGACGGGCTCATTCTGACCAACAATCACGTAGCCGCGGGCGGCGGGCCGAACGCGAGGATGGAGGTCGTGTTCGCTGACGGCAGCAGCGCGCCCGCGACGGTGGTCGGCGCCGACCCGGTCTCCGACCTGGCCGTCATCAAGGTGTCCGGCCGCAGCGGTCTCACCCCGATCGAGCTGGGCACGTCGGCGAACCTCCAGGTCGGTCAACCGGTCGTCGCGATCGGCTCGCCGCTCGGACTCGCGGGCACGGTCACCACGGGCATCGTGTCGGCGTTGAACCGGCCCGTGGTGACCTCGGGCAACGGCAGCGAGCCGAGCCCGGCGGTCAGCCCGGTGATCGATGCGATCCAGACCGACGCCGCGATCAACCCGGGCAATTCGGGTGGCGCTCTGGTGGACGGCAACGGCAAGCTCGTCGGCATCAACACCGCCATCGCGACGCTCGGGCCCGCCGAGACCGTCGGTGGCCAGACCGGCTCGATCGGACTCGGCTTCGCGATCCCCGTGGATCAGGCGCGCCGGGTCGCCGATGAGCTCATCAAGACCGGAAAAGCCACTTACGCCCAAATCGGGATCACCGTGTCGCGCCAGCAGGACCCGGCGCAGCAGATTTCCGGCGCGACGGTGCGAGACGTGACGCCGGACGGCCCCGCCGCTCGGGCGGGCATTCCACCGGGTGTGGTGGTGACGAAGCTCGACGACCGCCCGATCGATTCCGGAAACGCGCTCGTCGCCGCGGTCCGGTCCCATCAACCAGGAGACAAGGTGAATGTCACCTACACCGATGAGCAAGGCAACAACCCCAAGACCGTCGAGGTGACCCTCTCCGGCGCGCCCGCGGAGGGCGGCCGATGATGCGCGGCGGACGGGCTCCGCTGACCGACATCGACGCCGGCGTTGTCGGCGCGGCCGCCGAGTTGCTCGACGCAGGCGCTACGGTGAGCAGCATGGAAATCGATGCTCCTGTGGCGGGGCGTGCTCTGGTGGTGGTCGTCGACGATCGAACGGCGCATGGAGGTGTGGACTCGCTCGGCCCGCTGGTCACCGAGCTGCTCACCGAGGCGGGTTTCCTCGTTGACGCGTCGGTGTCGGTACAGGCCGACGAGGTCGAGATCCGCAACGCGCTCAACACCGCGGTGATCGGCGGCGTCGATCTGGTGATCTCCGTCGGCGGCACGGGCATGTCCCCGCGTGACGTCACGCCGGAGGCCACCTCGCAAGTGCTCGACCGCGAATTGCCGGGAATCAGCGAAGCGCTGCGTTCCTCCGGCCGGGTAGCCGGATCGCTGGACGCGGGTCTGTCCCGCGGCGTGGCCGGCGTGTCCGGAAGCACCCTGGTGGTCAACCTGCCCGGCACCAGATCCGCGATCCGGGACGGTATGGCGACGCTCGGGCCGCTCGCGAGCCGAGTGATCGGCGAACTCTCCGGATTGGTCGAGTAATCACCGCCCACACTCCCTCCGACAACCCTCGCCCGGCGGCTCGCCGGGCGAGGGATGCCGCGCGTCTGGCGAAGATCTTCGGTGACCCCCTGCCCGAGACCACCAGCGACGAGCGCGGCGAGGATGCCGGGGACGGCCGGTCCGGCGACGACTGGCTACGCGCTCAGGTCCCCCCGCACCACGGCTGAGGCCGTTATCTACGTAGTAGCTACGTATTCGAGCCAGCGTTCTCGTGATTCGGCCGTGATCATTTCCGGCCGAAAGTAATCCCAGCGAAATCTTTACGGCTCTGTCCCGTATGTGGCGACGGCCCCCTTGGGTAGCTTTCGGACAGCCTCGGCTGTAGTGAACTTGCATTTATGCACGTCACGCCATATTCAGATGTTCGCAACTGTGACTTAGGTCACTCTGAACTTTACGAACCGTCGCGTTGCGATCGCCGTTATCCACCGTTTAATGTCCCCATCGAGCCATGCAATATGGACCCCGCAGGCCCGGGTATCGGCACGCATGAGGCCGCCCGGTTGGAACTGGGCTCGGTTCCGTTGCCAGCTGGTACGTTGCGCTGAAATTACAACCGGTTACACACCGGCAACAAAGGAGCGACACACTGAGCTGGGCCTGAGAGGACCACGTCCAGCCTCGATGGTCGAGGTTGACTGTTTGAACCTGATGAGGGGAAGTATGAGCGAGAACCGCACTATGCGCCGCGGTGCCCGCGTCGCGGGCATCGGCGCCGCCGCGGCCGTTGCCATGGGCCTGCTGTCGACCGGTGCCGCCAATGCCGACACCTTCGTGCCGTTGCCGGACGGCCACAAGGTGGGGCCTGGCGTGACGATCACCCGGAACGGAGAGCGGGCCCTGATTTCGCCGTCGCTGGCTGCCAACGGCGCCGGTCGCGTGGTCTGGGTTTCGGGGAATGCCATTGCCGATGTCGCTGTGACGCCGGAAGGCGAAATCGGCCCGAACAACGGTCCGACCGGAAACCCGGGAACGAATAA